>NZ_JBIATN010000013.1:0-291142 GCF_042891825.1 Streptomyces sp. NPDC001852
GCCAGTTCCCTGCGGATCGCGATGATGTGCATCGGGGGGAAGATCCCGGTGCGGCGGTAGTAGTCGCGCTCCACGGCCTCGTAGTCGGGGAACAGTCGGGCGACCTTCGGGGAGCCGTCCAGCACGGCCTGCGGTACGTCGACGGAGATCAGTGCGTCGATCTCGCCGGATTCGAGCATGGTGCTCAGGGCCGAGCAGGTCAGGACAACGGCAGTACCATGAGGCTGGTAGCGGCTCCAACGGCAGTTGGGCGGGGAAAGAGATGGAACAGTCTGAGCCCATCGCGCCGGGTTCAAAACGTCTTCCCCCCGCAGTGCTGGATAGAGAACAGCTAGTGGTTTCGGCGGCCAAGAGCGTTGTCGGCGAACTGGGCGCGTCGGCTGCGGCGATCTACCTCAAAGTGCCGGGCACCTCGGATCTGCATGCTGCTCTCGTGACCGTCACGGGAGTCGGAGCGACGGCAAGGAACGAGGCCGCTTGGGCTCCGCTGCCTACGGTTCTCGGCGGCGGGATCTCGGCAGTGACTGCGGTCAGCCTCTCGGCCGTGATGGCGCACGCTCCCGCATCACGGCCGGCCGCGATGGAGCAGTTATGAGTGAGGTTGCCGTGCGTCAGCTCGGACCCTTTCGGCTCGCCTGTGGTGCCCGAGGTGTCGAGCACCACGGCGGTGTCGTTCTCGTGCCGGTCGGCCATGTCCGAGGCGGAGGGTCCGGACGCAGGGAGTTCATCGAAGCCGCCGGCGTCGACGACGACCGCTTCGGCACCGGCCTGTTGTGCACCGGCCCGTGCCTCGTCGGCGAAGTCGTGCCAGGCGAACAGCAGCCGGGCCCCCGAGTCACCGAGGTGGTAGGCGACCTCGCTGGACTTCAGCAGAAAGTTCATAGGGACGACGACGCCACCGGCCCGGAGCACACCGAAGTAGGCGAACGCGAACTCCGGCGTGTCGGTCAGCATGAGCCCGACATGGTCTCCCGGCCGCACGCCGCGGTTGCGAAGCATTGCGGCCACACGGGCAGTGCGCTGGTCGAGCGTGCGATAGGTGACGATGTCGTCCCCGAGCCGCAGCGCAGTTCGGTCCGGATATACCCGGGCGCTGTTCACCACATGCGATGCGAGGTTCATGCCGGATCCAACTCCTCAGCGCCCTGGGCACTTCGGCCATACAGGCTGGAGCGCTCGAAGGAGCTTCCGGCGCGGCCCCTGCCTTTCATGGAACCAGGAACGGATCCCCGCCCGGAGCAGCCTCCAAGCCGGGGACTCGTCCTCCCGGTCTTCCGTGCGATGCCCCGCGGCGCCGGCCCGCCCGAGCCTGCTCGAAAGAGCTTTTCTCGGGCTGACGCTACGCGCGGCGCCGGTGCCATGCCACCGCACAGCGGCACCGGCGGCATCAGTAGGAACTCATCCAGCGTTCGAGGCGAGGGGTCCGTGAAGTGGGCCGAGGGCGTCGTGATCGGGGCGCGTCGTTTCTACTACTCCTGTCGCCTACTCCTGGTCGCCCTCCCGCCGCCAGGGGCGGCGGGAGGGCGCGAGATCTTCGACGCACGCACGAACAGACCGCTGTGGTCCCAGGCGCCTGCGGCGCCTCTCAGAGGTCGTTTTTTCCCGATGTTTCATCCCGGAATTGGTGTTTTACCCCGTGGTGTCGGGTCGCGCGAGGAGATGGTGGCTTCGCCGGTGAGGCGGCGGGCCATCAGGTCGGTCATGGCGAGGTGGATCACAGCTTCGGAGCGGGCGGGCAGGGTCTCGTAGTCGCGGGCCAGGCGGCGGTGGATGCCAAGCGCGCTGAGGCCTGCTGGGTGCCGATCGCTCCGGGGCTGACACCGCACGGGCTCCGTCACACTCACAAGACCCTCATGAGGGAAGTGGGGACCCCGCCGAAGCTCATGGACGAACCGCATGGGCCACGAGGACGGCTCCGTGCAGTCCCGCCATGACTACATCACGGCCGGGATGCGGAAGGTATTGATGAGCGCGCTCACTGAGATGCGGGAGGCGTTGGAAGCACGTCGGGCGATGAGTCCCGGCTCGCCGGTGGCTGTCCTGGACGCGTTGTCTTCTAGTCCACGGCAGGCACGTAAACGCCCCAGACCAGCGGTTTCCCATTGGTCTGGGGCTGCTGCCTGTCTCGATTACGAGGAGGGCGCCGTCGGAGAGGTCGGCGATGGCGACGGCTTCTTCGTCCCCGTCATTGTCGGCGATGGGGACGCAGTCTTCGTCATCGTCACTGTGGGTGATGGCGACGGCTTCTTCGTCATCGTCACTGTCGGCGACGGCTTGTTCGGCTTGGTCACTGAAGCAGTCGGTGAGGGCTTCTTCGTCGGCTTGGCCGTTCCTGTCGACGTGCAGACCTTGTGGCCTTGGACCCAGACGCGCTTTTTGTGCTGGCCCTTTCCCTTGTCTTCCCAGTGCCCATTCACCCAGTGGCACTTGGGTTTGGCTGGAGTGGCGTGCGTGCTCACATCAGCGGAGTGTTGCGCGGTAGCGACTCCAGCCGCTCCGCTGAGCGCCAGGACGGGCACCGCTATTGCCGCAACTGCAGCCGCTCTCCCGCGAGTTCGCATGGCAGCTCCTTCTCGCCTTTGGGTTTCCAGTCCCTGCCCACCCCTCCGGTTCAAGGCTGACACGACGCGAAATACCTCGCAAATTCTGACAAAAACGCCCATGTTCCCAAGGTGTCGACGAGGTGAATCCTCTCTGTGCGAGCCGGTGCGGCCGTCACGTCTCTGGGCAGAACTTGCTCCGTGTACTACAGCCGGAGATCTTTTGAAGGGGCCCGCGTGCTGTCGTTGACCGGGTGTGATGGCAAGTGTGACGGCTGCGTAGATAGCCGGGTGCGATGCTGAACTGGCCGCGGTGGCTCGTTCGTTGCGATACTCGCTCAACCGGCCGGAGCCTCGGGGTGTTCGCTCGCGCAGTTCGTTTGGGGCTGCTGGCGGAGCTGCCGAAGGAGAACAACTGGACGGTGTCGGAGCGCCCCCATCGACCCTCAAGATCTCCGGCTGTAGTGCTTGCTGCTGCCCAGGTGAGCGCTCAAAGGTATCTCGCCACCGCAGTGTCCGCTTCGGCGCTGCGTGGGCCGTACCACCCAAGGTGTGTCCAGGTCTGTCCTCCGTCACCCGGCACGGCCACTTCGTTGGCTGAAAAATCGAACACATGCATGAATTTGGCCATGCGACTGTTTCCCGCTGCCGCCGTTGGGTGGCGCACTGAACCCCGTTTTGGCCGCTATACCAGGGGTACGCGGGGCCTAAGTGGTACATAACGGGCAAGTCAAGGGGGCTCGGCCGCAATGTCAACAGGGACGCTTCTAGCGATCATCATCCCCGTCGTAGTGGTGATCGCTCTCGCTGCGACGGCGGCCTGCTTCTTCATGCGCCGCCGCCACCTGCGCGAACGCTTCGGACCCGAGTACGAACGAACAGTCGAGGGCGCCGACAACAGATTGGCCGCCGAGCGCGAGCTCAGTGCACGTGAGAGGCGCCATGACTCCCTCGACATCAAGCCGCTGCCCAGCAGCGTGCGAGAACGGTACGCCCGGGACTGGACGAGCGTGCAGGACGAGTTCGTGGATCGGCCCAACGATGCCGTGCATGACGCCGACCGTCTGGTCACTTCTCTGATGCACGAGCGCGGCTACCCGACCGGGGAATTCGAGCAGCGCGTGAAGGATCTTTCAGTCGAGCACGGCCGCACGCTCGAGCATTATCGGGCCGCCCACGAGATCGACACGCTCAGCACCCAGCACAAGGCCACAACCGAGCAACTACGCGGCGCCATGGTGCATTACCGCGAGCTCTTCGACGAGCTGCTCTCCGACGGTGGTCAACCTCGCCACGCCCGGGCCTGAACCCGCTCACCACCGCAATGCCGACAGATCCCGAAGGACGAAGGGACGGAGGAGACATGGAACGCGAACACGCATCGGGCCCCGAGAGGGAACTGTCTACCGAAGACCTGGCCCAGCCCCGCGCCGGCACCGGGGGTGAACCGCGGGCGCAGTCCGAGGCGCCCGTCTACCCCGGCGAGAGCACAGCCCCGCCTCAAGAGACTGCCGAAGGGCAGGGGCGTGCGGCTGCCGCAGCACCGGGCGACGAGACTCTTCACCTCCTCGCGCCGGAGGAAGAGGAGCATCTCCGCGAACGGTGGCAGGAGATCCAAAACGAGTTCGTCGACGACCCCCAAGATGCCGTACACACGGCCGACTCCCTGGTCGCCGACGTCATGCAGCAGCTGGCCGAGACGTTCGCCGAGCAGAAGCACGAGCTGGAAGGCCAGTGGAACCGGGGCGAGCAGGCGGACACCGAAGATCTGCGTAGGGCCCTGCAGCACTACCGCTCGTTCTTCAACCGCCTGCTCACCGCATGACGGAACCCGGCCCCCGGCGGCTCCTCTTGCGTTCACGGCGGACAACCGGAAGCTGAGTCATGTCGCCGCGCCTGCCACGGTCGCTCGGATGTCGAGGACCGCATCTGCTCCTGTAGTTGGTGCAGCGGCGACGGCCTAGCTGCGCCACCACCCTTCCCAGCTCCCATCCCGTACGCCGCCGACCCACACACCGTGGAGCGGGCGTGGTTCCTGGCGCCCAGGTGGAGCGCGCGGCCGGGAAGCGCGCCCGGCGGAACGGAGCGCAGCCCGGGCTTGATGAGGTGGAGCAACCTGCAACAGATCTCCGGCGTGAACTGCCGCCGCTGTCGTGGATGCGTTGCTCAGGCCTCGTAGGTAGGCACAGGTCTGGAGACGATTTCCAAGATCTTCTCCAGGATTTCTCCAGAGAGCCTCCCGGAAACAGGTCAGGCCCGACGCTGATCTCTCAGCACCGGGCCTGACCTGGTGTTTCTCTGTCGGGGTGGCGGGATTTGAACCCACGACCTCTTCGTCCCGAGGCAACTTGGGCGGGCGCCCGACCTTGGACCGGTGCGCTTCTCACCCGCGGCGACAGTCCATGGGCGTTCGCGGTTGTCCGCCGTTGTGGGCGGGCACTCACCTTCCCCCACGGCGGTGTCGTAGGGCTCGGTTAAGTTGCCTGCATGGTTGACAGGGATCCGCTTGTGCCGGCACTCACCGGCCTGCTCGCCGACGTCATGTGGTGATTGGACAGCTGCGGGGACGAGGAAGTGGATCCCGACTCCGCGGTGAAGATGATGGAGAGCGTGGGCTGGGTGCTCCTGCAACTGCCCTCGGGCCAACGCCAACGGCTCTTGCAGGTGCTCGCGGACCTGGCCGTGAGGGAAAGCAACTTGGGTGAGCGCCGGACCATGGGCTGGTGACCCGCTCACCTGTGCTGATGGTCCGCAGGCGTCCGTGCTTGTTCGCCGAGGTGCATCAGCGTTGTCACGTAGTTAGACACGTACCCCTCCTCCCGCTGGCGCCATCTCGGGGAGCTGGGTTTTTGCTGGTCGGGGCCGCGCTCCCGTGCACCCGCCTAATACAGGGCATCGCCCATGGGGGACGTGTCGCCGATGACGTAGGAGCGGATCGACGCCAGGTACTCATCACGACCCACCCGGCCGTCGCCGTCGGCATCCAGTGCTTTGAATGCGGCAGCAGCGTTTCCGGGTGCATTGTTCAGTGCGGTGCGCAGCATCGTGAATGCGGCCTTGTCCAGGGCGCCGTCCCCGTCGGCGTCTGCGAGGTCGAACAGTGCACCCAGTGCGAATCGGCAGATGTTGTCGAACTTGTCGGCGCCGACCCATGCGTCGTATTCCTCGAAGGTCAGCTTCCCGTCGCCGTTCGCGTCCATCGCCCCCCATGCCTTGTGGGCTTGTCCGCGGGCGGCGACGACGAGCGGGTCGTCCTCCGAGCGTCCCGTGGCCTGGACGGCCCGGTCGACCCGGGAGAGGTAGTCGTGCGCCGAGATGACCCCGTCCCCGTCCGCGTCCATCATGGCGAAGATACGCCCTCTCGCGACGGTGGCGGCTGCAACGGTGGTACGGCCCACTAGAGATCTCCTCCTGCTCGTTTCCTACTCGACGAGGACTCGTCCGGCGCTTGCTACCCGCCGTGTTCCAAGTTCCATGCGACCGCAGCCGAACCTAAGAAGTCCGGCGGGAGTACCAGCGCGCGTGACCGCGCACAGATCGAGGCGTGCGCGGTCACGCACTCTGAGACGCGGGGTGCGGGATGCGCCCCTGGGTAGGCCAATGGCCGTTAGCGATAGCAAGACGTATCGGGAGGGAACATGTTCGGTAGGCGTGGTGTCGCAGTGGCCCTGGGGTCTGTGGTGCTGGCGGGTTCGTCGTTGGTGTGGGCGCCGGCCGGTCAGGCCATGACGGGTGAGGAGGGGAGCGTCGGCTGCATCGGGCACAGTGAAAGCCGTTACGACCCCCCGCTCACGCTCCTGGCTCGGCCGACCCATGTTCACGCGGACATCACGTACACCTGCGGTGCCCACGGCCGGACCGTCCCCGCTACCGGCTCCTTCAACTCGGACGCACCAGCGGCCTCCTGCGTCGCGGTGTCCGGCGGGAGCGGGACGGAAACCGTCCGGTATGCCGACGGTGGCAGGTCGCAGATCGCCTACGACAGCGCCACGACCGTCCGCGTCGCGGGGGTCCTGGTCGTGATTCAGCGAGGCCGGGTCGTCGAGGGACGTGACCAAGGACATCCCGTACAGCGGACTATCACCGGGCTGCCCCGCGAACTGCCCACGGAATGCCTCACGTCCGGCCTCCAGGGTGGCGGCAACGAGGTTCAACTGGAGATTGAGCCGTAGCGTCGAGGCCAGCGGTCAGTGTGGAACCCTGATTCCAAGGCGGCCTGACAACTAGCGGTGGCCGTGGCTAACCCCGCGTCCGCCTCGCATCCCAAGGTGAACAGATACCGGACTGGCCAGACCCGCTAACGCCCACGCCGCCTGGCTATCACGTGATCCGCCGGACAGGTCCTGCCTAGTCGCTACTCATGGTGCGGAGTGGTGCGTAGCCCGCCCACTGGTCAAGACAATAAGGAACCCCCGGGTCTCCGACCTGGGGGTTTCACGTGGGACGGGTGACGAGAATCGAACTCGCGCTCTCAGCTTGGGAAGCTGAGGTGAGCCCTGGCTTGCCATGGATCTGACCTGCGGAACAGGTGCCTCGACGTCTGGTGGCCGGTCCGTTGATTCCCCGGTGTTCCCCGCGGTTCCCCGTGCGACCTGGCACGTGTCTGGCACGACCTCTTCGTCCCGAACTATGGGCATGGTGGTCGCTGAGGTCGATCGGGCACGTCAGCTGGTTGCTTGGGGTGGCGGCGGTCGGTCCTGGCCGCAGAGGTTGCTGTACCCCCGTGCTGTACGGGGCGCTTCCTTACGATGCGGTGGCTTCCTCGACTGAGTCTCGAACATCAAGTACAGAGCCGGCCCCGGTCAGTTCGAGCACTCTCAGAAGCTGAGGCGCCGGCTCAGCCACACGCAACGCGGTCATGGGACGGACGCGGAGTAGCAGGTTCAAGAAGGTTGAATCTGCAAAGGTTACCCGGGAGGCGTCCACCACGACCTTGGAGTACTTTTCCGACGCGTCTTCCAAGGCCTCAGCCAACGGCGCGATGTTCTGCATGTCGTAGTGGCCGTGCGCGACGATCATCCACGCACCGTCCCACTCGTACTGAAGAACTGCAGCTGACTCCGGAACAGGCCCATTGACCTGCTCCTTCGACTGTTCGCTGGTTGCGTCTGCCGGACTCACGTTCTCAGTATGGAGGCCTGGTGGGGCAAGCTGAAGCCCGGAAGATTAAAGATCGAGAGGCCTCAGCGGGCGAAACCGGACCCCTACACACCAGCTATTGGGCCTGGCCTCATCCTTATCAGGTCGATCACAGCCCCCGTGAAGACTGGAAAGCTCCCAGCCTGACGCCCCCCGTCGACCGCTGGGGACTGCTCTCGTCCGGCCGCGTTCGCCGATGTGGGTGTCAGCCGTTGGTGTCACCAGGTGCACTCTTTCCAAGTCTGTTGGCGCCTAGCCAAGGCGCGTACAGGGCCGTTCACCTGCGTTCATGGGTGGCCTGACTACGGGAAGGACCCGGCACACGGTCTCGTCCGAACGACGGTAACGGGGCTGAATGAGAGGGAAACTGAGACGGCCGCACTCTTCACCGCAGCACGGGAGACGGCCCGCGGCCAGTTGGCCGGAGCCGCCGTCATTCGTGGACCTAAGCGGCCTTGGGCCGCGCCGCACGTAGGCCCGAGGCGGGCTCCTGTACGTCGAGTGGCAGGGTCTCGTCTTCCCGGAAGTCAGGGGCCTGGAAAGGGTTAGTCGTCGGAGGCGGCGATGCTGCAGTGGCGCAGCGGGGTTGCCCTTCCAGGGCGGAAAACAGCGACGTCACGTCGATGAGAGGACTCTCTTTCGTTACAGGTCTCTGAAGGGGCCTGGTGTGCCGTGACCGGGCACAGCGGTCCTACAGCTTGGTCATCTTGGCGTACGGGCTCAAGATCCGCATTTGCGCCGAGCGGAAATCCACGAGCGCCGCGACTCCGTCCTCGATGCCGACTACTCGGCCGAGGCCGTACATGTCGTGTGTGACCTGGTCGCCCACGGCGAAGTGCTTGGGAGCCGGTGTGACCGGGGCCTTGAAGGGGCTGGTAGGCAAATGACGCTTCGGCGCAGCAGGCTTTGTCATGACTCAATATGAGCCTACGTCTATACCCGTTCGCTGTGGCCGTCGGCACAGATCCGGACGGGAACAACCGTCTCATGCCGCTGACCTGGTGGTTTGAGACCTGGTGAGGCGAAACTGGACCGTAGGTCCCCAATCACTGACCGTGGCTGACCCGCCGCATACGTCGCCATCGACCTGCACCGACGTGGGTTTGTGCGTCAAGCGGGTTTTGTTCGCCTGGTTAAGGAGCGCCGTCCGCGATGTGCCCCTTCCGCGTCACTCGTCTGCGCTGTCGGGGGCGACGGCGAGCAGTAGTCCGCCGAGGCTGGAGGTGACACCAGGGGGGCGCAATGTCGGTCCGCAAGCCCGACCCTATGTCGGAAACGCGGCGCCACAGACACACATTGCTGACGGAGGGAAAGGGCGCGCCCCATGTCACAGCACAATGCGAGGGGGTCGGGGGCCACCTGGGTGGCCAGGCTGGCGGGAGCTCTGCTGTGCCTCGCGGTGGCCGTCATCCATGTCAAGGATCAAGGCGGCGTCACGACGACGAGGGACCCTCACTACATCGGTGTGGCCTATCACGTCCTGGAGATCGCTGCCGTCGTCGCTGCTGCGCTGCTTCTCGTCGGTCTCGTCCGACCGGGGTGGCTGCTGGCGGCCGGGGTCGCCGTGGGCCCCCTGCTGGGATACATCCTTTCCAGGGGCCCGGGACTGCCCGACTACAGCGACGACGTCGGCAACTGGACGGAACCGCTCGGGCTGGTCAGTCTGGCCGTTGAAGGGGCCCTCCTGCTGCTGTCGGTCCTGCTCTTTGCGCAACGCCTGCGTCGGAGGAACTACTAGCGCTGCGCCGAGTGACCTTGGTAAGGGCGGACCGCCAGCCGACAGGGACGGTGCCCCCGCGAGGCCAAAACTCTGAGGCCGGTGCTCATCCTTATCAGGTCGATCACGTGTCTCCGGGGCAGGTCCACCAGCTGCGTGCCTCGATCCGGAGTCCGCGGCCCTCCCTGGCTGACCGCCGCCGTTCGCTACTGTTGGTGTCAGGCGTTGGTGTCAGCTTCAGCCGATGACCTTGACGAATGCAAGATCTCCGAGCTTAGGCATGGCGCTGCCAGTGTCGCAGATCCAATTGGGTGACCTGTGGCTGTCGGCCGCTACGACTGCCGTTACGTAGTCGTCGTCACCGGTCGCCAGTGAGCGGCCTCGGACGGCCCAGAGACGGCCCAGCGAAGATCACTCGTCGGCCGCCAGCCACTCATCGAGCCGCACCTTGACCTGGTGGTGGGCGGCGTGCCAGATGACCTCCCCACTGACGAAGGCCCCGAGGGCCGGGAGGTCCATCCCGTGCGGCATGGCCGTGATCTCGGCCAGCGCTATGGCGTTCGGCACGCTGTCTATACGTATGAAGACCCCGAAGCGCTGGCGACCGATGACCTCGCCGATGATCCGGGCCTCGACGGGCAGAGCCGCGACGGTTGCCTCCCAGCTCTCCCGCACCAAGTCCGCGGCCGGCACTTCAGGGCCCGTGGGCCAGGCGTACTCATCCATCGGTAGATCATGACGCCCTGGAACCGGTGCTTAGAAGATGCGGGCATGCCCTGCAGGCCCGGCCCGGCGGCTCCCCGTCACCTCCGAGACGAGCTGCCGGCGGCCGTCGCCGTCCGTGGGCGTTGCCGTCAGCATTGCCGTCATTGCCCTGCGCCTAGGAGCTGGGCCCGACAGTCTTGGTGATGTTCTGGCACGCGGTCTGTTGACGCCGCGCTCCATACGGCGTTGGATCTTCCCTGCCCGTGCGGGTGTACGGGTAGAGAGCTGGGACGATGACCGAGGACGCCAGACCCGGGCTGATAAGGGTGGTGTACTTCCAGCAGACGTGCGCATTGATGATGGGCGGCGGCGCGGTACTGTCCGAAGGGTTGCTCCTGATCTTGATCGGTACGGCTCACCGGTTGGAGACCCTCCTGGTGGGAGCAGTTGCGGTGGCTCTTGTGTCCCTGGTCCTACTGCTGCTGCGCTTCCGTCTCCGCGCCCGGCTTCGCCGCACGTACGAGCATGCCGTGCGGATCGACAGCGCCGAAGAACAACCGCATACCGGCCAGGACGCGGCGCAGCGGCTGTCGCTACGGCGCACGGCCGGATTCGTGGGTGGAGCGGTCTGTTGGATGATGCTCATCGGCCTGGCATCGCATCAGCTGATGCCGCCGCTCATGCTGGTTCCGGTGGCCGTGGCCCAGTGGGCGCAGTCCCGGGCGACCGCGAAATGGGAGCGGGTGAACGGGGCAGATCTGTGGCAGACCGTGCCCGGGCTGCTGGGTGCCCGAGGCCCGGTGTTTCGTGTGCCGGCAGAGCGCGGTATTTGAAGCCACGGCCTTAGCTTGACGTTTATCGTCCGGGGTCGAACACGGCCTCGAACTTGCTGACGTCTTCGTCTGAGTGTCTGACGTGAGAGCGGCCTTCGCCTGATCCTGTGCTCCGTCACAGAGGCACTTGACCAGTACGAAGGCCGTAGCAATGAGTCTGCTGCAGCGGGATGTCCCGCGGGATGCGTTTGCCGAACTGTCATGCTTCCGGTCGGAGTTCTATGCCTGCCTGATCCAGCGGCCCGACGCCTTTGAGGTTCCCCCGCTGTGTGGGAGTGGCTGACTAGCTGGTCAGGGCGGGTTGACGTGGTTTCAGGTTCACTTGTTCGGCCGCTGCCTGGCTGGCGTAGTGCTTCACCTCGAACTCGATCGGGCTGAGGTAGCCGAGGCGTTTCTGGATGCGGCGGGGGTTATAGAAGCCGTCGATGTACTCGAAGAGCGCGAGGTTCGCTTCGGCCCTGGTCGCGAAGACCCGGCCGCGGATGCACTCGGTCTTGATCACCATCCATAGGTTCTCCGCCAGGGCGTTGTCGAACGAGTCGCCGACCGAGCCCATGGACGCCTGGATCCCGGCCCTGACCAGGCGTGTTGTCAGCTTCACAGAGGTGTATTGGGTGCCGTGGTCCGCGTGGTGAACAAGCTCACCGGGCGCGACTTCGCGGCTGGCCAGGGCATACTCCAGCGAGGTCAGGACCAGGTCCGCGTCCGCACGGGCGGAGGTTTCCCAGGCCACGACCCGGCGGGAGAACGCGTCGCGGATCGCGGAGAGCCACAGCGGGCCCTCCAAAGTCGCGATCATGGTCAGGTCGGTGACCCACAACCGGTTCGGCACGTTCGCGGTGAAGTCGCGTTGCACCAGGTCAGGAGCGGGATCGGCGTCCGGGTCACGTCGGGTGAAGCCCTTGCCCCGGCGGGGGCTGATTCCGGCGAGGCCGGCCTGGCGCATGAGCCGTTCGACGCGCTTGCGGCCGACGCGGACACCCTCACGCTTGAGGACGGCATGCACGCGGGGCGAGCCGTAGATCCCGCCGGACTCGGCGTGGACCTGCCGAATCATGCCCGTCAACTCGGCGTCCCGGCGGCGGTGTTCGCACGGCTCCTTCTCGGCCTGGCGCCAGCGGTAGTAGGTGGAGGTGGGGATGTTCAGTTCCCGGAGTACAGGCTCGACCCCCAGATGCGGGTGCTCGTCGACGAGCACCGTCACCTGGGCCGGGTCGGGTCGAGCTGGGCCGCGAAAAAAGCGGAAGCCGTCCGCAGGACCTCGTTCGCCCGCTTGAGCTGGGCATTCTCCTTCCGCAGAGCCGCCAGCTCCTCCCGTTCGGCGGTGGTGAGCATGTCGTCCCGCTCGCCGGCGTCGGCCTCGGCCTGTCGGATCCAGTTGCGCAGGGCCTCGTGGTGCACGCCGAGATCCTCGGCCATGCGGCGGATGACGGGCTTCGGCTCGGCGGCGCGGTACATCCGCACCGCACGCTCACGCAACCCCAACGGATATTTCCTCGGGGCAGGCATCGTCAGATCTCCTCTCACGAGATCTATCTGACCCGCTGTCACCCCTCCTCGCATCTCGGGGGAAGCTCACTTGTTCGAGCTGGGTGACGCCTTGCTGTGTTCGGACGGCCCGGTGAAGACGCTGGTCGAACTGTCCTTGGCAGGGGCTCGGGGAGCGGGACGGCTCCCAGACGGCTCCCAGCACCGGGACTCCTCCCTCAGCACCTGCGCATGTCCCGCGGCGTTCCTACGTCTGACCCAACAGGTCGTCCACCAGAAGGTCGAGGGTGATCTCCTCATGGAGCGCGACCCCGAGAGAGGTCATGGCAGGGGCGAGGCCGGGGTCCCAGGCCGCGCTGACGGGCTGGCCGTCGAGCGGCAGCTGAGGGATTCCCTCGGCCTGGCTTCGAGCGGCCAGGTGCTCGTAGTCCTCGGCGCCCATGCGCCATGGCTGGGCTTCGTAACGGCGGATGATCCGGTTGGCCAGAGCGATGCCCGGCCAGTCGAAGTCGCCGTGGTACGCGAAGCGGCAGCCGGTGGTGGCGAGAGCGTCGAGGAGTGTGAGCACCACGGTGGCGGCGCTGCCGGACGTGCACACCAATGGCCGGACGCAGGCAGCGTCCGCCGCAGCTTCCACCACGCGCGGATTCTCACAGATGTGGACCACTTCTCCGGCAGGTAGTCTCAGCTGGAGGTCGTGAAGATCGCGCGGCGTGAGGTGGGCTTCGGCGTGATGGTCTGCCCGCTCCCGCAGGGCCTGCTCCCGCCAGCCCCCGCCGACGGGCCGCAGCCCGTAGGTCAGCACTGTGCTGGAGACTTCGTCCGGTGTGACGGACACCAGCCGCCACAGCGCACGTCGGCTGGCCGCGTCACCGGGGAACTCAGTGCTGTGGGCGAGGGCGATACCGCGTTGGACGAGGCGTGCGAGCCAGGTGCCGTCGTCCAGGCCGTGTGCGGACCCGGTCGCCATGGCGGCGAGTTCTCCTCGGCCTCGGCTGCCACCCGCCTCCGGGCCGAGCAGTACGGAGAGGACCTGGACAGCCTGCTGAATCGTGCGTACCGCCGTTTCGGGTGTCACTCCTGTCGGTACGCCGGTGCGGCGCAGCAGGTCGTACCACCGGCCGGTCCACTCCTGGCCGACGAGCGGAGAGGTGTCCAGCGCGGAGGCGAGCGACGACCAGACGTGCTCGCGCCGTGCCGCGATACCCGCGCGGACGGCACGGCGGTCGGTGAGCGGAGGCCCGAGTTCCTCCAAGACGTCTCTGAGCCCGAGTCCGGCCGCCGAGGCGCGCAGCCGGGTGTCGAGTGCATCGAGGCGCACAGTTGCGACAGCACCCGTGACGGGTTTGCCCAGCAGGAGCGAAAGGTCGGTGCGTTCTTGGGCGCTCACTGAGGTCAGCCGGACGGAACCGGTGGCCTGCACGCCATTGCTTTCCAGGCGCTTGCGTACCGCTTCCCAAAGCCGGGTGAGCCCGGGACCGGCCAGCCAGTCCCGTGTCGCCGTGGGCAGTTTGCTCATACGGACACCAGCCGCCGGTGCCGACCGTTCCAGGTGTAGTGCAGGGTGGCCACCCCGCGCACATGGGGATCGCGGAGGCACTCGTAGATGTGCAGGGACGGCACCTCCGGCCAGTTGCCCATGAGCCGTTCGCTGGTGAGGACGAAGTCGAGATCGAGGTCGACGAGGATGCGTCCCAGCCTCCCGTGGGTGGGTTCGTCGACCTTGGCGAAGGCGTCGTCGAGCAGGATCAGCCGCGGGGCGTGGGGTGCGGACTCGGCGAGGCTGGTGAAGTGGGCGGCGGCCGCGGCGAAGAGAACGAGGTAGGAGAGCACTCGCTGCTCGCCCTGGCTGAGCCCGGTGCGGCCGGTCAGTTTCCGCCTGCGTCCCGGGGCGGCGTCCTCGACCACGAAGGTGTGGAAGCGGAACCAATCACGGTAGTCGAGCGCGGTCCGCAGATGGGCGGCATAACCGGCTGAGGGATCGGCCCGTCGGGCATCCTCGATTCGGCGGTGCAGCACCTCGCGGAGCTGCTCGGTCTGCTCACGGGTGCGCAGGCTTGACGGACTGCGCAGCAGCTCGACAGCCGCCCGCACGTCTGCGTCGACGTCCTCGTCCAGCTTCCACAGCAGTTCCACGCCGAGACCGTGGGAGGTGCGTACGGTCCGCAGGGTGTCGTTGAGAGCCGCGACCAGGTTCGCCGCAGTGATGACCTGGGCCGAGAGATGGTCGCCGAGCTCGCCGGTCAGGAACCGCTGGAATACCTCACGTTCGCGCTCGGTGAGCCGTCCCCGGGCCTCTGCCGCTTGGACAGCGATCCGCTCACCCACGGCCGCGACATCGTGGGAACCGTGGTCGTCGATCAGGCGGCACACCTTGATGCCGTCGCGTTCCTCCAGTTGCGCGTCGTAGCCGCCGGCCAGCTGGTCGCGCAGTTCGGTGTGCCGGTTGAGCAGGGTGCTGTCCGAGACCTCGCCCTTCGGACGGCCGAGGGTCTGTTCCACGGCGTCGGCCAGTGTCCGCAGTGCCCGCAGACGGCTGCGGACGTCCGAGCCGGGATCGTCCGCCACGTCCTCGGGCAGTGAGGATCGGTCCAGCCCGGCGCCGCGCACCACCTCCGGCCGGCCGAGTGCGCCGCGAAGTGCGCTGCCGGTTGCGATGACCGCCGTCTCCTGCGCGGCCAGGTCCTCGCGCAGACGCTTCTCCTCCTCTTCTGCACGCACGCGCCGGTCGTGAAGGTCGTCGCGGGCCCGCTGTGCCGCCGGAAGGGCCTGGGCGGCGTGCGCGATGCGCTGTCTGGTTTCCTGCTCGCGAGTGAGGATCTCTTCTTCGGTTGCCCCGATGGCCTCCTCGCGGGTGCGTAGGTCCTGTTGCGCGGTACGCAGCCCGCTGAGGCGAAGCCGGTAGTTCTCCTCCGCGGCCAGGCGATCTCTATGGGCGCGTTCGTATCGCTCGGCATCGGCGTGATGGGTGCCGAGCCGCTCGCCCGTGCTGCCGATCGCTCGGTGAAGATGCCCGATGCCGGTGAGAAGGGCAGCCAGCGCGGCGCGTACGCGTTCCAGCTCGGCGGGGTCGCTGGGCAGGTCGTGGGCGGTGGCGGTGGCGTCAGCCTCGGCGCGGGCGGCTACGGCGAGGGCGCGGGCCTCCTCGGCCAGCCGTGCTGCGCGGGTGGCCTTGGCGGTCAGGTCCCGCAGTCTCCTCTCGTCCGACTCGGCTCTGCTCCAGGCGTCGGCGAGACCGCGTGCCTGGGGGAAATCCTGCCCCGCGAGCCTGAGGGCCCGACGCTGGGCGTCGGCCTCGGTGAGTTCGTGACGGGCGTCGGCCAGCCGCTGCTCCGTCTGCGTGAGCCGCTGTTCCAGCTCGGCGAGGATGCGCCGTCGGGTCTCGGCGCGTACGGCGGCTCCCACGTACTCGGCGTCATTCTTGTGGTGTCGGCCGCTGAGGATGCCGAGGCGCCAGCTTCCGTCGTAGTACACCGCGTCATGAGCGGCCGTGTCCGCAGCCGGTGCGAGCGCGATGGCGGCCAGCAGATGTTCCACCTGCTCGGACGTGACACCGCAGGCCGGCTGGGGTGCTGGGCGCAGGACCGAGGCGAGGGTCGGCCCGTCCGGCAGCGCGGGGCCGGGACGCAGCAGAGTGTCACGGGTGCCGGGATCGACAAGAGCGCCGTTCGCGCCGACCCACGCGTCCAGGATTCCGCTGGCTTCCAGCGCTGCTTCCAGACCGGCCCGGTGCGCGGGGCTCACATCATTCGCGAAGTCCACCAGCCGATAGAAAGGCGCTCCGGTGCCCGGTGTCCTTTCGGCGATGCGGTGGTGGGGGACCGGCGGCTCGGGATCGGTACGTCGCTCCCAGTCACGCTTCTGACTCGCCAGGCGGCCGAGTTCCTCATCTAGCCGGCCGACGGTGAGTGCGAGGGCGTCGCGGCGTCTGGTGAGTTCCTCGCTGTACGGCTCCAGTGCGGCATGGGCGGCTTGCCACGCCTGGCCGTCGATGTCGGGCGGGAGCGTGCGGTCCGCGAACGGGGCGTCGGCGGAGCTCTCGCAGGCGACCGTGGTGTGGACGGTGTCCAGGGGCGGGCAGCCGGACCCGACGGCGGCCCGCGTGCGTGTTACCCACTTGACGACCCGGCGGGCATAGGCACCGCTCTCCTCGGCGACCTTCTCGCGGTCGGCATCGAGACGGCTGGCGGCCTCTTCCGCCTCGCCTTCCAGCCGTTCGCGCTCGGTGTCGGCCTGCGCCGCCCGGCTTCGGGACTCCTCTGCCCGTGCGGTGAGACGCGTCACCTCCTGGACCATCCGGGTTCGATTCTTCGCGACCGTCTCGGCGCCCTCCAGCTGTCCCAGCCAGGACCGCAGTCCGTCCTGCACCGCGGCCGCGTCCACGCGGACGACCGACCGATGCTGCACGGTGTGCGTCTCCCCGTCCGGAGCGGTCAGCTTCGTCTCGACAGCCTGGGAGCGGAGCGTGCGGGGCAGGGCTACTGCCTCGCCGAGATAGCCGGCGGGAAGCCCGGCCTTCTCCGCCTGCGTCAGCAGTTCCCGGTGTTCAGTGCCCAGTTCGGCGAGCCGGCTGCCGAGGTGCTCGACACCGTCGGCCAACCGCTCGGCCGCGCCCTCCTCTGCGCCGTGTGCGTTGCTGAGGGCGGTGAAGGCGGCCACGGCGGCGGTGTGCAGCGCCTCGACCGTGCTGCGGCGCTCCGACAGTTCGCGCAGGCTGCGGTAGGCGTGGCTGGCGTGCAGGGCGGCGAGGTCGGTCCGGGCGGCTTCTTCCTCTTCGCGCAGGGTTTCCAGCCGGGCCTCCGACTCCTCCTCCCGCGTCCTCAGTTCGCTGGTCCGCTGTGTGGCGCCTCCGGCCGCCCGGCGTCGCTGCGCGAGGATCTCCAGCTCCTGGCTCACTGCCTGCGCGGACGCGCGCAGGACTCCGGACAAGTAGCCGCGGTAACTGGTGAGGAAGGTGCGCAGCGCCGTATCGGTGCGCTCCAGTCGGCCGAGTTCGTCGCGTACGGCGTCGAGGTCGTGGAGGTTGCGCGCGACCTTCTCGACCACGTCCTCGTCGAGTCCCGGCAGGGTCTCGCTCAGCAGGGAGGCGAGTCCACCGTGCTCGATGCGGTCCCCGACCGTGGGCCGCCGCAGCCGGTGGAGGAGCTGGGTGAGGTTGCGGTAGCGGGTTGCGTCGGTGATGCCGAACAGTTCCCGAGCCACCCGCGAGCGGTGGAGGACCGCGCGGTCGGTGATGTTGTCGAAGCCGATGATCTCCTTGAGCCGGTCGACCGGCAGGGGCTTTCCGCCCTCGACCAGGTGCAGGTCCTCACCGACGCGCAGCGGAGTGACGAAGAACGTCGGCAGCGCCTTCTGTGTCGACTTCGAGGCGCGGATGGCGGCGCCGAGTGTGACGTGGCGGTGGTCACCGCCGTCGGTCGTGCCCCGGAACTCCACCCACAGGTAGCCGAGACGGTTGGTCTGCTCGAACCCGTCCAGCATCAGCCAGGCGAGGGTGGTCCTGCCGGTGCCTGTCGCGTCCAGTGCCCGTGAGTCGCCGTCCAGCAGATACGGGAGCAGCATTTCCAAGGCTTTGGACTTGCCCGCGCCGTTCTTGCCACGCAGCAGCAGCCGTCCGTCGCCGAAGGCGAACTCCTGCTCGTCGTACTGCCAGACGTTCTGGATGCCCGCGCGGTGCAGCCGGAAGCGGGTGCCGGCGGTCGTGGTGGGGCCGGAACGCGGCAGTGGGACGAGGCCACGCGCATCGGTGGTCACAGCGGCAACTCCTCCTGAATGTCGGTGCCCTTGCCGACTGCGGTGGCCGGGCGCACGGTCACGTGGGTGGCATAGCGTGCCGCCGCGGCCAGCAGCACCCAGCCGTCACTGCCAGGACGCGCCCCACGAACATCGGTCACGGTGCGCCCCTCCGGTGCCTCTTCGGCGTATCCCTCCGGCAGGCCCTCTCCCTCGGCACGCAGCCGGCCGGCGCGGGCCATCAGCCGCATGTGGGCCAGCAGGTCCAGCGCGGCCTCCCGTAGGGCGGAGAGGTCCTCCAGGTAACCGCGCTGCCAGTTGCTGCGCTGTCCGTACTCGGCGACCAGTTCAGCCAGCAGCTCGTCCACGAGGCCGTCCGGGACAGCCACGCCGATGACGAGCGTCCCTCCGGTCGCCGGGTGTCCGGGCTCCTGCGGCCGAAGTCGCCCCACGAGCCGTTCCACCAGCAGCAACGCGGCCTGGGCGACCGTCCCGGTACCCGGCAGGTGCAGATCCGTCAGCTCGTCCTCTGGATCCACCAGCGCCACCCCCTCGCCGCGGATCTCCATCTCCAGGCCCAGAAGTTCGGAGAACGCCTGCGCTTCCCGGCGCTGCCGGGTGCGCAACCAGTCGCGTTCGGCGTCGGTCAGCTCGTCCAGGTAGACGACGGGTGTCTCGACGAGCATCCGACGCACATAGGTGCGAGGTCCGCCGAACCCCGGGTCCGCTGCCCGCCGGACCAGGTCGGCGCCGTCACGGGCCTGGGCGAGCGGGCCGGCGACGACGACGCGGGCCAGTTCGCGGTCCACTGTGATCAGGGCCTCTCCGCCCGCATCCTGCGCGAGAGCGGCCACATGGCCCTCGGTCTCGATGAGGACGCCCCACTCGACCAACAGGCGCAGAGCCGCTACCAAGGTCCGTTTCCCGGCCGCCCTACCTGTCTCCTCCAGCTCGATCTCGGCGTCGGCCGCGGCGGCCCTGATGTCGGCCACCAGCTGTGACAGCAGCAGTTGTTCGGGGGCGGTCACCAGCACGGACAGGGCAAGCGCGAGACAGGCGTAGGTGTGCGGGGTGAAGGGGGTACCGGCGGCGCGCTCCAGGCGGCGGCCCGCGCCTGCTCCCAGCCCCGCCTTGAAGAGCCGGGCGTATGAGCTGTCGACCAGCAGGCGGTAGCCGAGCACCTGCTGGAACCGCTTGCCCAGCCAGTCGGCATGCCTGCGGATCAGCGGGAAGAGGTCGGCGTGCGGGCCGTCCGAGGTGACCAGCGGATGGGCGAGCAGCAGCCGGGCGGCGCTGCGGCGCTCGGCGGCCAGGGCCACGTCGTGTGTCGAAGGGAGGGTCATGACACGCTCACCTCCGCATCGCCGTCGGCCACGTCGGAGGAGGTACGGCCGACGTCCAGCTCCAGGTCGTCCAGCAGCAGGTCGCCGTCGACCGAGTGCAAGACGCACCGGGCGCCCGCCGTGCGTCGCACGGTGAGCCGGATGCCCAGCTCGGCGTCCTCGCTGTGCGCCTGGTCGAGGTCGAATTCCGTCGCGCCCACCCCGTCCGTGTCGGCGCGACGCCTCAACTGCGCATTCCCGAGTGCGGTGGCCAGCAGCTCCAGGAGCAGACCGAGCGCTGCAGAGGTGAGACGCACCTCGGCGAACCGTCCTGAGGCACTGCGCAGTTCGTCCGCCGCCGCTGCCCTGGCCGCCGCCCGCTCACGGGCTGCGTCCCGCAGCCGCCTTTTCTGCGCGGAGTGGTCCTCCACCGCGGACGTCCGGCCCCGCTGGGCGCGGCTGCCCCTTTCCCGCAGGGCCACCGGCACCTCGACGACCGGCCCGGTCCACCAGCTCGTGTAGGCGGGCACCACCTCGTCGGTGGCCGGGGGTATGCCCAGATGACGGGCGCCGTACAGCCCGAAGGCGGCGACGGCGATGTCATGCGCGTCCTGCGGCGCCGCTTCCTCGAACCACCGGGCCAGCCGAAGCAGTTCCTTGCGCCGTGACATCTCCCCGGTGGCCGACCGCAGCATCCGCTTGGCATTGGCGAGCAGCGACTGCAACGCGCGCAGGGTGGCGTCCCGCAGGTGAGCGACCTGGCTGCACTGCCCGTCGGTGTCGCTGAACCAGCCGCGCAGGCCCTCCCAGTCCGCGAACTCGCGCCCACGGCTGCGCTGCACCCGTGTCTCCAGGCGGCCGTCGCCCTGCGGTGACAGGCCGGTGAGCCCCTGTGCGTGAGCGTCCAGCCGGGCCAGCAGACCCGGGACGTGCGGCCACAGCGTGTCCAATGCCGCCGAGATCCGGGGCGCGCGGAACGCCACGTCTTCAGTGATCGCCTCGACGTAGTCGAGGAGCAGCACCTTGAAGCCCTGGTACTCGGCGCTGTCCAGGTCGTACCGGGCCAGAACCTGGCCGAGGTAGGCGTAGAAGTCCCGGATGGAATCCGCGAACTCGGTGAACTGCACGAACAGCGTGCTGACCCGCTCCAGCCCGTCCTGCGGTTCGATGCCGCCGGGCGCGGTCACGAGCTCGGCCAGCTCCCTGAGCCCGCGCTCGACCAGGGCGAGCAGCTCGTTGCTCACCTCCCGGGCGGCGTCCGCCTCGGCCAGGACGCCATCGGCGTCCCGCTGGATGCGCTCGCCCAACTTCGACAACTGATAGCGGGCCCGGGACCGCTGGTACTCGCTGATGCTGGACGCCTTGACCGTGTGGCTGCTGCGCAGCAGGTTGCCCCATCGCACCAGCTGTTCCAGCCGGACGGTGAGAGTGTCGGCGTCGAGCCCGGCGGCAGGGCCCCCGGCCTGGCGGAGCTTCGCCAGGACGTCCGGGACGGCCAGGTCCGCCAGCAGGGTCCCGCAGAAGACCCGCATGATCGCCAGGTGCTCCAGCCGCTCGGGCGCGCTGAGGTAGGTGTAGGCGTCCAGCCGGCGGCGCGCTTCGTACTGGACATCCTGCGTTGCGGCGTTTTGCGCTGCGCCGGGCGCGGGTGCCTCCATGCCTGCGAGATTACGCGGCGCGTCCGGCCGCCGCCGGTGTGTGGCCGAAAATGCCACGGACACCGTCAGGCAACGGCTCTGCTCCCGCTCACGAACCGGATTCGGCTACTCCCGTCGGCGATCGGCCATGTCAGGCACTGTGGGCCGCAGTCTGGGGCTGGGGGAGGCCCCTGGTGCTGAGCTGGCCGGGCCCGGTCTCCAGGGTTGGGGGAGTCAGACACATCTTGCGCTGATCATTCAGCCTTGGGCGCCCTCAACCATGTCTCGAAGTCGCTCAGGTACTCGCCCATGGCCCCGAGAGACATCGGCGACGACTCGTACTGCGCTGAGAGGTTGACCTCGTACAGCTTGTAGGCGGGCTCAGTCTCGCGTGCCGCAGCCCACGCAGCCGACAGTGCTCGGACAGCGCGCTCGCGGTCGCCGGCTTCCACATCGGCGACGACGGTCGTCGTCGTGCCGTCGCCGAGACGGACATCGGTCTCGACTCCGTCAACGCTGCCGCTGTCGCCCCTCACGTCCTCGGTCCTGGTGATGACGCCCGTAGCCGTCGCCCCGCGGTCGTGCAGGATTTGCTGGTCGCCGGCCCATGCGCCAAACGTGACGCCGCTGAACAAGCCGCCGAACACGACGACAATGCCGAGGAAGCAGACCACAGCCCTCCATTTTCCGATCCGGTCGTCCCGGTGCCCCTTGGCGTATCGGAACATCAGCACAGGCAGGCCGAGATAGACCGGCAGGCACCCGAATATGAGAAAGGTGAGGAGGTCGTGGTACCCCTCGCGCCATACGAACAGCACGAACCATTGAGACAACAGCGAAAGCCCCAACGGGACGGTTGCCGCCGCAGTGCACGACACTGCCCACAGCAGCACCCGCGCCGCCCTCCGTTTCAAGGTGCTCCCATCCAGTCAGCTTGACCGACATCTGGGACATCCACAAGATTCCGCCCACCCGGAACCCGTCATGCGTCACTCCTCGACCTGGTCACAGCCAGGCTGCTCGGCCCGGCTCTTCGGCGTATCCGGCTCCGCCAGTGACAACTGTCGACGCTCGGCACGGCTGCGATACGACATCGTCACGCGGTACCCACATGGTGGCGGGCTGACGCCCAAGGAGCAGGAGAAGCGCGAGCGGGTGCGCTTTGGTGATGACGGATCCGTACGACACCTCGGAGACAACCTCACCGGTGGCAGCGGCGCCGGAGGAGATGACGAGGTCAATCCTGGTCGACCTCGCCCGAGTCCCCGCCCACGTCGACCAGATCGTCTTCCCGGTCAACTCGTTCACCGGGCAGACCTTCGCTGAGGTGCAGGATGCCTTCTGTCGTCTGGTCGACGAGCGGAACGGGGAACTCGCCCGCTACGCGCTCAGCGGAGGCGGCACGTACACCGCCCGGATCATGGCCAAGCTCCATCGGGAGTGAATTGGCTGGCAGTTGGGCCATCGGTGAGCCTGCCGCCGGGCGTACGTTCCAGGATCTGCTGCCCGCGATTGCCGTCCATCTGTGACCGGCAATCGCGGCGCCCGGGTCAGTCCCGCGAGTTGCCGAACAGGATGCGGTAACCGATGAGCAGCACCAAGGATCCGGCGATCGCTGCGCCCCATGTGTAGAGGTCGAAGAAGTGCTTCTCGACCGAGCGGTGGAGGAAGTGGGCGGAGAGCCAGCCGCCGATGAAGGATCCCGCGATGCCGATGAGAGTGGTGCCGATCAGCCCGCCCGGGTCCCGGCCGGGCAGCAGGATCTTGGCGATCCCTCCGGCGAACAGGCCGAGGATGATCCAGCCGATGATGCCCACTTCGTTGTCCTCCAGTCGGGTCGGGTCGGGCGGGGTCCGCCGGACGCCGGTGCTTCGGATTGCTTGTTTGCGCAAGCCTATGGATCGATGCGAGGACCGGCCAGCGCTTGTGGTGACTGGTGATGAGTCGTTGTGGTGCTGTCACTGGCTCATGACATTGCGCAAGCCGGGAACTGGAAGGCGTGGGTTCACGTTGATGACGACGGGAAGCGGAAGCAGCTGCGGAGGACGTGCATGAGTGTGTCCCTGACCAAGGGCGGCAACGTGTCGCTCAGCAAGCAGGCTCCCGGCCTGACTGCGGTGACGGTCGGGCTGGGCTGGCAGGCGGGCACCGGCTATGAACTGGACGCCAGCGCGCTGCTGTGCGACCAGTCGGGCAAGGTGCTGTCCGAGGAGCATTTCGTTTTCTTCAACAACCTGACCAGCCCCGACGGTTCGGTCTGCCATGTCGGCAGTGGCAGCCCCGCGGGCGCGGACGACCAGCAGATCCATGTCGACCTCACGCGGGTCTCCGCCCAGGTCGAGAAGATCGCCTTCCCGGTCTCCCTCTACGAGGGGGCTTCCCGCGGCCAGACTTTCGGGCAGGTGCGCCGGGCACACATCCGCGTCGTCGACCGGGACAGCGGCACTGAACTGGTCCGCTACGACCTCGCGGCCGGTGGCCTGTCGAGCGAGACCGCGTTGGTCTTCGGCGAGCTGTATCGGCACGGCGCGGAGTGGAAGTTCCGCGCCGTCGGCCAGGGTTACGCCTCCGGTCTCGCCGGCATCGCCACCGACTACGGGGTGGATGTCCTGCGCGAGACGGCCCCTGCCGATCCGGTCCCGGTCACCCCGCCGCCGGTGCCGCCGACGTCCACGGCACCGCCGCCGACCGTTGTCTCCTCACCTGCCCCGGCGCTCGCAGGATCCCCGCAATCCTCAGGGAGTTCTTCCGTGACGTGCTTCTTCGACCCCAACCACCGCCCGGGCATGACGACCGTGACCTGGTCCCCGCAGTGGGGCGTGCCCCGGCCGGTGCAGGCGTGCGGCGGCTGCGCCCAGCGGTTGCAGACCACGGCGCCGCCGTTCTACGCGCCCCCGCAGCAGGGGTATCCGCAGGCGACGGCACCGCAGGGTTATCCGCAGCAGCAGGGGTACGGACAGCCGTACCAGGACCACCACGACCACCAGCAGCAGGGCGGCGGCCGCCGGTTCGGTGCGGGCGCGCTCATCGGTGCCGGTGCGGCGGGTCTCATCGGCGGCGCGCTGCTGAACGAGGCGTTCGACGACGACGAGCCGGACGTGGTGGTCAACAACTACTACGAGGACTGATCCACTGCCCTCTCGGTGCGGGAATGCCCGGCATTCGGCCGCCTACACTGAGTGGGCACACGGGTGTTGGCTGTGTAGAGGTCTGGACGGGAGAGGACTGTGACGGAGAACGTCAGTGGTTTCGAGGATCCGTCCGCCGAGGTTCTCGCCCAGGCGGCCGCGGCCTTCGGACTGCTCGCCTCGGCAGCCCGGCTGCATCTGATGTGGGCGCTGTCGCAGGGCGAGAGCGACGTCACGCATCTCGCCGACCGGGTCGGCGGAGCACTGCCCGCCGTCAGCCAGCATCTGGCCAAGCTGAAGCTGGCCGGGCTCGTGAACTCCCGCCGGGAGGGCCGACGGCAGGTGTACTACATCGGTGACCCGGAGGTCGTCACCGTGGTGCGGGTGATGGTCGGGCAGCTGACGGCACGTTCGCAGCATGCCCTCGCGCCGGTGCGTGAGCTGCGCGGGACCGGTGGCTGAGACCACCGCGGCCCCGGGGCGGGAGGCCGAGCCGCCTGGCCCGTCGGCCGTATGCGCCCCCCGAGGAGGGGCTTCGCCGGATCTGTCTGCGCCGACCGTGTTGGAGACCTTGCGGCGGCTGGACAGCGGGCCGCGCGGGCTGACCGAGGCACAGGCCGAGGAACGGCTGGCCCGGCTGGGGGAGAACACTGGGCCCGCCTGGCGCGCGGCCTCCTGGCCACGGCTGTTCCTGAGAAGCCTGTGCGACCCGTTCACCGCGGTGCTGGCCTGCCTCGGACTGGTCTCGGCAGCCGTCCTCGCCTGGAACACCGCCTCGGTGATCCTGCTGCTCGTCGTGGTGAGCTGCGTCCTGCGGGCCTCCGGGGAACACCGGGCCGACCACTCCACGGCCGCACTGCGCGAACTGGTCGCCACGACCGCCACTGTGCTCCGGCGGCCCGACGAGGAGGCAGCCCCGGCGGCCCGCGAGGTACCCGTGGCCGAGCTGGCCCCCGGCGATGTGATCCGGCTGGGGGCAGGCGACCTGGTGCCGGCGGATGTGCGCCTGCTGCGGGCGAGCGGCCTGACCGTGCACCAGGCGGCGCTGACCGGGGAATCCGCACCCGTCGCCAAATCCGCCGACGACCTGCCTCGCGCGGCCGGCGGCGGGCTGTTTGCGCAGCCGCAGCTCTGCTTCCAGGGCACCAGCGTGGCCTCCGGCAGTGCCACCGCGGTCATCACCGCGACCGGCGCGCACACCCGGTTCGCCGCGGCGCACGAGCGCAGGACCGGCCGGCCGGAGGCGAGCGCCTTCGAGCGTTCCGTCCACGGCATCTCCTGGATCCTGATCCGGTTCATGCTGCTCACCCCGCCGCTGGTGCTGATGGCGAACGCGGCGCTGCGCGACCGCGGCCTGGAGACGCTGCCGTTCGCCGTGGCGGTGGCGGTCGGTCTGACTCCGGAGATGCTGCCGGTCCTCGTGACCCTCTGCCTCGCCCGTGGGGCCTCGCTGCTGGCCCGCACGCACGGTGTGATCGTCAAGCGGCTGCCGGCCCTGCACGACGTCGGCGCCGTCGACGTGCTGTGCCTGGACAAGACCGGCACCCTCACCCAGGACCGGCCCGTCGCCGACCGCGCCCTCGGCCCGGACGGCCGGGACGATCCCGAAGTCCTGCACTGGGCCGCCGTCAACGCCTGGTGGACCCTCCAGCTCGCCGACCTGCCCGAACCCGACGCCCTCGACGAGGCGATCCTGGACGCCGTCGACGAAGACGAGCTCACGGCGTACGACGGAGTCGCGGCCGTGCCCTTCGCCCCGGACCACCGCCTCGCCCTGGCGGTCGTGCGCACCCCCGGCCGCCTCGGCATGCACACCCTGGTCGTCAAGGGAGACGTCGAGGCCGTACTCGACCGCTGCACCCTCCCGGACGACGAGCGGGAACGGCTGCGCGCCCTCGCTGCACGGCAGGCCGACGGCGGGGTGCGCGTCTTGGCGGTCGCCACCGGGGAACGCTCCTCCCGCTGGCGCGACTACACGCTGACCGATGCACGCGGACTGACCTTCCAAGGCCTGATCACCCTACGGGACGAACTCGCGCCCACCGCCGCCGACGCCCTGAAGGTCCTCACCAACCGGGGTGTCACCGTCAAGATCCTCACGGGCGACCATCCCGGAACGGCGGTCCGTGCCTGCCTCGACCTGGGCATCGTCGTGACCGATGACGCCGTGCTCACCGCCGACGCCATCGACCACCTCACGGACGCCGAACTCGCCGCGGTCGCCGCCCGCACGACCGTCTTCGCGCGCTGCACCCCGGAACACAAGGTCCGGATCACCGAGGCCCTGCGCACCGCCGGACACACCGTCGGCTTCCTCGGCGACGGGGTCAACGACCTGCCCGCACTGCACACCGCCGACGTCGGCATCGCCCCCCGCAATGCCGCCGACGTCGCCCGGGAAGCCGCGGACGTGGTGCTCGCCGAGAAGGACCTCACCGCGATCGCGCACGCCGTCGCCGCGGGCCGGCACGCAGGCGGCAACATCGTCACCTACCTGCGCACCACACTCTCGTCCAACCTCGGCAACGTCCTCGCCATGCTCTCCGCCGGTCTGCTGCTGCCCTTCCTGCCGATGCTCCCGGCCCAGGTCCTGCTGCAGAACCTGTGCTTCGACGCCGCCCAGCTCACTTTCGCCCACAACCGTCCCGACACCGCCTCCCTGCGCCGGCCGACCGTGCTTGACCCACGGGACCTGCTGCGCTTCATCACCGGCTTCGGGACGCTCAACGCCGTCGCAGACCTCGCCACTTTCGGTGTTCTCGCGCTCGTGGTGCACGGGCCGGGGAGGGGGTTGGACGAGGCGGTGTTCCACTCCGGCTGGTTCACGGAGAACCTGGTCACCCAGGCCCTGGTCATGGTGCTGCTGCGCTCCGGCCGCCGTACGGCCCCATTCCGCAGGCCGGGACCGGTCGCCTGGGCCGCGCTGGCCCTGGCCGTCATCGGCCTGGCGCTTCCCCCCTCACCGCTGGGCTCGATGCTCGGCCTGACCGCCCTGCCGGCCGTGTACTACCTGCTGCTCACCGCTGTCCTGATCCTCTACGCCGCAGGTCTGCAGGTGGCCAGGGCTCGCTTCGAGCGCGATGGCGGCGGCGGTTCTGCTCCGGTGGGCCGACCCGGTCGATCGACGGTGCCCGGCGCCGGTTCACGCCTGTCTTAGGCTCCCTGCTGTACAAGGCTGTCAACCGAAGGCGGGGCACGAGGAAGGCGCGCTATGACAGAGTCCGGAGCCCCGAAACGCCGACGGTGGCTGCTCGTGCTGGTCTTCGCCCTGGTCGTGTACATCATCGTGCGCGCGGCCGACACCCCGCAGGGCAATCCGCCGCCCCATGGGAAGACGTCCGTCTCCCCATCGAGCCCGTCGGCCGGCTCCCCTGCTTCCTCCCCCTCGCCGGCGACCTCGTCGTACGACCCCGCCGACTACGCCGCCCAGGTCCGTACCCGGGCCCGTCAAGCCGGTGTGAGCGCCCAGCTGGTGATGGCGATCCTCTACAACGAGGCGTACAAGCCGCATGACCCGTCCTTCGAGCGGGTCTGGCAGAAGTACAAGCCGGACGCGGCCTTCGGCATCGCCAACATGCACCGCGCCACCTTCGACGAGGTCAAGAAGGACCGGGACTTCGCAGGCCGCCGCTGGGAGGAACTGCCGGACGACCGTGACCTCGCCGTCGAGGCCGAAGCCTGGTACCTGCATGACCTGTCGGCCCAGCTGCCGGCCCACTGGACCGCCCCCTACAAGAGGAACGACCTGCTGGCCCTCGGGTACAACACCGGCACGGGCAACATGCTCGCCTTCGCCCACGGTGCGACCCCGGACAGCCAGGCCCGCTCGTACCTGGACCGGCTGCATGCGAACTGGTCCAAGGCGGGAAAGGCTGTGGAGACATCCTGAGGCGCCTGGCTTGCGGAGTTGCGCAATAATCGAAGTTCCGTGGGGACCGCCCCCTGTATCGGGGGAAGGAAGGGCTGCATGCCGCGCGGGGAGTACCGGCGAGTGCGTGAGGCGAACCTGCGGCTGGGCGCTGCCGTGGCCGAGGTCGAGGGACTCTATTCGGCGTTACTGAGGGCCAGTTCTTCCGAACGCCGCCGAAGGCTGCAGACGGAACTGGCGCGGGCTGCCGGCCGTCTCGCCGATCTGGCGGCTTCACCACCGCAGACCCGCTCCTCGTCCGTTGGCGTGCGGCGGTCACGGTGGGGACGCAGACGGGCACTGGCCGAGCGCGGTGCCGCGTGGATCACAGCGCGGTTCGGACAGAATCCCCGCTGAACTCGGCCTTCAGCGCAGCCGGTCGAACATGCCAGGGTTCCTGGTTCGGGACGGTGCCTTGTCCGGCGTCCGGCAACTGGTACAGGCGTTGTGCGTCCGGCTCCTGGGCGGTCGAAGTAGTTGCTTGCTTGCGTAATGCAGCAAGGGTCTGTCGAGAATGGGCCCATGACCACCCATGACAACCCGCACCCTGGCCCCGAGCACTGGACCGAGCTCCTGCACATCCGCCTGGAACGGATCGAGGGCCTGCTCGCTCCGGCCGAGCAGGCATCCGAGTCCGAGCGTCCCGCGTGGCAGCGGCACACCCGTGGCGAGCAGCGCTGGGCGGTGATGGCCGCGCTGCTGGTGGCCGTCTGGGTGCAGTGGATGCTGCCGGAACGACTCAGCATCCACCCGCACTGGCTGCTGCCCGCCCTTGAACTGGGCATGATGGCGGCGCTGTGGGTGGCCCATCCGCACCGGCGGATCGAGTACCGCTCCCGTCTGCTGCGCGCACTGGGCCTGCTGCTGGCCGCCGCGGTCAGCCTCGCCAACGGCTGGTCCGCCGTCATCCTGGTACGCGACCTGCTGCACGGCACCGAGGGCTCCAACGCCGCGGCGCTGCTGACGACCGGCGGCGGCATCTGGCTGACCAACATCATCGCCTTCAGCCTCTGGTACTGGGAGTGGGACCGAGGCGGCCCGGTGGCCCGCGCCCTGGGCACGCACCAGCACCCGGACTTCCTTTTCCCCCAGATGCAGCAGGAGGGCATCGCGCCCGACGACTGGGAGCCGCAGTACATGGACTACCTCTATGTGGCCCTCACCAACGCCACGGCCTTCAGCCCCACCGACACCATGCCGCTGTCCCGCTGGGCGAAACTGCTGATGTCCACCCAGTCCACGATCTCGCTGCTGACCCTGGCGCTGGTCATCGCGCGCGCGGTCGGGGTCCTGCAGTGACCCCGGCAGAATGAGCCACGGCACGTGCCATCAGGCGCTCGTCTGGCATTACTCGCCGTCCGGCATGGCCCCTTCGCGGATGTCGAGCAGGTGGGTCAGACCCAGTCGGTCGAATGTGTTGCGGGCCTGGGCGCTTGCGTGGGTGACGATCACCTTGGTGCCGTGTTGTTGGGCGGCACGCAGCACGGGGAGGAACGCCTTGCCGCCCTCTCTGTCAAGGAAGGTGACCCGTTGGAGGTCGATCTCCAGAGTACGGGGAGTCGGGCGGAGGGAATTGCGCAGGTTGTCGGCGACACGGCCGGCGTTCTTGGATGTGATCTCTCCAGAGAGTCGGACGACGGCGTGAGCCGGGTCCTGGGCGACATGGTGTGTGCGTCGCTTGCGTCGATGCAGCAGGCGCAGCACACGGTGGCGTGCGGCTTCTCGAAACCCGCGGATGTGCGGCTTGGGGGTGGGGGATTCCGGCATCGGGACTCCAGATCAACGGCAGTGGGAGGACCCCCAGTCCTTTAACAGTTGCGCAATCGGGGAACTAAATAAACTCAATCCTTCGGTTGTACGTCGATGTGGTCGATCCGCAGAGGTTGTGGACGGTGACGCTGTGATGCGCGGGGGACAGAGGCAGGAGACTGAATCTCCTGAGGCAGAGATCGACGTGACGTTCGGGCGCGTCTTGGACAAGGCCCTGAAGTCGCAGCAGGTCACGGACGCACTGGGGCGCTCCGGAGCGGTTCTCAACCGTGAGCAGCTGCGTACTCGGGCCCTCCAGGCGCGGGCCGGGATCGCCGGCGCCGCAGCCATCGAGTACCGGACGTTCCTCCAAGCCAGGGCAGCGGCGGCCGCGACGAGTGGGCAGCGGGATGCGAGCGGTGCCCGGGGGCCGAGGCCCAAGGCAGTGGCGGGCTGCTTCCGGTGCTGGCGGTGCTCGTGCCCAGTCTGGCGGCGTTTCGGCGGCTGTCTTCCTCGTGATCGGGTACGGCCTGCGGGTGTTCGGAGGCGCCCCTACCTCAGCGGCGGACTGATCACTGCCGGGCTGATCGCCGCCGCTGTGACCGCCGGCGGGCTGATCGGGGACTTCGTCTACGTGCTCGTGGCGGCGGCACGCAATCGATCGGACGGTCAGGGGGGTGCGCTGGACGGTACGGCGCCGGAGCTGACAAGGAGGCGGGAAGAGTGGGAACTGGCTCTGCTTGAGCGTGGTGTCGTGCCGTTCCTGCTGGGGCGCCCGGAGGAAGCAGGCGGCGCGGAACGGGGAGGTCGCCAGGCTCGCTGATCCGAGCATGCCATCTCTGACAGACCGACTGACAGCGATCTACGTGCCGCTCTGAACCCGCAGGGTGATCCGGTCCGTGTCGTACAGGACCCATCGCGGAGCCGCCACGCCTGACAGCCGCAGCCGGCAGGCGGTGACGCCTTCGCGGCTCGTCCACCATCCGGTGACGGATCCCGGCCACGGCCACCCGGCCTCGTCGTACACCTCGACCGGCTGATACGCATCCCGCGCCTCGTCATGCGGCGGCAGTGGACATCCTCGCGCCAGTTCCTCGAGCACGCCTTCCGCAGTAGTCGTCTCCCGCACGGCCCCGGTCCTCCCCCATCGCCTTCATGGACGGTTCCATCATTGCGCAAGCGACGATGTGTTCGCTAACGACCTTGGGAGCGATATCAGCTCTCGGATCTGCCTGGCGGCCTGGGGCTCTGCGCGATCAGGGCGCCGCTGAGGAGGAGTGACGCCGGTCAGGCGGATCGCGGTCGCCGCAGTCTTGACCGGCGCGTCTTGGTCAGGGAGTGGACCTCAGCGGCGGTGCCTGCCACGTCATCCCGGGCGGCTGGAGTAGGGGCGAGGGCTCGGGTCCGGGGTCATCCGTGACGACGACTCCGGCGGCCGTGTGGTCGAAGTCGGCGGGCCAGCGGGTGTGCTCACTGGCCAGGGCGCCGGTCAGGCGTGCTTCGACAAGGTTGGCGGTGCTCAAGTCGGTGCCGCGCAAGTCGGCCATGCGGAGGTCGGCGCGGTGGAAGACCGCGCCGTGGGCGTCGGCCTTACGCAGGTTTGCTTCGCGCAGGTCGGTCTCGGTGAAGTCGGCGTCACGCAAGTCGGTTCCGACCAGCTTCGCGGCCCTTAGGTCGGCCAGGATGCAGCGGGCCCGGCGGAGAATCGCAGTGGTGAGGTCGGCGTGCCGCAGGTTGACCGAGACCAGGGACGCCTGGGTCAGATTGGCGTGGTACAGGCCCGCCGCCTCCATGCAAGCGCGGTCGAAGTTGACCTCGGGGAACCACAGTCCGTCGCAGTCGGCCCGGCGCAAGTCGGTGATGCTGAGATTGACCCAGGACTGCTCCCGGTGCTGGCACAGCACGCCGAGCGCGGTCAGCGCCACTTGGGCATCGGCGGCACGGGTCTCCAGGGGTGCGATGTCGTTGATGGGCACGTCTGCCGCCGGTGATTCCGGCCCGGCGGGTGGCCAGGGCAGGTGTGTACGCAGATACGCGGCCTGGATGGAGATGATGGCCTCCCGGTCGCGGGCGGACTGCTCCGCGATCCGCAACAGCGCGTGCAACCCGCCGATGCGCACATCCAGCTTGTCGCTGCCGAGCTGGTCGACGGCCCGGCTGAATCGGTCGGTGACGTAGCCCTCCTGGGTGGCGCGCAAACCGTCCTGACTCACCCGCAGTTGCCGCCAGGTGGCGTACGCGCCGAAGAGCACGACCAGGCCGCCGACCACCTGCAGAAGCGTCGTACGGACATCGTTCACCGCCGTCAGTCGATCCTGCGCGGCGATTCTCGCCCCGGCGAGATCGTGGTCGACCACCACCCCCGGCAGTACGACGAACAGCGTGCCCAGAATGACCAGTCCCGCCCCGGCCAGCAGGCCTGCGGCTACACGACGCCTGACCAGCCCGTCGTGCCATGCCCGCCGCCCGCGGTCTGGTTCCCCCATCTCCATGGGCATGGGAGCCTAGGCGCCGCTCAGAAGACGATCAAGAGTGCTGTGCCACTGGCCCGTAACATGAGAACGGCCGTACTGGTTGGGTGAGTTGTGAGGCTTACCTGGGCCCGTGCGGCCTGTTCCCATCCTGCGCTGTCCGGCATCTCTCGCGCACACTTCGGCGAGTTACTCAAAGAACTCGCGCGCCGGTGGCAGGCCGCGCGCGAGGCGGCGCTGCACGAGCGGCGTGGCGGAGACCGGAGGCGAGCGGCCGGCGCCGGACCCAAGCAGTACCTGGTCTTCGTCGACCGGCTCCTGGTCACACTGGTCCACCTGCGGCTCGGGATCCCGCACGCCGCGCTGGCTGAACTCTACGGAGTGGACCGCTCCACCGTATCCGGAGCGATCCGCGAGGTCCGCCCGCTGCTGGCGACCCGCGGTTTCGCCGTCCCCGACCGGCCGGGGGTGCGGCTGCGGACGCTGGAGGACCTGTTCGCCTACGCCGACGCGGAGGGCGTTGACCTGCGCATCGACGGCACCGAAGTTCAGGTCCGCCGCCCCCGCGCCCACCGCCCCGGCCGCAGGGCGTTCATCTCCGGCAAGAAGAAGCAGAACACCATCAAGACCACCACCTTTAGTGACCCGCAGGGCCGCACCCTGTTCAGCGGTGTGGTCCGGCCGGGCCGGATGCACGACCAGACCGCTGTGCGCACTGAGGGCATCGCCGAACAGTTCCACCGGAACCCCAAAGTCAAGGCCGAAGTCGACGAGGGCTACCGAGGCCTGGCCAACGAGTTTCCCGGCCAGGTCAGCGCCCCGCCGAAGAAGCCGAAGGACGACGCGCCGCTGGGCGAGCACCACGCCTGGCGCGAGCAGCGACGCCGCCAGTCCTCCGCGCGGATCTGCGTGGAGCACACCAACGCCGAGTACAAGCAGTGGCGGCCCCTGCAGCGGTTCACCGGCCGCCGCGAGACCTACGCCGAGACCCACCTCGCGATCGCAGCCCTGGTCTCTGACCGCTCCGCCCGGCGGGCGACCCGCCGCAAGTCGAGCACGGAACTGGTGCTCGCCCGGCAGGCCGCCTGCTGATCACCCACCAGCCAACCCGCCAGGCCAACGCCCCGAACTCAATCGCTCCCAAGGTTGTAAGAGTGGCGAGATGAACACTTGTGGCGATGAGTGGTTTCAGGCGTCGGAGTCGGGCTGGTTGCGGGCAGCGGCGTATGCCTGGGCGGGGGTCATGCTGACGCCGTTGAGGGAGACGGTCCTGTAGGGACTGACCTGGGCGCAGCTCTTGGACTGGTCGGCCGTCTGGGCGTGGGCGTTGGAGACCGCGGCGTGGGTGTCGGCGGGGGCGGGGGAGGAAGCGCCGGTGCTGCCGCTGTTGCTGGGGTAGCTGGTGCCGCTCGGCCAGTCGCTGCCGATGACCAGCGTCAAGCCGCTGCCGCTGCCCTGCTTGAGGTGCGAGGAGGGCAGGCCCAGGGCGCCGGCCACCGCCTGGGCTTCCGGCTTCTGGCCGGTGCCGTAGGTGAGTGTGGTGGTGGCCGCGGTGGCGGGGGCGTTGGCCGTGGTGGTGCCCTGGCTGAAGCCCTTGTCCGTCAGGGCGCCGGCCAGATGGGAGGCACGGCCGCCGACGGTGGTGCCGTTCTCGATGGTCACGGCGATCTGGGAGGGGTGGACGGCCGGGGCGGTGGCGGAGGCCGCTGCGGATTTCTTGCCCGAACCGGTGGTCAGCGACTGGTCATTGGCGATGCTCGCGAACAGCGACTTCGCCCCCGCACCCGGGACGACCCGGTCCTTGTTGTTCGGATCGGGGGCGGTCTGCATGGTGGCGAACGTGATCCGCTTGGAGGGAACCTTGTCCAGGTCGGAGGCCAGCCCCACCAGCTTGCTGACGCTGCCCAGGCCGTCATCGACGGTGAGGGCCTTGGTCGCGGCATCGGCGAGGTCGTAGACCTTCGTGGGGTCGGTGAGGGTGCCGGCACTCTTGAACTTGCGGATCATCGCGCCGAGGAACAGGTGCTGGGAGACGGTACGGCCGAGGTCGCTGCCGTCGCCGAAGCCGTGCCGGGAGCGGACGAACTCCAGGGCCGCGACGCCCTTGAGGGTGTGGTCGCCCTTGGACAATTTCAGGTGCGAGTAGGTGTCGTAGACGTTGTCGCTGACGCACACGTCGACGCCGCCGACCGCGTCGGACATGCTGACCACGCCGGAGAAGTCGAGCTTGATGAAGTGGTCGATGGGGATTCCGGTGAGCTGGTGGATGGTGGCCACCTGGCAGGCCGGGCCGTATGAGAGAGCGCTGTTGATCTGGCCGTAGTAGCCGGACGTGGACTGCTTCGACGTGGGGTCGGTGCAGGCCGGCACGTTGGTCATGGTGTCGCGAGGGATGCTCATCACGGTGGCGTTGGAGCGGTCGGCGGCTATGTGGACGACCATCTCCACGTCGGCGTTGCCGTTGCCGGTCTGCACGCCGGTCTTGGAGCAGCCGCCGCCGAGCTTGCAGTCGGCGGCGCTGGTGCGGCCGTCCGATCCCATCACCAGGATGTTGATCGGCGTGCGGCCGAAGGCGTCCGCCTTTTCGCTGCCGCCCTTGCCGTCGAGCGCGATGCTGTTGATGTTGCCGTTCAGGTGCTCGTAGAACCACCAGCCGGCACCGGCCGTCACCAGGACCAGGACGGCCAGGCATGTCCCGGCGATCCGCAGCACCCGCCTGCCCCGGCGCGTCGGCCGGACGCGGCGGCGTGAGTTTCCACGGCCGGAGGACCGGGACGCGGCCCGTGCCGCCGCCCGGCCGCCGGGCGGGCGCCCGTCTGCGGGCTGGTCGGTGCGCTGGCGGGGCACCTGGGCGGTGCGGCGGCGTGGGGCGCGGCCAGTGGAGCCGTCCCGCAGGTCACTCATGTCACACTCCCAGGAACGCTCGGGCCCGGCATTCCCTCGGGGTGTGCGGCCAGCGGTCTGCGGCCGGTCCGTCGGATGAAGTGGGGCTGCACCTCGATTGCGTGGTTGCGCAATCTAGCAAACATCCGGGCTGCTCCTCACCCGGCGTGTCTCGGTTCACAGGTGCCGGATTCGTTCTGTGTCCGCACGGTCACGTGGCGTGTCGCAACGCCAGGCTCGGCACCCTTCCGGGTTCGGTCTCTGGGGAGAACGTGCTACGTGGCGTCGAAGGTTCCGCCTCACTCATGTCCTGCGGGTGAGATCCGCCTCGGAAGCCCGGTCGTCACTGGGTTCCGCACCCACTCATCCGTACGAGAGGTCGGAGCAGGGCGAGTCGTCCGCGGAGCGGGTGTTCGAGGTCACCGGCGTGTGCGGGGGTGAGGCCGGCTGGGCGGAGGCGGCGTAGGTCTGCCCCAGGACCACGGTGATGCCTCCTCTGGTGAGAGCTTGCAGCTGGGCGCCGGGGAAGAGCCGGGCGACCTGCTCTGCCTGGGTCCTGAGGGCCGGGGCGTACTGGATGAGCGTGACGGTCTGGTCCCGGTGGGTGCCGGTGCCGGTGCCGGTGACGGCGAAGCCGTGGCGGGTCAGTGTGCGCGCCGCGGTGGAGGCGAGTCCGCTGGTGTGGGTGGCGTTGTGGACCACCACGGTGATCCCGTTTCCCGAGACCACCGGCTCAGCGCTCGGCGGGTGGCTGGTTGCCCGGCTTTCGGGCCCGGCAATGCCGGCGTTCCCGTCATCAAGGGGGCGGTTGGCCTTCAGTGCCGCCCACAACTTGTCGGCGTCCGGATGGACAAGGGCGACGCGGGCGCGGTCGTAGCGCCACGGGACGGTGACGAACTTGGTGTGGTGCAGGTCGATGTCCTTCAGTGACATGACGAAAGAGATCAGCTTGTCCGCCGTTCCCAGGCCGGAGTCGACGGTCAGCGACTTGGTGGCGGCCTCCGCCAGGGGCAGCAGGTTGGCCGGAGTGAGCCCGGCGCTCTTCACTTTCTTGATCAGGCCGGCCACGAACGCCTGCTGCCGCTTGATGCGCCCGATGTCGGAGCCGTCCCCGATGCCGTGCCGGATCCGCACGTAGTCCAGGGCCTGCTTCCCGGACAGGGTCTGCTCGCCCTTGTGGAGGAGAAGCCGGCCGCGGGTGGCGCGGCCCGGGCTGAGATCCTTCTGGTAGATGTCCTGCGGCACGCACGCGGGCACCCCGCCGACCGCCTCGGTCATCTGCGCGAAGCCTTTGAAGTCGATGACGATCGTGTGGTCCACGCGCAGCCCGGTGAGCCGCTCGACGGTGTTCTGGGTGCAGGCGGGGTTGCCCCTCGTGGTCTGGCCGACGGAATAGGCGGAGTTGAACATGGCGTCGGCCCGTGTCTGCGTCCAGGATCCGTCCGGGAGCTGGCAGGGCGGGATCGTGACCAGCGCATCACGCGGGATCGACACGGCGAGGGCGTGCCGGTGGTCGGCATAGATGTGCAGGAGGAACGCGGTGTCGGAGCGGCCGATGTCGTGCTTGCTCCCGCCGCCCAGCGCGTTGTTGCCGTTGACGCGTCCGTCGGAGCCGATGACGAGGACGTTCTCCCCACTGCCCGTCGCTCTGGGACGGTTGCTGGAGAGGCCGTCACCGTCGAAGGTCTTGATGCTCCCGTTCAGGGTCACATGGATGCAGCCGAGCCCCGCAGTGACCAGGATCAGCAGAGAGAGGCCGCTCATGGCCAGCCTCCGGAGCCGGCCGTCACGCCTGCGTTTGCGTACGGGAGTCCGTGAGCGCCTGCGGTGGGACGGAGGAGGCGCGGTTACGCGGTGGCCGTGCTGCCACCGCGCCGGTGCCTGGTGGCTGATGGGCATGCGCGGGCCCCTCCTGCGCCGGGTTCTTGGTAAGCCATATGCGGAGGCATGGCTCATATCGCCCCAAGTTCCACATTTGCGCAATATAGCAACCAATAGGGGCGGTGAGACGCTTCGGCTCCGTGCATATCTAGAACACGGCGAATTCCGCCGGCTCACCGCGCCTTCCGGCGTGCGGTCGCGTTCGGTCCGGGTGTCCGATGGCGCCCACACTGAGTGGGCACGCGGGTCTCGTCCGCTGCCGCCGTGAGGGCCGGCGGCAGATCTACCCCATCGATGACCCCGCCGTCCGCCGTCGCCCTCGTCATCCAGCTGATGGCCGGCCAGCTCGTCGGACCATCCAAGCCTGGGAGAAGACGGTGAGACGCCGATTCCCGATGTGGCCTGCATTTTCCCGCGTGTAGTAGCTTCTGCCTGCCAGAGTCGCTGTGACCGGTGCCTGCGGCTCCGGCCTCGCGTGCATGTCGAGTCAAAGGCCAGTCAATGTCCGTTCTGACCTATCCCGAAGCCGTGGGCGTCGGCCTGCTGCAAGGCGTCACCGAGCTGTTTCCCGTCTCCAGCCTGGGGCACAGCATCCTGATACCAGCTCTCCTGGGCGGGCACTGGAAGCACGATCTGGACGTCTCCGCCGACGGCTCCCTGTACCTCAATGAGCTTGTCGGTCTCCATCTGGCCACGGCGCTCGCGCTGGTCGTCTACTTCTGGCGCGACTGGGTCCGCGTCATCCGGGGCCTCGCGACGTCCATCACGCAGCGCCGGATCGAGACCGTTGACCAGCGGCTCGCCTGGCTGATCGTCACCGCGTGCGTCCCGGTCGCGGTCGCCGGTGTCGCGCTCGACAAGGTGTTCCGTACGACGCTGGGCAAGCCCGTCCCGACGGCGATCTTCCTGGCGCTCAACGGCATCGTCCTCTTCGTCACCGAGCAACTGCGGCGCGGCGGGACCGGCCGCAGGCGGGCCGGGGCCGCCGTCGCCCCAGGCGAGGAGCATCTGTCGGAGGAGGAGCAGTCGGACCTGCGGATCACCAGGATGACGATCCGGCAGGCCGTGACGATCGGAGCGGCCCAGATCCTCGCCCTCTTCCCCGGCATCAGCCGCTCGGGCTCGACCATCAGCGCGGGCATCTTCAAGGGCCTGGGCCACGAGGACTCCGCACGCTTCGCGTTCCTGCTCGCCACTCCGGTGATCGGCGGCGCCGCCCTGCTGAAGCTGCCGCCGCTGCTCGGTTCACAGGGCAACGGCCTGCGCGGTCCGCTGCTGGCGGGAAGCGTGGCCGCGTTCGTGGCGGCCTACCTCGCCACGCGCTTCCTTGTCCGCTACTTCGAGAACCGCACCCTCATCCCGTTCGCCATCTACTGCTCGGTGGCCGGACTCGGCAGCCTCGCCTACTTCACTCTCGCGTAACCGCGTAACCGCCTCATCAACAACCCGAACCGTAGGACAGGTTGGAGCACAGGTCGTCGTCCGCCGAGCGGGCGTCAGCCGTCACCGAGCTGGGTACGGCGGCCGGGGTCGCCGAGGCGGAAGAACCCGCTGCGGCGTATGAGCTGCCCAGGACGACGTTGATGCCCGATCCGCCGATGAAATCGAGCCGGGCGCCGGGAAAGAGCCGGGCCACCGACTCGGCTTGTGGCTTCAGATAGGCGCCGTACTCGATGACGGTGGTGGAGTCCTCCTTGCTGCCCGACGTCGCGGTGCCGGTGACAGTGAAACCGTGCTCCGTGAGCGACGAGACAGCCTTGGACGTGAGGCTGCCGATGGTGGTGCCGTTGTAGACGGCGACGCTGATACCAGTGCCCGACACGCTCCCGGTGGGCCTGGGCGATGCGGATGCGTGGTCCTGGGCCTGCTTCCTTCCACCGGCGTCCTTGCCGTCGATGGTGCGGTCCGCCTTGAGCGCCGCCCACAGATTGGAGGCATCCGGCTCGACGACGGCGACACGCTCGCCAGCGTACCGCCAGGGGAGGGTGACGAACTTCGTGTTGTGCAGGTCGATGTCCCTCAGCGACATGGCGAAGGAGAGGAGTTTGTTCGCCGTGCCCAGTCCGGGGTCGACCGTGAGTGACTTCGTGGCGGCGTCGGCCAGCGGCAGCAGGTTGGTGGGGGTGATCCCGTCGCTCTTGACCTTCTTGATGAGGCTGGAGAGGAAGGCTTGCTGCCGTTTGATCCGCCCTATGTCGGAACCGTCACCGAGACCGTGCCGTATACGGACGTAGTCCAGAGCCTGCTGTCCGGAGACCTTCTGCTCGCCCTTCTTGAACAGCAGGCTGCCCCGCGTTGCGCGGTTGGGGTCGAGGTCCTTCTCGTAGACGTCCTGCGGCAGGCAGACCTGCACCCCGCCGACCGCGCTGGTCAGTGCGGCGAAGCCCTTGAAGTCCACGACCACGGTGTGGTCGACGCGCAGGCCGGTGAGCTGTTCGACGGTGTTCTGGGTGCAGGCCGGATTGCCCTTGTCTGTCTGCCCAACGGAGAACGCCGCGTTGAACATGGCGTCGGTCTGCGTCTTCGTCCAGGAGCCGTCCGGCAGTCTGCACGGCGGGATGGTCACCATGGTATCGCGCGGGATGGAGACGGCGAGGGCGTGCTGGTGGTCGGCGTAGATGTGCAGCAGGATCGCGGTATCGGAACGGCCGATATCGTTCGTGTCGCCGCCGCCGAGTGAGCTGTTGCCGTCGTTGCGCGCATCTGTTCCGATCACCAGTACGTTCTCGCTGCTGGACGGGCCGGCCGCGGGGCGGTGCCTGGACAGGCCGCCCGCGTCGAAAATGTGGATGCCGCTGTTCAGCTTCAGGTAGATCCAGCCCAGGCCCACCGCGCCGATCACCACGACGACCAGCGCGATGAGCAGCATTATTCGCCACGGGCCGCGCTTGCGGCCCCGCGCTGTCCTGCCATCCCTGGTCGTGGTCATCCGGGCGCCCCCATCCGTCCGCTTCATACAAAGGGGACGACTGGCCCTAGCCAATGGTTGTACAGTTGCGCAACGTGGCAATTATGACGGAGGGTATGCCGCCCTGCCCGGTCCGCGCCGCCGCCCGGAGAAGGAGCCGTTCGGCGAAGAGATGGGGGTCGGATGCTTGGTAACGGGCTGGAGCCCTGGCAGCTGCTGATCGTGGCCATCGTCATCATCCTGGTGCTCGGTTCCAAGAAGCTGCCCGACACGACCCGAGGGCTGGGCAGGTCGATGCGCATCCTCAAGCCCGAGGCCAAGGCCCCGGAGGATGAGGGGGCGGCGCGGTCCACCACCGCTTCAACCGAGGGTACGACGCCGCCCTCGACCAAGCCCGTCGACCGCGTCCTGCGGGCTGTTCCCAACGATTCCAGCGCAGCGCGTCCGGCCGCCGACAGGCGCCGAGTGCGCTGAGCCCCTCGTCGTCGGCTCGTCAGGTGCTGATCGCGACGAGGCCGTCGCCCACAGCGGCTCGCTCTGCACCCAGAAGCCGCGGCCATAGGTGCACACGGCCCCGGCATACGTGCCGCTGGACGGAACGGCCGCGTCGCAGTCGCCGCTCAGGTGGCGTCGGGATCGAACGCCGTGTACGTGTCCGGTCCGGTCGCTGCCTCCTTCGACAAGGGCGTCCGTCCCCCGGTCGTCGGCGCCGTGTTCTCTTCGGCCCTCGCCGCACCGCGCACCGCGTCGGCGACTTCCGACAGCTCCGCCCTCGGGTCCAGCGCGCCACGGATCTCGTCGATCCCGAGGCCCTCGCCATCGAGAACATGTTTGCGGATGAACGTCTTGGGGTGCAGATCCTCGAACTCGAAGTCCTTGAACTGCGGCCCCAGTTCAGAGCGGACCTCCTGTTTGGCGCTGTCGGAGAACTCCCGCACCTTGCGCAGGAACCCGACCACGTTCTGGATGATCTCCGGCAGCTTGTCCGGGCCGAAGAGCAGTACGACCAGGACCCCCAGCGTCAGGAGATCCAAGGCGCTGATGTTGGGGAACATCCGATACCCTCGCCTTCGCCTTCGCCTCGCCCGGCCCGCCCCATGCGGCACCTACGCCGGAAATACTTTAGGCGTTGCGCAACCATAGGAACTATGGCAGGGCACCCTTCGTTGCATCTGGTGACCGTAAGGACAGTTCAGAACTGAGAGGACGAGTCGTGGGTATTTCCCTGGCCAAGGGCGGCAACGTGTCGCTGAGCAAGGAAGCGCCGGGCCTCACCGCGGTGGAGATCGGTCTGGGGTGGGACGTCCGTACCACCACGGGCGTGGACTACGACCTGGACGCCTCTGCGCTGCTGCTGAACGCGTCCGGCAAGGTGGCCTCCGACCAGCACTTCATCTTCTACAACAACCTCCGCAGCCCCGACGGCTCGGTCGAACACACTGGCGACAACCTCACCGGTGAGGGTGAGGGTGACGACGAGGTGATCAAGGTCAACCTCGCCGCCGTACCCGTCGACGTGGACAGGATCGTCTTCCCGGTCTCCATCCATGAGGCGGACGCACGCGGGCAGAGCTTCGGCCAGGTGGGCAACGCCTACATCCGGGTGGTCAACCAGGCAGGCGGCCAGGAGATCGCCCGCTACGACCTGTCCGAGGACGCCTCCACCGAAACCGCGATGGTCTTCGGCGAGCTGTACCGGTACGGCGGTGAATGGAAGTTCCGGGCGGTCGGCCAGGGCTACGCCTCGGGCCTGCGCGGGATCGCGGCCGACTTCGGGGTCAACGTCTGAGAAGAAGGAATCGCCAAGGAATCGCCAGGGATGCGCTGCCCAGCGCGGCCCTGGTGGCCGCCCTCGGGCAAATCACTCACGACGCTGCGGCCGATCGCTGCGACTCCGGTCGGTCCGCCGGCCCGCTCGTCCTGCGGCGGACCAGGCACGCGGTTCCCCACACGACGACAGCCGCACCGATATCAACGATCGTCCGGGCGGCGGCGGCCGATCTCGCGGCGAGCTCGACGGCGCAGCCTGCCGCCCCCAGCCGCCGAACCAATCGTCGATCAGCTCCAGGCCGAGTGCGACGAGCCATGCGTGGGTGGAGAGATGCCGTACCGGTAGGTTGGCCCAGGTTTCGGCAGTGCCAGTTCCCACGGCGTAGTAGACGCGTTCGTTGGGGCCGTCGTAGAGCACCGGACCGACCGCCGCACCGGTGGTCCGCAGGTGGGCCAGGGCCAGGAAGCCGATGTCCGCAGGGGTTCGTACGATGTCCCAGCCCTCGCCGACTCGGGGCAGGCGCAGCCCAGCCACGTGGGCGACCATGGGCGCACTTCGCAGGGCATCACGAACGGACATCACGTACCCCTTGGCACAGGCGGCCGGTGGCCGCTCCCTGTGATGACGCGGGGGCAGACAACGGCCTGGTGGAGCGGACCACGATCAGACGGGTGCCTGTGGGCGCTATCTGCCGCACCCGATCGGCGGCCATGCGCTTTGGGCCGAGGTGACTGAAGGCAGGCACAACGGTGCCATAAATGTCTGGCAGCTCCAGCGCGTCCAGGAGTCCGACGAAGGCGGCCGAGCGGACCACCGTCGGCTCCCGGTCCGTGAAGACGCCGCACAGCGCCAACTCGTGCTCCCGACAGTACTCAGAGGGCGGGATGTGAGCTGATGTCCGTTTCGTCGTTGTGGATGAAGTAGCCTTCGCCTGACGACTTCGGACGTGGCAGGTGAACAGCCCCGGCTCTGGCTCGGTCAGGATGTGGCGCCCGGTCAGGCGCCCAGGTCCATCGCCTCGCACACGCCCCGTGCCCGCAATCGCCTGTGGTCTGCAGGTGGGCATCGTCTACGCGTCTGGTCGAGTCTGGGCACCACCCTCATCGTGCTCGTCGGCGCATTGTTCCTAAACGAACCGTTGACACTGGCCAAGGTGACCGGGGTCGCCCTGGTGATCGCGGGGGTCGTGATCCTCAACCTCGGCGGTGCGCATTCACCGGCTCCGGGCACAGGTCGGCCCCGGGCGGACTTCAGCGGGCGAGCAGTCCGCGGAGAACCACCCTTTCCACAGCTGTGACGAGTTCCGTCAATTGGGAGGCGTCAGCGCGGAGTCGGTCCGCGCGCCAGGAGAGGCCGAGAACGCCGTTCATGGCCGCCCACAACGCGGTGGCGGTGGTGACGGGATCGAGGTCGGCGGCGAGCGAGCCGTCGGCCACCCCGTCGGCCAGGGCGGCGGCGAGTTTGGCGTTCTGCTCGTCGACGAGCGCGGCGACCCGTTCCAGGGCCGCGGGTTCGTGCGGCGGCTCGGCCAGCAGGCGGAACTGGTGCGGGCGCTCGGCGGCGAAGCGGACGTACGCGGCCGAGGCGGCCCTGATGCGTTCCACGGGGGTGCCCGGGGCAGCGTAGGCGTCGTCCATGTAGGTCCGGTTGTCCTCGAGTGCCCGCTCGGCAACGGCGATGAGAACGGCCGCGCGGCCGCCCACTCGGTTGTACACCGTCTGCACGGCGACATCCGCGCGCTCGGCGATGCCTTCCAAGGTGACCGCGTCGGGGCCTCCGGAGGCCAGCAGCTCCTCGGCGGCGTCGACGATGGCCGCACGGGTTGCGGCGGCCCGACGTGTCGTGCGTGTGACCTTGATTGTCATGGTCTTCGCTACTTTACGAGGTGCTCGAACGGCCGGACCCCCTGGGCCGCTTCCTTCTGCCCGGAATTCAGCGGGAACCGGCCTGGTGGCGCTCATGCACCGCCGGGTCGTGCCAGCCCGACGCCGAGGCGAGGCCGAGGGCGCGCTGGACCGTCTGAGAGCGGAAACCGACACGTTCGAGTATCGGCCGGAACAGACCGGGAGCGTTCGCGGTCAGGGTGAGGGACCTGGAGACGACGACGCGGTCCGCACGGCGCTCGATGCCGCGGACGATACCGGCGATGACCTTCTCCAGCGGCACCATCTTCCACAACCCCTTGGAGTTGCCGCCCCAGAGGGCGTGGCCGGCCGGGTCCGCGGTCACGTCGTCCATCATCGGAGTGCGGAAGAACGTGGGGTGGGCGCTGCCGACACCGACACCCAGGTGGCGAACCTCCAGGCGAAGGCTGTCGCACAGCGCCCACACGCCGGCCTTGCTCGCGGTGTAGGAGATCTGGAGCGGCGAGTGCACGAAGGCGGCCATGGACGAGACGGCGAGCAGGTAGCCCTCGTGGCGTTGCACGTGGGGGAGTGCGGCACGGAAGGTGCGCCAGACCCCGTTGAGATTGACGTCGATGACACGTTCGTAGGCCGACGGGTCGATGGTCGCCATCGGGGCCATGGTGTCGATCCCGGCGCCTGCGATGACGATGTCGAGGCGCCCGAAGTGCGTGGCGGCCTCGTCCATGGCTTGCTGCAGGCCGGCGAGGTCGCGTACGTCGGCGTGCCAGCCACGGGCGACCGTTTCGTCTCCCAGGTCCTGGGCTTGGGCCGTGGTGGCCGCGAGGCTGAGGTCGAGCAGCGCGAGGTTGGCACCGCGCCCGCGCAGAGCCCGGGCGAGGGCGGCGCCCAGGCCGCCGGTGGAGCCAGTGAGGACGACGGTGCGCCCGGCCAGGTCGTAACGGGTCATGACGGCCTACCTCGGTGAGTCGGTCTGCGGGGACTTGCCTGTGGGGCCGACGGATTCCTCGAGTCGGCGCAGGAGTCGGCGCAGTTCGGGGTGGCGTTCGGCGATGAGATCGGTGACGGGGTTAAGGACGCCGCGCAGGGCGGAAAACGGTGCCCACCTGCGGGGGACCATGACACGGGCCGAGCGGTTCTCGATGCCGCGGACGACGGCGTCCGCGACGCGCGTGGGGGCGATGGCCTTGCCGAGCAGGGACGGGAAGGCGATCTCGCGCATGCGGGTGGTGATGTCGTTGCTTCCGAAGGCTGCTCCAGCGATGGGCGTGTGGACCCAGCCGGGGTAGAGCACCCCGGCGCTGGCGCCGTGGATGCCGAGTTCGGCGCGCAGGGCGCGGCCGAACTGCTCGACGCCGGCCTTCGACATGGCGTAGGGGGCGTTGGTCATGCCGTTGAAGTAGGCGTACACCGAAGCGGTGACCAGGACGTGCCCGCGCGCCGCGATGACGTGCGGCAGTGCGGCGCGAACGGTGCGCCAGACGCCCAGCAAGTCCACTTCGACGACGCGCTCGAACATGGCCGGGTCGACGGTAGCGATCGTCGCAGGCGGATCGGCCGCGATCCCCGCGTTGGCGAAGACGACATCCAGGCCGCCGAACCGGTCGACCGTACGGTCCACCGCGTCGGCCAGTGCGGCGCTGTCGGTGACATCCACCGACAGCGCCAGTGTCCTGTCGCCGCCGAGTTCGCGGGCGAGGGCCGATGTGGCGTCGATGCCCCGGTCGGCGAGGACCACGTTGGCTCCGCGCGAGTGCAGCGTGCGGGCGGTGGCCGCACCGATGCCTCCGGCTGCGCCGGTGATGAAGACGGTCTTCCCCGAAATCGGGTAGGTGGGCATCTCGGACCTCTTTCAGGGTGTCGTGGGTCCCGGGGCTTCACCGGGTGAGGACCCGATGGGGACGTGCCGCGCCAGGAAGGCGAGCTGGTCCGTGACAACGCGTTCGAAGGGCTCGCCGAGGTAGATGTCGAAGTGGCCGTCGGGGTAGAGGCGGATCTCGCCGCGCGGGGCCCTGCGGGCATGGCGCAGGGTCGGCCGTGCGGGGGCCACGCTGTCGTTCTCGCATACGCAGAACAGCACCGGGCATGCGATCTTCGCGGTCCGGCGGCCCGGCCGGTAGCGGAGGATGTCCAGGGCGAACCGCGCCGCAACCTGGTTAGAGAAGGGCGCGTCGTTGGGCACGAGGGCCAGGTAGCCGGGCTCGGCGTCCGCAGCCGTCATCAACGCGGCGGATCCGGGCGGCCCCGCCGTCGCGACCATGACGGGAGGGCGCCCAAGGCGGGCGCCGACCACGTCACGGACCGCGCGGGCCATCACCTTCACCGAGGTGTCCGGGCGCATCGCCAGGGCAGAGGCGACACCGTCGGTGAACAGGCCCTGGGCGATGACGGCGGCGACGGCCGGGTCCTGGGCGGCTGTCGCCAGGACATGGCCGCCGCCGAAAGAGGTGCCCCACAGCACCACGCGCCGGGGATCGGTCTCCTGCCGGGAGCGGGCGAAGGCCACAGCCGCCTGCCAGTCCTGAAGCTGTCGGCGGATGCTCAGGAGCTGGCGGGGCTGGCTCCCGCTGGCGCCGAAGTGTCGGTAGTCGAAGACCAGGCAGGCGTATCCCGCGGCGGTGAAACGCTCGGCATAGGCGTCCAGCCGCATCTCGCGGACCCCACCGAGACCGTGTGCCATGACCACCACGGGACGCCGACCCCCGCCCTCGGGCAGGTACAGCCAGGCGTGACACTCGTCCGGCCCTGAAGGAAACGTCACATTCAATCGGTCGGTCATCGGACCTCCGTAACACGGCTCGCATCGTTGGGCTCGCGGGATATTTGGAAGTACTTCTAACGTTGGAAGTTAATCCAATATTGCGGGACTGTAAAGCAAGTCGGCGGCAACGAACACGTCACGTCTCCGCTGGGTCCTGAGCCACGCCCTACGTCAGCGCCGCGCTGACCGACCGGTCGGCGAAAGGGACGATGACCGGCGGAACAGCGAGGCCGGCGTGCTCCTCGGAGACGGGGCCGGCATGTCCTTGGCGGACGTCGCGACGCGCATGCGACCCGAACGCTGTCGGCCCACAGGGCGGTCGGTGGTCTAGGCAAAGAACGGCCGACGGTCCGAGTGCGCTTCCACGGCCTCGACCTGGACGCCGAGGGCAGCATGTTGCTGTCGCGGCGTGTGGCCAACGACGAGCCCGAGCTGCTCACGTTCATCGGCGCTGTCTTGGCCCTGGCGGACGGAAGCCTGGTGACCTGGGCGATCGACATGACCGGCGGGCGAACCGGCGTTGCTGCTCGCCCTCCTGCGCAACCACGGCCAGGAGCTCCTCTACCTGCCTGGCCACCTGGTGAACCGGGCCGCCGACGGTTACCGCGGCGAGGGCAAGACCGACGCCCGGGACGCGTATGTCATCGCGGACCAGGCCCGAATGCGCCGTGATCTGCGGCCGATCCGCTCGGCCCTCGCCTGACGACTACGGACATGGCAGGGTGAACAGCCCCGGTTCTGGCTCGGTCAGGATGTGGCGCCCGGTCAGGCGCTTGAGCTTCAAACGGACGTTGTTGATGTTGTTCGGAGCCGGGTCCAGGTCCATCGCCTCGCACACGCCCCGTGCCCGTAGCGGACCGTCTGCCTGGGCGAACACCGCCATGATCTCCTGGTAGGCCGCCCCGTCCGGCAGCTCCGGGGCGGACGCCGACGGCGCGGGCGGGCCGGGGTCGGGCAGTTCCAGCAGCGTCTTGCGGGTGATCCGCACTTCCTCGGCGGCCCGGCCGAGTTCGTCCAGCACGGCGGTGAGCCGCGTGATCTGCTCACGGGTCTCTTCGGCCTGCTCGGCGATCTCCCGCTCGCGCTCCTCCAGACGTACCAGCACCGCCCCCAGGGTCAGCTCCCCGCTGGTCATGCGCCGCGCCAGGAGGTCGCACTGCCGGTCAGCCGACGTGCCATCACGTCGCTTATCGCCCAGTAGACCCGGGACTCGGCCGAGGCAGGTCGGTGCTCGTAGTCGCGTACCAGCCGCCGGTGCAGCATCAAGGTCCCGTTCGTCTGCTCCACCCGCCAGCGGATCGGCTGCGGGACGAACCGGTCTCGGCCGGGTTGCGCTCGACGATTTCGACGTCGATGCCCACCCGCTGACCGTGGTCCACGACGGTCTTCTTGAACCCCTGATCCACCAGAGCCTTCGTCACGGTGCCGCCGCTACCGGCTGCGACCTTGTCGAGCAGAGCGGTGCCGAAGGCGTTGTCGTGGACGGAGGCGGCCAGCACCACCACGGCGATCACCAGACCCAGCACGTCCACGGCAAGCCCCCGCTTACGTCCCGGCACCTTCTTCGCCGCATCGCGTCCCGTCGTCTCGGCCGGCACCCCGGCCGCCGCGTGCAGGCTCTGGGTGTCGAGCACCAACAGGCTGGGGTCGGCTAATCGGCCCCTCTTCTCGCGGACCTGCCAGCGCAGAAGGTCGTGAATGACCTGGTCAATGCCATCGTCACGCCAGGTGTAGAAGTAGTACTTCATCGCCCCAGCAGGCGGCAGGTCGTGCGGAAGGTACTCCCACTGGCAGCCGGTCCGGGACTGGTAGAGCAGCGCGTTGACGATCTCCCGCATCGCGTAGCGGCCCTCATGTCCGCTGACGGAGGGGTGCTGGGCCTTCCATGCGGTGATCACCGGCTCGACCAGCGCCCAGCGTTCGTCGGATAAGTCGCTCTTGTAGGACTTGCGGTCGCTCACGCAGCCAGCTCAGCACGGCGCCAGCCCCGCGACCCGGCGGAGGCGGCAAGGCCACACGTTCAGGCGACGACAGAACGGACATCACCTTTCATTCCGCCCTCTCAGTGAGGCAGCCGATCAGCGCGGCGTGGCGGGCGAGGCCGCCGGTGGCGTGGCGCACGTAACCGAAGACCTGGGGCAAGGCGACGGAGCGGCGTTCCGTGATGAGTTCCTCGTCCATGCCCACAGCGTCGACTGACGCGAACGGCCTTGAAATGACCTGCCGTTGCACTTCCGTTGTACTTTCCGCCCCACGTCGTCACAGAGAGTGCTTCGATACATGACGGAGGGAGGTCATCCGTGGTCAGCGTGCAGCAATGGACCGGCCGGGAAGCGAGCGCCCTGTGGGCCGCGCTGCGCATGAGCACGCGCGCCTTCGCCGCACATCTCGGTGTGGCCCTACGCACGGTCGCGAAGGGGGAGAGCCTGGGTGCGGAGACCCAGCCTCGGCCCGACACGCAGGCCATCCTGGACACCGCGCTCGCCCGCGCAGACTCCGCTTAGGGCACACGGAGGGCATGCCGCGCCCAAATTGGCGTAGACAACGACAAACCCCAGGCCGCTGACCCGGGGTTTCTCTCTGGAGTGGGTGACGAGAATCGAACTCGCGCTCTCAGCTTGGGAAGCCACGGCGCTTGGAAGGTCGCATGGCGGCTGACCTGCGGGGGATGGGAGACGCCTGCGCCGTTGCACGGGCCGGTTGGCGCCGCTGGTGACCCCTGGTTGTCCGCTCTTATGGGCACGCTGTGGGCACGGCGCTGAAGGACGCCGACCGAGGCGCTTGCGCGAACGGGCTCTGCCCTTGGAGCCGCCGTCTCCGTCGACATGCCCGGGGACCCTTGGCGAGTGCACAGCCTTTCCGGCGGGGTGCGCGCCTCCCGGAGGCGAGGGCGGCGTCGGTTCGGCAGCAGCGGACCGGCGACTATCCGAGCCGTGCTCTGCTTCGGCCGCAAGACGGCGTTCCGGATACGGCACGCGCTCGGGTGTTCAGGCGGAGTCGGAGCCGGCACGGCCCGCCGATTCGCTGGCGGCACGACGGTACTCGGCGTTGATGCGCTGGGCTTCCTCGAGCTGGTCCTCGAGGATGACGATGCGGCACGCGGCCTCGATCGGAGTCCCCTTGTCGACGAGCTCCCGGACGCGCGGCGATCCGCAGTTGGTAGCGGGAGTACCGGCGGTGTCCTCCCTGCGAGCGGAGCGGAGTGATCAGACGAGCCTCACCGAGGGCCCGGAGGAAGGCCGGGGGGCGCCGAGCATCTCGGCTGCCCGGCCCATCGTGTACGCAGGGTAGTCGTCGTCCAGACGATCATTCAGGGGGTTGTCCGATGTCATGTCACCTCGTTGTGCAACGCGTCGAGGGGCCCTGGTGCGTACGGCACCAGGGCCCCGAAGGAAATTGAACGCCATCTGTCGGCCCTACTGCTGTGCCGACCTTCTGTTTCCGCTACCCGGCCCGGCAGCGGGGGTGCGGGGGGATCGCAGCTGCTTGACCGGGGGTCATCATCCATTCCGGGGTCTTGCGGTACCCGGCCGAGTGCTTCTCGGGCCGGGCGATCCTGATGGCGTCTGCTTCTCCGTTCCTTTCTGAACCAACCGTTGAGTGAACCGGTACTGCTGTTGGCAGCTCCTCGACGTCCGAGCCGCCCAGTGCGGCTCTCAGTCCCGTCACCGTTCTGGGAACACTCTGGCTTCGAGGCTCGAGAGCCGCACTGACCTGCGTACTTCGTATTCAGCCACCCGCCAGTTCGTGTCTGGCGGGTCTCGTCGACCGTGTCTACGAGAAGAAGCGTACCCACGTCAGGAACGAAAATCTACTCATGTGAAAGTAGGTTTCACCCTCCTGGCGGAGAAAGAAGTCTGCTGCGATCGGGCCTCACCGGTTGGCGGAAGCCGCCTCCTGCCGAGCGCGCAACTGCTTCAGCCCCACGGGCGGTTCCTGATACAGGTGGGCCGAATAAGCTGTGCTGTCATGTCGAACCCTGATGAGCTGCTCGTCGCCATCTCCGCCGCGGTGGAGTCGGAGCGAAGCAATCAGATGTCGCTGACCGTGGTCGTCGGCGGCGCCGTCATCACCGGCCGGTTGGCCCCGGAGGCCGTGTGGAGGGAGCGGGTGGCGGAGGTCCTGAAGGACTCGGACCGTCTCGGCCCGTTCTCGGACGTCTTTGCGCGCGGTCCGCGAGGGAACCGGCCCGATCGCGGCGAGGCGCCCACGCATCTGCACTTTCATCTCGCCCGGATCCTGCAGGGCAGCCTCGGCATCCCGGAGACGGGCGGCATGTACCGAGTCGCGATCAAGGACGTCAGCGCATGGACCGTAGGAGATTTCATCCACTTCGACCGGTGAGACGCTGCCTCCACCCCGGTGCCCGGCCGGCGCTTTCCGAGCGGACGGCGACACAGCGGCGGGGGCCCTGCCGACGCGCGTCGGCAGGGCCCCCACCGGAATCCTGAGGGCGGTCTCCCGCCCGTCCTCACACGGCCACGGGGCCGGTGCCGCATGCGGACGCGGTTTGGAGGAGAGTGGGTCCACCCTCGCCCACGGGCGCGCCCCCGGGGCGGTCGTGGCAGGTGAAGCCGAGACGCGTCATGGCCCGCACGACCTCGCCGGCGGTGAAGTCACGCGGGTCCTGTCGCGTGATGACCTGGCCCACCTGCTTGACGGGGTAGCGGCGGCGGCCGATGGTCATGGACGCTCCCGTGACGAGCTCTGGCCTGACGCCCTTCAACGAGGCCAGAACCCCGGTCCTGGTGAGGTCGAACGGGTACCGGGCGATGACACAGCGCATGGTGCCTCACAGGGGAGAAGTCGCGGGGAGAAGGAGAACGGGCCGCCCGGGGCGAGACGGATTAGCACGCGAGGGCGGGTACGCCCGGACCGCGGCCGTACTCACCGATGCCGCCCGAGCGGCGGCCGGGTGAGGGCAGGGGTACGTCGAGGACGTCCCGCAGACGGATCCGGTCCGTGTACGTGGAACTGTCGCGGAGAACGGCGAGCCGGACCAGGGTGATCAGAGCTGTGCTCTGGTCGTCCTCGTCGCACACGGTCAGGTACTCGGCCCGGGCACTCGCCATGACGGCCAGAGCCACCTCGACGGTCATGTCGTCACATACCCGAGGCCCGTGCCCTTCGCGGTCGTTCACCACGGACACGAGGGTAGGGTCCGGCCTGCGGTACTGCATCCGTGCTGGCATCAAGGGTGTCTCCTTCGGTAAGGGCTGGTCGGCTTGGCGGCCTTCGGCCCCGGGGGACCACGGCGGCTTCCGGGAGGCCAACGGGGCTCCGGGGACTGCGCCGGCCTAAGCAGCCGAGTCGTTGCCGGGCCGCCGCTGTGCCCGTCGGCGCACCCTGGCGCCGACGGGTCGGCCCTGGCCGGTGCGGCCCTGGCGGTCTTGGGACGGCGAAGACGTGCGACGGGTGCGTTCCACGACAGGCACGGTGATGACCACAGCGACCCCGGAGGGCGCTTGGGCGCCTGTGATGCGGCTCAGCTCCTCCTCGCTCGAGCGGACGGTGGTGATGCGCGGGCTGATGCCGGCTGAGGCCATCAGCCGGGTCATGCCGCGGCGTTGGCCGGGGGTCACCAGGGCGACGACGCTGCCGGACTCCCCGGCGCGGGCCGTACGACCGCCACGGTGCAGATAGTCCATGTGGTCGCTGCGCGGATCCACGTTGACGACCGGGGCGAGGCTGTCGACGTGGATGCCGCGGGCCGCGACGTTGGCAGCCACCAGGACGGTGACGTGACCGTCCTTGAACTGCGCCAGGGGCCGGGTGCGCTGCGGCTGGGACCGGCCACCGTGCAGGGCCGCGGCGCGGACACCGCTGCTCAGCAGGTGCTTGGTCAGCCGGTCCACGGCGTGCTTAGTGTCCAGGAACATGATGACCCGGCCGTCCCGGGCCGCAGTCTCGGTGGTCGTGCGGTGCTTGTCCGCGTCGTGCACGTGGAGTACGTGGTGCTCCATCGTGGCGACGGCACCGGCCGACGGGTCGACGGAGTGCACCACCGGGTCGGTCAGGTAGCCGCGACCAGCAGGTGGACGTTGCGGTCCAGGGTGGCCGAGAACAACATCCGCCGGCCCTCAGGACGCACTTGGTCGAGCAGGGCGGTGACCTGGGGCATGAAGCCCATGTCGGTCATCTGGTCGGCGGGGCGTGGAGGCGCGTTCGCCCACCTGCACTGGTTTCGCCGCGGGCGGATCCGCTGGGAGATCCACGACGACATGCATGAAGCCTTCCTCGCCTTGGCATGTGTGCTCACTGCTGGAGGCGCTTGAAATCATCCCAAGAGGACTTCTTGGGACTTCAGCAAAGCGACAGGCCGGTCACCCGGTTGACTCGAGGCGGCCACGAATCAGGCTCCGGCGATGGTCCGGCCAGGCATCCCCTCCGCGAGCGCGACCCGCCAGGCCGGCGCGCCGAAGGGGTCGGCGAAGTACTGCGTCTCGTGCACCACGTGCTGGTCAGCGAATTCCATGATGCTCACCGAGTACGAAGGCACACCGTCGTAGGTGATGAGGCATTCGCTCACCCACAGATTCGCATGGCCGGTGATCCGCTGGACGGTGAAGTGTCGGTCAGCCGGGTGGCCGCCACGTTGCGCGGAGATCGTCGCGCGGCCCCGGAACCGCTCCCCTGACTGCGGGTAGTCCAGGATCGCGTCCGTGGCGTAGATGGCGTGCTCGGCTTCGGTGTCCCCGCGTTCCGAGGCCCGCCAGTGCTCCTCGATCGCGGCCCTCGTCCGAAACTCGGCATCCATGGCACCGCCCTTCCGTAGCGGTGCCAGCCTAGACAGTCCGGGCCGCAACCAGCCGGGGCCGGGCGGACACGGCTGCCAATTCCTCCCTTTGGCCGGACCAGACGGCTGACCTGGCGTTTCTGTCTGGAGCGGGTGACGAGAATCGAACTCGCGCTCTCAGCTTGGGAAGGTGAGGTTCTGAACGCGCAAGTCGAAGGCGAATAAACAGCGCGGGCAGATAGCCGATCTGCAAACCGCCGATGATGGGACGGGTCCCGGCCGCCAGCAGGTCGAGAACGGTGAGCTCGCCGTGGTCTTCACGGCTGTCACGTCGCCGAGACCGACTCGCATTCCCTCGGATCGAGGGCGAGGGATGCCCGGCTCGGGCGCGACCAACCACCGAAGGGACGCCTCGTTCCACGCGGGCTCGGACGGTTCCGCAGTGAGCAGTGGGTCGTACGCCGGAAGGTCGGTGACGGAGGATGACAAGACATGCGTGAACGCGTCATCCCCCGTCACCCCTCGTCATCTGCCCTGGTCAGGTACTGAGCGCTGAGTCTGGTCCTGCTGCGGCATCGGGGCCGCACGGTGGCCCGACTTAGGGTGAGACCCGTGCACAGGATGACCAGGCGGTGCATGGAGTGGCTGTCTGCGGCGGCGGAAATCCGGTCGAGTGCCGGCAGGTGTGGGCTGCCGATCCGCGGTGCCCGCGTTGCTGCCGACTGCGCCGGGCTCCCTCGACGGGTTCCACCGGCATGCTTTGGGGAACGGCGGCCTCGGCCTCGTCGCTGGTGAGGTCGTGAAACCGCACTGGCGAGCCCGGCGTGAAGACGATGGCCTCCGCCTGCCGGCGCGGCGTGATCACCCCCAGGGCGGTCAGCTCGTACACACCGCCGGTGTGCCGGTCATGCAGGGCCACTCGCCGCTCGCACGTGGACCGTGGTCCTCGGGGGTCGTTTCCGCGGGGAAAGCGGGTAGGTGTCACTCTGCCAAGGGTGGCGACAGGGGATGACATGGACTGGCGTGTGTTCGCACAGCAGGTGGCGACCATGGCGCGTGATCTGCTGGCCCAGGATTCGGTGGATGAAACGCTGGAGCGGATCACCGGGTCCGCCACCGAGCTGGTCGAGGGCTGCGACGCCGCCGGTGTTCTGATTCTGCACGGCAAGCGCGTGGAGTCTCTCGCCCCGACGGACCGGCTCGTCGTCGACAGCGACCAGCTGCAGGAGCGCCTGCAGGAAGGCCCGTGTTTCGACGCGGCCCGCACACGCTTAAGAGAGCGGGTGTTCCGCATCGCCGACTTCGCCGCCGAGCATCAGCGCTGGCCCTCCTACGCGCCCCCTGCCCGGGAGCTGGGACTCGGCAGCATGATGGGCTTCCTGCTGTTCACCGAGGACGAGGATCTCGGTGCACTGAACCTCTACTCCCGTCGGCCCGGGGCGTTCACCGAGGCCAGTGAGACGGCTGGCTGGCTGCTGGCCTCCCATGCCGCGGTCGCCTTCTCCAGCGCTCGCACCCACGCCCAGATGGAACAGGCCGTCGCTACCCGACATGTCATCGGGGAGGCCATGGGCATCCTCATGGGCAGCCACCATCTCACCCAGGACCAGGCGTTCGACGTCTTGCGCCGATACTCCCAGGAGAACAACGTCAAGCTCCGCGAGGTCGCCCGCCAGGTGTGCGAAAAGGGCAGTCTGTCCTGACCACGGTGAGGCGGCTTCCCCGGCACGGCCGCTGAACAGGGGGTGCCTGAGCCCGGCCCGCACCCAGGGGAGCGTTGCCGACCCAGCAGATCCGTGCAGGTCGAGGCGTGTCAGCTGTCGGCGCCGGCGTCGCTGTGGCGTCGGCCGGAGCCGCCGTGCCAGTCCAGGACCATGATGGTGGCGTCGTCCGGCATAGAGCCGCCGCACGCGTCGTGGACCGCACCGGTCAGAGCGCGGACCACTGTGCGGGGGTGTTCGGCGCGGGTGTCATGGATGCGGGCGGGCAGGTCGACACCGGCCGAGCAGCGCTCCGTCATGCCGTCGGTGATCAGCACCAGGCGGTCGCCCGGCTCGAGGTCGAACCGCTGCACCTCGTAGGTGACCGGAGCGGGAACCCCGAATGGCAGGTCGACCTTGACGGCAAGCTCCTCCAGCCGTGCCCCGCGCGCCCGCAGCGGCCAGGGGTGACCGGCATTGACCAGCTCACATTCGCCCGTCCCCAGGGTGACGCAGAGCAGCTGGCCGGTGGTCATGCCGCGGGCGTGTTCGGTGATCGCCTCGTGGGCGGCATGCGCCTGGCCGAGGACACCTTCAGCGGCGCGGCGGGCTCGGCGCAGGGCATTGACCGTGAGCGTGGCCAGCATGGCGGAAGCGGTGTCATGCCCCATCGCGTCAGTGATCGACAGATACAGCCTGTCCTGGTTGAGGGCGTAGTCGTAGGTGTCACCGCCGATGTCGTCGGCCGGGACCAGACCGCAGGCCAGGGTGAACTGGGCCGCCTCGCAGCAGCAGGCCGAGGGCAGCAGCTGGTGCTGGATCTCCGCGGCAAGACTCACAGCAGTGGTGCGCCGGCCCCAGTGGTAGAGATCCGTGAAGCGGCGGTCGGTGACCACGATGTATGCGAGCGCGTGCGCTGCGTGCGCGACCGCGTCGCAGACCGTTTCGTCCGCGCGCGGCACGACCAGGTCCAGTACACCGATGCAGTCGCCCCGGTTCGTCACCGGCACCACCATCCGGCACCCGCCCTCCCCGTCGTCCTCCTGGTGCGGGCGCTGGCTGCGCAGGACCCGGTCATAGACGCTGCCCGCCAGCTCGACTCTCTCCGCCACGCCGCGCGCCCGCGCCGCCGTACCGGCTCTGGGCAGGCGTACGGCTTCCTGCCCGATCAGGTCGACGAACAGGAACGACACCTCTGTCGCCGAGAACCGTTTCTCCAGGCTCCGGGCGACCACATCCACTGACTCCACCGGCGCGGCGTCTTCCGCGGCCCGCAGCACCTCGTCCAAGTCCAGGCTCTTACCAGCCACCGAACCACCTCCCCGGTCCACCCGCCCCGAGTTCCCCCAGCCCGCCTGCGAACGCGCCACCAGGGACCGGACGCACCAGGGCCCCGGAACCGGATAACGCCCGCACGAAGGCATATGCGGTGTGACATCGGGAAACTCAGGACTCGGACACCCTTGAGGACGCGCGGAGGGAGCAGGACATGAGCCAGGTCAGGACAGATTCGTCGGATCTTCCGCAGCCGTTCCGGGCGGTCGGCTCCGGGCTGCGCCGCCTGCCCGGAGCCGAGCAGGTGAGCAAGGTCGGCGACAGCGCGCTGGAGTGGATCGGAGCGATCTCTCCGCGCGGTCGGCGGATGGCGGTCTACACCGGAGCCGGAGTGCTCGGCGTCGCCGGGGTGGTGGAATGGCCCGTGGCTCTCGCCGGCGCGGCCGTGGCGTGGCTGACCCAGCCGGGCCACCGAGGAGGCACGCCGGGGGAGGCGGCCCAGGCCGGCAGGGCCGGAAACGCCGAGAACGACATGCAGGGCGGTAGCCGGCCCGCTGCGGCCGACGCCGACCTTGCCCTCACGGACTCCACCGACACCTTGTCGCGGCACTACGGTGCCGGCGACAGGCTCGCTCCCTCCCACTTTCACCACGAGAGCCACCCGCACGAGCAACCCGCCAAGGTCGGCGACTCTGCCACGGCATCGGCGCTGAAGCAGGTCGCGGAAGCCTCGGCACACCGCCGGGAACCGGGCTCGTCCAGCGGTCACTCGTCAGAAGACCAAGCCTTGTAGTTGGCCGTGGCGGACGCTGAGGGAACGCGTGTCAGTCGTGTGGCGGCTGCTGGAAGGCGGCTGCGTCCAGGAACGTGGTGTACGGGTTCGACCTGATCCGGGGCCCTGCTCCGGCGTTGGGACGAGGCGAGCACAGGGACGGTACCCGTGGCGGACGAGGCGACCAGGACGACGACCGGGGACGGGGCGACGGCTCACGAGGCACCGACCTGTCTGGTTACCGGCGCGAGCGGCTACATCGGCGGTCGGCTCGTGCCCGAGCTGCTGGGCGCCGGGTACCGGGTACGCTGCCTGGCGCGCACGCCGGGCAAGCTGCGGGACCATCCGTGGGCCGGCCGGGCGCAGGTCGTCCAGGGCGACGTCCTCGACGCCGCATCGGTGGCACGGGCGATGGACGGCGTGGACGTGGCCTACTACCTGGTGCACGCGCTCGGCACCGGCCGCGACTTCGAACAGACCGACCGCGAAGCGGCCCGCGTCTTCGGCGAGCAGGCCCGCCGGGCCGGAGTTCGCCGCCTCGTCTACCTCGGCGGGCTGACCCCCGAAGGGGTTGCCGAGTCGCATCTCTCCCCCCACCTGCGTTCCCGCGCCGAGGTGGGCCGCATCCTGCTCGACTCGGGTGTGCCGACCGCCGTCCTGCGCGCCGCCGTCATCATCGGTTCCGGCTCAGCCAGTTTCGAGATGCTGCGCTACCTCACCGAGCGGCTGCCGGCGATGGTCACCCCGCGCTGGGTGCACACCCGTATCCAGCCCATCGCTGTGCGGGACGTCCTGCGCGTCCTGGTGGGCTGCTCCCGTCTGCCCGCCGACGTCAGCCGTGCCTTCGACATCGGCGGCCCGGAGGTGCTCACCTACCGGGAGATGATGCAGCGGTACGCCGCCGTCGCAGGGCTGCCCCGGCGGCTCATCGTGCCCGTGCCCGTGCTGACGCCCGGACTGTCAAGTCAGTGGGTCGGCCTGGTGACCCCGGTGCCGGCCTCGATCGCCCGCCCGCTCACGGAGTCCCTGCGCCACGAAGTGGTCTGCCGGGAGCGGGACATCGAGCGGTACCTGCCCAGCCCACCCGGCCATCCGCTCGGCTTCGACCAGGCAGTCGCCCTTGCGTTGCAGCGCGTCCGGGAAGCCCAGGTCGTCACGCGCTGGTCCTCGGCTTCCGTGCCGGGCGCCCCCAGCGACCCGCTGCCGACCGACCCGGACTGGGCAGGCGGCAGCCTGTACGCCGACATCCGCGAACGCGAGACGGATGCGGCGCCAAAGGCTCTGTGGCAGGTCATCGAGGGCATCGGCGGTGAGAACGGCTGGTACTCCTTTCCACTGGCCTGGGCCGTGCGCGGCTGGCTCGACCGCCTCGTCGGCGGCGTCGGCCTGCGCCGGGGCCGGCGGGACGCCCGGCGGCTGCGGGTGGGCGACTCGCTGGACTTCTGGCGCGTGGAGGAGATCGAGCGCGGCCGGTTGCTGCGGCTGCGCGCCGAGATGCGGCTGCCGGGTCTGGCCTGGCTGGAGATGCGTGTGGACGGCAACGGCGGCGGACCTGTCCGATACCGGCAGCGGGCGCTGTTCCACCCGCGCGGACTGCTGGGTCACCTGTACTGGTGGAGTGTCTCTCCCTTCCACGCGGTCGTCTTCGGAGGCATGGCGCGTAACATCGTCCGCGCCGCCGCCCGCGTCCAGCACGGCCATGCCCCGCACAGCTGAGCCCCGCACGACCGGCCGCACCGCTTCCGGGAGCGCAGCGCCGCCGCAGGACAGTGGAGAGAAGCTGAAGCCCATGCGCGTCTCGGTCGTCCTGCTCACCTCCGACCTGCGCCTGCACGACCACCCGCCGCTGCACGCGGCGCTGAGGTCCGCGGACGCGGTCGTCCCGCTCTTCGTGCGCGACCTGGCCGTCGAAGCCGCCGGTTTCGCCACGCCGAACCGCAGCGCCTTCCTCGCGGACTGCCTGGCCGACCTGGACGCCTCCCTGCGCGAGCGCGGCGGACGCCTCGTGGTGCGCTCCGGCGACCTGGTGGAGGAGGTGTGCCGTACGGTACGGGAGGCGGACGCCGACGAGGTGTACATGGCGGCGGCGCACAGCGCCTTCGCCACGCGCCGGGAGGACCGGCTCCGGCAGGCCCTGGAGTCCGGCGGCCGCCGCCTGTTCGTCCACGACGCGGTCACCGTGGCCGTGGCGCCCGGCGAGGTGACCCCCTCCTCGTCGGACCACTTCGCCGTCTTCACGCCGTACTACCGGCACTGGGCACAGGCGGGCCTGCGCACGGCTGTGGCCGCACCGCGCCGCGTGCACGTGCCCGACCAGGTGAACGGCGAGCCGGTGCCCGCCCGTGGTGAGGTCACCGGGGTTTCGCCCGCCCTGCCGCCCGGCGGAGAGACCGAGGGCCGCAAGCGGGTGACCGCCTACTGGCGGCACGGCCTGGACACCTACGACGACACCCGGGACGACCTGGCCGCCGACACCACCTCCCGGCTCTCCGCGCACCTGCATTTCGGTACCCTTTCCCCGGTGGAACTGGTGCACCGGGCCCGCCGCCGCGGCGGACCGGGCGCCGAGGCGCTGGTACGGCAGCTCGCCTGGCGCGACTTCCACCGTCAGGTGCTCGCCGCCCGACCGGGCGCCGCCCAGGCCGACTACCGCACCAAAGGCGACCGTTGGCGCACCGAGCGCACGGCGCAGGCCGACATCGAGGCGTGGCGGGAAGGCCGTACCGGCTACCCGGTGATCGACGCCGCGATGCGGCAACTGCGCCACGAGGGCTGGATGCACAACCGGGCCCGGCTGCTGACCGCGAGCTTCCTGGCCAAGACGCTCTACGTCGACTGGCGCATCGGCGCCGCCCACTTCCTGCACTGGCTGGTCGACGGTGACATCGCCAACAACCAGCTCAACTGGCAGTGGGTGGCCGGTACCGGGACCGACACCCGGCCCAACCGGGTCCTCAACCCCGTCGTCCAGGCCAAGCGGTACGACCCCGAAGGCACCTACGTCCACCGCTGGGTGCCCGAGCTGAGGAACATCGACGCGCCTGCAGTGCACGAGCCGTGGAAGCTGCCCGGAGCGGACCGTGACGCGCTCGACTACCCCGGCCCGATCGTGGACCTGTCCGAGGGCCTGGACAGGTTCCGCCGGGCCCGCGACCGGCAGGAGTGACCAAGGCCGACCGGGACCGGCGGCCCGGCGCCCGGCTCGGCCGTCTTCGCCCCGGCGAGGTCGCACACCGCTGGCGACGCCATGGAGATGATCATCAGCCAGCCTGTTCCTCAAGTCGGCTGAGGGGTCCGTCGAAGATGTGCTCGCGAGCGACCTGTCCCTTGGCCGCCGCGTCGTCTCGCTGGCGTTCGAGGGTGGGCCGGAACTCGATCGTGGTGGCGAAGAACGTGCAGGACTCGCAGATCGATTCGAAGTGGCAGTCCATCTCGACGGGGCGAGCGCAGTAGCCGTTGCCGAGCATCCTGCGGTGCATCTCCCGCCGAAGCTTGGCCATCTCCGTGCCCTCGGCATCGGCCGGCAGCTGGCGCCAGTAAAGGAACGGCGTCGGTGCTGATCACTCGGTGGGCCGGGGTCCTGCGGCGCGGCGCAGCCGGTTGGCGATCGCCACTCCCAGCCCCTCCTCCACCGGCAACGAAGCCACGATGAGGTCGCACCCCTGCTGGTCCAGCTCACGCAGGAACCCGTACAGCCCGCGCGCGTAGGCGCCCATCGAAGAGGGGACCGCCACCACGGCGTGCACCTTCACCGCAGGGTCGGCGAAGGAGGCAGGCAGAAAGACGCCCACCCGGTGCCCCAGATCCTGCGCCCGCTCCGCCTCGGCGACGACCTTCTCCGGCTCGACGAGGACGACTCGCGCCCGCGGCGCGTAGTGCGACGGATGCTGGCCCGGCACACGGACGCGGCTGGTGGAGGGGACCGCCGGCGGGCGCCCCAGCACCGCTTCGAGGTCCTCTCGCGTCACCCCGCCCGGCCGAAGGATGCTCGGGATCTCGCCGGTGACGTCGACGATGGTCGACTCGACGCCGACCTCGCAGGGGCCGCCGTCCAGCACGAAGTCGACCGCCTCGCCGAGCTCGGCACGGACGTGGTCGGCGGTGGTGGGGCTGACCGAGCCGAAGCGGTTGGCGGACGGGGCCGTGACACCGCCGCCGAAGGCCGACAGCAGCGCGAGGGCGACGGGGTGGTCGGGCACGCGCACGGCCACCGTCTCCAGGCCACCCGTCGCTTCGAGGGGCACACGGGGACCGCGCTGCAGGACCAGCGTGAGCGGGCCCGGCCAGAAGTGTTCGGCCAGCAGGCGCGCCGCCTGGGGAACGTCCTTCACCCAGTCGTCCAGCTGCTCCGCGCCGCCGATGTGGACGATCAGCGGGTGGGACGGCGGACGTCCCTTGACTTGGAAAATGCGCGCAACGGCGGTGGGATCCTCGGCATTGGCGCCCAGACCGTAGACCGTCTCGGTCGGAAGCGCCACCAGCCCTCCGGCACGCAGCACCTCGGCCGCCTTCGCGATATCACTGGTCCTTGCCATCACCCTCGCCATCCTAGGAGCACAACGCACCGGCGACGGTACGGCCTTGCCGCAGCGGGAGCCCCACCTGCGCGAGGGCTGGGCGACCAGGTGGAGGCCGCGGCCGTGCTCGTCGAGTGTGCGGGGATGGCGGGGGCGGTGATCGGTGCTGCTCCGGGCGAGCACTCGGAGGCGCGCACGACCTGGCGCAACGGCCACCGGGAGAGGCTGCTGACCACCCAGGCCGGCGATCTGGACCTGAAGATCCCGGAAGTGCGGACCGGGTCATTCTTCCCGTCAAAGCACTCGGTGCTGACTCCGGGATCTCCAAGTGCGAGCTGTCGCGGATCTGCGGTGAACTCGACGCCGCACTCGACGCCTTCAAGGAACGGCCGCTCGACGGTAGCCGAACCCCCGGGCCCTGGCACGGCACAGGACGGGTGCTGATCGCTATGGCGTGCCCGCGACCTGGGGGCTCAGCGGCCGTTGATCCTCAGCCGAAGTCCTTTGCGTGGTCGCGGGCCCACTGCTCAAAGCTGTGGCCGGGCCGGCCCAGCACACTCCGCACAGTCGGCGTACACGGCGACCCGCCGGTCGCGGCCAAGGCGAGGAACTGCAAGATCGCCTCGACAGTGGCCGGGTCGGAGAAGCGACCGTAGTGCTCGCGGGCCTGGTCCGGGGACAATTCCTCGATACGCAGGGTCCTGCCGATTACCTGCCCGATCTGCTCCACCTGGCGGCGCTGCGATATCAGTTCGGGTCCTGTCAGCACGGCCGCGGTCGAAGGAGCGGTCTCCACCGCATCCTCGGCGCCGACGCCCAGTGCCGTGACCGCGACGGCGGCGACGTCGCGTTCGTGGACCGGCGCCGTGACGGCGTCGGGGTGGACCAGCCGTACCGTGCCGCTCGACCTGATCGACTCCGCCCAGCGCAGGCTGTTACTGGCCAGGACCAGGGGCCGCACCGGCGTCCAGGGCAGGCCGGCGGCTGACAGTGTGTCCTCGACGGCACGGTGCTCCTGGGCGATGGCGTTGTGCTCCATGTCCGGCAGCAGAACACTGCCGGAGGAGAGCAGCACGACGCGTTCAAGGCCCGCCTCGGCGGCCACCGCGGCAAAGCCTTCGGCACTGGCCGGCGGGGCGTAGAGAAACACCCGGCGCACGCCGTCGAGTGCGGGGCGCAGCGTGTCGGGCCGGGTGAGGTCGGCGGTCACGACTTCGGCCGCGGCCGGCAGGTCGGCACCAGCCCGCGGGTCGCGCACCGAGGCACGAACTGGTTCGTCGGCAGCGAGCAGCTGGTCGACGACATGGCGACCGACGCCACCTCGGGCTCCGATGACCAGAGTGGTCATGATGTGCTTCCTCTCGCAAGATCAGCCCCGGCGAGGGTGAGCACAGGGACGTCGGCGATCCGCGGGACGACCAGGAGCCGGTCACAGCCCGGCTGATGTGCAACGCGGTGCCACAGGGCGCTCAACCTCGACCGGATGCATTCCGGTACTCGCGCCTCAGGGCCACCGCAGTGACTGGCGAAGCGTTCCGACGCCTCACTTCGCCTGCAGGAACCGTAGCACTGCCGCGTCGCGAACACGGCCCCACGGCGAACCGAGCGAGCGGGACGTATCCCCTGCGGTGCCACGGCTCGGGGGCGGCGCCGAGCACGGCCGTGCCGGACCCGGCGGCCTGCAGCGGTCAACATCGATGACACAGGCACCAAGGCCTGTCCGCCGCCACCTCACACGGGATCTTTGCTGGCCTGAAAAATCGAACACATGCTTGAATTTGGTCATGCGATCGTTTCCCGAGGACCTTGCACAGGCGCAGCAGGCGTGGAGTGCCACCTACCGGCAGCTTGCCGAGCGGCCCGGCCGTACGGAGTTGCGCCGGCGTCTGTACCGGCTGTCGGCTCAGCTGTTCTTTCATCCCTACTGGCAGCAGCAGCGCCCAGGCCCTGAGGCGTGGCGGGAACTGCGTGATCTGGGACGCTCGGACGGGGGCGTGAGTGAGCGGCTTCATCGATGACGCGCTGGAATGCGGGGCCGCATGTGCCGGATGGTCCTGAAGGCGTGTACGGCGCGATTCGCGTGATCGTGCATCCGCCGTCGCCCACGGGTGGTCGGCGCGTGCGCGTGGACGGCGAGATCCTCGGCCTGGCCCACAGCGTGGTCGACGTCGCGGAGTTCCTGCGCCGAGCCGGGCTGGAGATTGACCCGGCGGAGGTAGTAGGGGCCCCGTGGATCGACTGGCGCGGAGTAGGGCCGGAGTGCTGGGGCCCGGTGACGTGATGCCCTGGGCGGATCGCACCGGGGCCGTCACCTTCCGGCCCCAGCCCAAGCACAGCGAGCCGCCACAATCCAGCAGGGCAAGCCGAGTGCAGAGGCCGCTACGGAGGCCCCGAGGTGTTCCCGGGCAGGAACGTGCTGGGGGCTGTGCAGGGCGCCACCCCAGCCTTCATCACGACGTTCACCCCTCCGAATTGGGACCTGCGGGCGCTCGCGCAGCCTGGAAGATGCCGAAACGCTGCAGCACACCGCCCGCACCGCGCCGCCGGGTGGACAGAGCGACCACCTGGACATCGGGGCGTCGGACCGGGTGGTCAGGACTACCGGCCTGTGGCGCAGCTTCTCCTTCGCCCCTGGATGACACCCGGTCATCGCCTGGCCCCGCTCGGAAGGTTCGCTTCGCGGCTCCACGGCTCGCCTGCGGCATGGGCCCGGCCCGGTCGGCCGACGAGGGCCGACCGGGACGTCGGGCTCAGGTGAGGTCGAACCGGTCGAGATTCATCACCTTGTTCCACGCTGCCACGAAGTCACGTACGAACTTCTCTCCCGCGTCCTGGCACGCGTAGACCTCCGATACGGCTCGGAGCTGGGAATTCGCACCGAAGATCAGGTCGACGGCGGTGGCGGTCCACTTGACCTCGCCGGTGGCGCGATCCCGGCCTTCGAACACGTTCTCGTCCGTGGCCGACGCCTTCCACTCCGTGCCCATGTCGAGCAGGTTGACGAAGAAGTCGTTGGTCAGGATTCCCGGCCGGCGGGTGAAGACTCCGTGGGGGGACCCTTTGAAGCCGGTGTTCAGGGCCCGCATGCCGCCGATCAGCACCGTCATCTCGGGCGCGGTCAGCGTCAGCAGGTTGGCGCGGTCCAGCATGAGGGTCTCCGGCGACAGTTTCTCGCCCGCCGGAAGGTAGTTGCGGAAGGCATCCGCCCTGGGCTCCAGCACGGCGAACGACGCCGCGTCGGTCTGCTCCTGCGAGGCGTCCGTACGCCCCGGTGCGAACGGAACCGTGACGTCGTAGCCGGCGTCCCTCGCGGCCTGCTCGACGGCCGCGCACCCGCCGAGGACGATCAGGTCGGCGAGGGAGACGCGCGTTCCGCCGGTCTGGGAGAGGTTGAAATCCTGCTGGATCCGCTCGAGCGTGCGGAGTACCTCGGTCACCTCGGGAAGGTCGTTGAGCTCCCAGTCCTTCTGCGGCGCGAGCCGGATGCGTGCACCGTTCGCCCCGCCGCGCTTGTCGGTGCCGCGGAAGCTCGCCGCCGACGCCCAGGCGGTGGTGACCAGTTGGGGGACGGAAAGGCCCGAGGCGATGATCCTGCCCTTGAGGGCGGCGATGTCCTCGTCCCCGACCAGTTCGTGATCGACGTCCGGAACGGGGTCCTGCCACAGCTGCGGCTCGGGAATCCACGGGCCGAGGTAACGCGAGACGGGGCCCATGTCGCGGTGCAGCAGTTTGTACCACGCCTTGCCGAACGCCACCGCGAGTTCGTCCGGGTTCTCGTGGAACCTCTTCGTGATCGGGCCGTAGACCGGGTCCACCTTCAGCGCGAGGTCCGTCGTCAGCATCATGGGGGCGTGCCGCTTCGAGGGATCATGGGCGTCGGGTACGGCGCTCCTGGCCGCGGGATCCGTCGGAGTCCACTGGTGGGCGCCGGCGGGGCTGCTCGTCAGCTCCCACTCGTACTCGTAGAGATTGTCCAGGTACCCGTTGTCCCACTTGGTCGGCTCGGTGGTCCATGCGCCCTCCAGACCGCTGGTGAGCGTGTGGGGTCCCGTGCCACTGCCGTAGGTGTTCCGCCAGCCGAGGCCCTGCTGCTCGAGGGGGGCGGCCTCGGGTTCCGGGCCGATGTAACTGGGTTCGACCGCGCCATGACATTTGCCGAAGGTGTGGCCGCCGACGATGAGTGCGACCGTCTCCTCGTCGTTCATCGCCATGCGTCCGAACGTCTCCCGGATGTCCACGGCGGCGGCCAATGGGTCCGGGTTTCCGTTGGGCCCCTCCGGATTGACGTAGATCAGTCCCATCTGCACGGCGGCGAAAGGACCGGTGAGTTCCCTGTCGCCGCTGTAGCGCTCGTCTCCGAGCCATGTGTCCTCGGGCCCCCAGAAGATCTCCTCGGGTTCCCAGATGTCTTCTCGCCCGAAACCGAACCCGAACGTCTTGAATCCCATGGATTCCATGGCGCAGTTTCCGGCGAAGACCAGAAGGTCGGCCCAGGAGATTTTCCGGCCGTACTTCTGTTTGACCGGCCACAGCAGACGGCGCGCCTTGTCCAGGCTCGCGTTGTCCGGCCAGCTGTTGAGGGGGGCGAAGCGCTGTGCGCCGCTGCCGCCACCGCCGCGGCCGTCCGCGATGCGGTACGTTCCCGCGGCATGCCAGCTCATCCGGATGAAGAGCGGCCCGTAGTGACCGTAGTCGGCAGGCCACCAGTCCTGGGATGTCGTCATCACCTCGAAGACGTCACGCTTCAGTGCGTCGACGTCGAGGGTCGCGAACTCTTTCGCGTAGTCGAAGTCCTCGTCCATCGGGTTGGCTCGGGGCGAGTGCTGGTGGAGAACCTGAAGATCCAGCTGATTCGGCCACCAGTCCCGGTTCGTCCTGGGCCGTCGAATCGGTGTGGGCGTCGGTGAAGGGATTGCCGGATTCTCGCTTTCACTGCCGGACATGCCCGTCCTTCTTTCTGTCTCGGTGCTCTGACTGGAAAAGCGTTGTCCCCGCGTCCGTATGGTCGCGCACCGCAGACCACACCTCTATGAAACACGCAGAGCACCCCGCAGGGCAGACGTGAGAGAAGGGGCGGCCTTTTTGCTCCTCTGTCGTAGGGGATTCGGCAAGACCTGGGAATGGGGTTCAGGGTCAGCTGAAGACCACGGTTCGGTTGCCGTGGATCAGGACGTGGCCCTGGCAGTGCCAGGTGCCCAGGGCCGGGGGAAACCGGTCCGGCTGCTTGGCCGATCATCCCGGCGACCAAACCCGGGGAGTCAGGCCGGCCCGAGCTGTGCGTTGTCGCGGTGCTGCGGGCCGCGAGGCCCGTAGTCGATGTCCGCGCCGGTGTTGCTGCTGGTCATGACCGCGGCGGGAGCGTCGTAGGGATCCATGACCGCCTCGATGAAGATCAGCGTGTCATTGGGCGCGCTGAGGGCCTCCGCCAGGTCCGCGGGAGTCCTGACGACGAACGACCGCGCCGTGGTGTCTGGGCGGAGCACTCTCGGCAGATCCGCGTAGGCCCAGGTCGCGATGTCGTTGTACTGCTCGGTTTTGCCGAGGTAACCGCGTTCGATGGTGTATCCGCCGTTGTTGATCAGGAAGATCACCGGCTTGTGGTCGTGCCGCAGGATGGTCGACAGCTCCTGCGCGGTCAGCTGGAACGAGCCGTCGCCCAGGAACAGCAGGTGGCGACGGTCCGGTGCTGCGGTCAGTGTTCCGAGCAGTGCTGCGACCGAGTAGCCGATCGAGCCCCAGTTGATCGATCCGACGAAGGTGCAGTCCGGTGGCAGCCGCAGGCCGAGGAGGGCGTACGACGTGCCGTTGTCGAGGAGGAGCACGTCCCCGGGCCGGAGGTAGTCCTGGATCGCCTGCCAGTACGCGGCCTGCGTCAGGTTGGTGGAGTCGCCGGCACGGGGTCCTGCCGCCGTAGCCCCCCGCTGTGGTACACCGCGGCTCGCGACCTGCGGAACGGTGTCCCGTACGCCGCGGATGACCTCATTCAGCGTCACCGCCTGGTAGTTGTCATCGCCGATGTCCACCGAGTGGCTGCGGGCGCGGATCGTGTCGGCGGGCAGCGAGGCGGTGAAGTCGCCCGTCGTCACCTCGATCGGCCGGTAGCCGATGGAGAGCAGGCAGTCGCAGTTCTCGATCGCCGCGCGCACGTGCGGCTCGCTTGCCCGGCCGTTGTAGACGCCCACGTAGAAGGGGAACGTTTCGTCGATGACCGCCTTGGCTGTGCTGATCACTGCTACGGGGAGCTGCATCTTCTCGGCCAGCCCCATGAGGTCGGCTGCCACGCCGAACCGGTCCGCGTCCAGATCCACCAGGACCGCCGGTGACTCGGCGGCGGACAGGTGGGCTGCGATTGCGGTGACGCACGACCGCAGCCGTTCCGGGTCGCTGGGCGGTTGCGCGAGCACCAGCGGGGCCTCGGGAACCTCGATGTCGAGGTAGGCGATGTCGGAAGGCAACTCAACGTACACCGGGAGCTTTTCCCGCCACGCGGTGAGGATCAGCCTGTCGATCTCGGTGACCGCGTTGTGCGGGGTCAGTCGCGCCTGCGCGGCGGTCACCTGCGCGTAGGCGCCGAGGAAACGGTCCCACGTGCCGTCGGCCATCGTGTGGTGCATCCCCAGGCCGCGATCGATGGACTTGAGCGGTATGGACCCGCAGATACAGACCACCGGCACGTGCTCGCTGTAGGAGCCGGCGACCCCGTTGATCGCGCTCAGGGCGCCGACGGCGTTCGTCACGAGCAGTGCGCCCATGCCGTTCAGCCGGGCATAGCCGTCCGCTGCGTAGGACGCGTTCAGCTCACTGCAGTTACCGACCCATTTCAGCGTGCCCGTGTCCTGGAGCTGCTGCAGCAGTTCGAGGTTGAAGTCACCGGGGACGCCGAAGAGGTGGCCGACGCCGGCCTCCTCCAGACGCCGGAGCAGGAAGTCGCCGATCGTCATCCATCGGCTCGGGCTGGTGGACATCGCCTGTGCCTCCGCATCGCCGATATCGTCTCCGCCGGAAGCGGGAGCGGCTCATATCCATTCTGTGGTGAGAGATGGTTGGGGGCCTCTGGGGGCGTTCACGCTTCCACTTGCGGGCATATCAGCCAGGGAGTTGCGGGCGGACTCGTACGCCGGTCCCTGTGGTGGCGCAAGGACACGCTGCAACGGCAAGACCGCGGGGGTCTTCTCCTGGGGGAACCTGTCTCACCGGTCACCGTGGTTCCGGTCGAAGTGGTCCCAGCCGCCGTAGTTCCGGTCACCGTGGTTCTCGCCGTGGCGGTCCCAGTCCCGGCCGTCGTGCTCGTAGCGGTTCCAGCTGTGCCGGTACGACCTGTCGGACTTCCACCCGCGTCCCTCGTCGCTCCAGTAGCAGCGACCGTCGCGGCTGTGCCAGGACGAGTCGGTGACACGCTCGTCGTGGTGCCAGCCGCGGTTCTCGTCCCAGCAGTAGCCCTGCTCGATCAGGTAGCCGATGCCGTGGTCCCAACGGTAGTCGGCGGGGTTGACGCCGACGGCCGGCCGCTGGACGTGGGCGGCGGAGGGAGTCGCGGCCGAAGCGGTGCCCCCGGCACCGATGACGGCGACACCCGCGATCGCCACGGAGGAAACAGCGACAGCGATCCGCTTCGTGAGCTTCTTCATGATCTTTCCTTCCGGTTGGCGCGATCTGCACCAACGCCTTCTCGTGCAGGCGGTGTGTAGCGCCTGGACCTTGTTCGATCCAGCGCTTCCATACGCTGTATGGAAGCATCTCTCAAGGATTACCATACGACGTATGGAAATGTCGCAGGCGGGGACGGTGACACGCACCACACGCCGCGAGGTCACCGGAGCGCGTGGTCGACGCTGGTGATCGGGCCCCACCAGGTGTGATCAGCGACTTGGGCCGGATCGGTTGGCCGAGGCCCGTGTTGTATCCGCAAACCATCGTGATCAGGTGGCAGTTTGCTCGCGGACCTGCTCTCCGGCAGCCACTGACCTGCAGGCACCCGTCAATGACCAAGAGCTGCCCCGTCCTCGAGACGTGCTGGGCCCTGAACGGCGGTTTGCGATCGCCGGAAGGCGGCGTGAGCATTTTTCTAGGGGCGCAACGGCCGGGCCAAGCCTTGAATGCCGGCGCCATGGGAGGAGGGACGCGCCCTTCGCGCTGCGACACTCCGACAGACGTCACCCGTGAAGCGGCGGCGCAGCGAAAAAGACCGGACCTGCTCGGCCGGTGTTCCGGGCTGACGGGTTGAACACCCGCGGTCGGCTCACCTGGCAGACGGCCTGAACCCCGCCACAGCCGCATGACCGTGTCGTGGTCGCCGCCGTGGGCGGTCGGCAGAGCGGAAGGAGTCTGCCCATGCGCATCGTCGTGGACCTGAATCGCTGCCAGGGATACGCACAGTGCGTGTATCTGGCGCACGAGGTCTTCAGGTTGAACGGTCAGGAGGCGCTCACCTATGAGCCGAACCCTGATGACCAGCGGCGCCTGCAGGTCGAGCGAGCCGCTGCGGCGTGCCCGGTGCAGGCGATCGTGATCGACCGCTTGGACGGCGAGGAGCGGGGCGAGACGTCATGACCTTGCGGGCAACGGTCGCGGAGCTGGTCCGCGAGTTCCGGGCCAGCGGCCGGATCGTCATCGTGGGTGCTTCTCTGGCCGGGCTGCGGGCCGCGGAGACTCTGCGCGAGGAGGGCTTCACCGGTTCTCTGACCATCATCGGGGACGAGCCGTACGAGCCGTATGACCGTCCGCCGCTGTCCAAGCAGGTGCTCAAGGGCTGGGTGCCGGCCGACCACACCAAGCTGCCCCGCATGCGGGAAGTGGATGCCGACTGGCGACTCGGGGTGGCTGCCATCGGGCTGGATCGGGCCGCCAAGCAGGTGCGCCTGGCGGATGGTGAGCAGGTCCCGTACGACCGGTTGCTGATCGCCACGGGCACCCGCGCGCGGCAGTGGCCCAACCCGGCCGAGGCCGCCCTGCACGGGGTCCACACGATTCGCTCGCGCGATGATGCGGAGCAGTTGCAGAAGGAGCTGGCCGAGCCGCCGTCGCATGTGTTGGTCATCGGCGCCGGGTTCATCGGCTCGGAAGTGGCCTCTGTCTGCCGGGAACTGGACATCCCGGTGACCGTCGTCGAGCGGGGTTCGGCGCCGCTGGTCGGCGCGCTCGGCGGGGTGATCGGGGAGATCGCCGCGCAGCTGCAGCGCGATCACGGCGTGGACCTGCGCTGCGGGCTGGGCGTGTCGTCGCTGGAGGGCGACTCCGGCGGGCACGTGCGGCGTGCTCGGCTTTCGGACGGTTCGACCGTCGACGCCGATGTGGTGGTGGCTTCGCTGGGGTCGATCCGCAACGTGGAATGGTTGGAGGGCTCCGGACTGGCGGCCGGTTTCTGGGGCGTCGGATGCGACGCCGGCGGACGGGCCTTCGACATCAACGGCGTGGTCACCGACAGCATCTTCGTGGCAGGGGATGTGGCACGCGCGCCGCATGTGCTCTACGAGTATCAGTTCCTGGCGATGGAGCACTGGGACAACGCGGTGCTCGGCGCGGAGGCCGCGGCCCACAACATGGTGAACCTCGAACCCCACTACCGCCCGCATCTGCTGCTGCCCGGCTTCTGGTCCGGTCAGTTCGGCGTGAACATCAAGTCCGTCGGCGTGCCGCCTTTCGGCGACGAGATCGTCTTCACCCAGGGATCCGTCGAGGAACGCCACTTCGCCGCCGCCTACGGTCACGGGGGCCGCATCGTCGCGGCCGTCACCTTCGATCACGGCAAGTGGCTGGAGTACTACGGGAAGCTGATCGAGCAGTCCGGGCCGTTCCCGCCTCCCCCTCCGGGATGGGACCAACCGCCCGACGCCAAGCCGATGCCGGCCGAGTTTCCGGACCCGAGGGTCCCGACGGCGATCCCCGACGTCGTCCTGACCGGCCACGCCCCGAGCGAGCGGACGGCCGAGTTCCGGCCGCGACATCGCTGACCCGACCGCCGACCGGGCGGATGAGCGGACAGCACCGACAGGAAGAAGGAGGGGAGCCTCGTGGTCGAGGAAACCCCCTGGCAGCAGGCCCTGCGCTACACCAACCGCGCCAACCCGTACCCCTTCTACGAGGAGCTGCGCAAGACACCGGTGGCGCGGCAGCCGGACGGCACTTATGTCGTCAGCACCTACCGGGAGATCGTCACGCTGCTCCACGACCCCCGGGTCAGTTCGGATCCACGCAAGTGCCCCGTTCCGGCCGCCACCCCGGCCGAGGGAGCGGCGGAGGCGGAGGCCGAGCCGATCACGGAGGCGGTCGTCTCCTTGGAGCCGAACATCATCACCCAGGATCCCCCCGAGCACGATAGGGACCGCCGGACGATGATGCCGCACTTCGTCGGCCCGCCCCAGGCGCCTCACCTGATCTCCGACCTGGAACCCGGCATCCGCCGCCTCGTGGACGGCCTCCTGGACGGAATGAGGGGCAAGACCCGGATCGACGCCGTCGACGACTTCGCCTACCCCCTGCCGGTGACGGTGATCTGCAAGGTCCTGGGCGTGCCACTGGAGGACGAGCCACGCTTCCACCACTGGATCGAAACGGCCCTGGACGCCCTGGACTTCGGCCCCGAAGCCGCCTCCGAAGAGATCCGGAGCCGACTGGCCGGGGCCCGGCAGGCCGTGCAGGACTTCGGGCAGTTCGCAGCCGAGCTGCTCGACCGGTACGCCGACCAACCCGGCCCGGGCATGCTCTCCGCCTTGGTCAACGAGGACGGCCCGGAAGGACGGATGTCCAAGGGCGTCCTCGCGAGCAACGCCCTGCTCCTGATCTTCGCGGGACACGAAACCACGGTCAACCTGATCGCCCACAGCGTCCTCACCCTGCTGAGGCACCCCGACGCGCTGGAGCAGCTGCGCCGCCGACCCGAGCTGATCGTGCCCGCGGTGGAGGAACTGCTGCGCTTCGAGTCGTCGGTGCAGTTCTGGCACACCCGCTCCGCCCTGGAAGACATCGACATCGCCGGCACCACCATCCCGAAGGGTGCGCCGATCTTCCTGGCGTACGGCTCGGCCAACCGCGACCCGGAACGGTTCACCGACCCCGATGAACTCGATCTCGAGCGCCGCGACAACCAGCACCTCGGATTCAGCCAGGGCATCCACTTCTGCTTCGGCGCTCCGCTCGCCCGACTCGAGGTCCAGGTCGCGGTCGGCGAATTCGTCCGCCGGGTGGAGAACCCCCGGCTCGTCGAGGACCCGCCGCCGTACCGGCACAACCAGATCTTCCGCGGGCCGCGGCACGTCCTGGTCGACATCGACGGGATCCGCGACTGAGCGCGTGTGTGTGAGGGATCGCAATGCGGGCTTTTCAACTGGTCGGGTGGCGGCATCCGCCGGAGCTGCGCGAGGTGCCGGTTCCCGAGCCCGGACCGGGGCAGGTGCTGGTGAAGGTCGCGGGTGCCGGTGCGTGCCACTCCGATCTGCACATCATGGAGGCACCCGGGCCACCACTCGGGCTCGTCACCGAACTGCCCTTCACCCTCGGCCACGAGAACGCGGGATGGGTGGAACGGCTGGGAGCGGGCGTCACCGGATTCACGCCCGGGGACCCGGTGATCGTCTATGGCGCCTGGGGCTGCGGGGTGTGTGCCAACTGCCGCCAGGGCCTGGAGAACTACTGCCAGAACCTCGGCGGTCAGGGCCCCGGCCTTGGAGGCGGTCACGACGGCGGCATGGCCGAGTACCTGCTCGTCCCGGCGCCGCGGTACCTGATTCCGCTCGGCACCCTCGACCCCCGCCAGGCCGCCCCGCTCAGCGACGCCGGACTGACCAGCTATCACGCCGTCAAACGGTCGCTGCACCTGCTGGGACCGGGGTCGACCGCGGTCGTGATCGGGGCGGGCGGTCTGGGTCAGATGACCATCCAGATCCTGCGCGCGCTCACCACGGCGACGACCGTCGTCGCCGTGGACACCGACGCCGGCAAGCTGGAAACCGCCAGGCGCATGGGAGCCGACGAGGCGCTTCTCTCGGGCGACGAGGCGATTACGCGCATCAAGGACCTGACGGGACAGCTGGGCGCTGAGCTCGTGCTGGACATGGTCGGCATCGACCCGACTCTGCGGATGGCCGCTCAGGTGGCCAGGGTGCTCGGCCACCTGACCATCGTCGGCCTCGGCGGCGGAGCCCTGCCCGTCAACTTCACCAGCCCGCCGCACGAGTGCTCGGTCGCCTCGCCTTACTGGGGCACCCTCCCCGAACTGATGGAAGTGATCACCCTCGCCCAGCAGGAAAAGATCAGGATGCTGGTCGAGCCCTTCCCAATGGAACGCGCCGCCGAGGCGTACCAGCTCCTGCACGACGGCAAGATCCAAGGACGCGCCGTCATCACCCCTCACGCATGAGTACCGACGCCAACGCGACCGATACGCGCATGCGGGGTGGTCGGGTGATGACGGACATGCACTCCACTGACGCGACAACGCTGCTCCAAGAAGGAGACAGGCGCCATGACATCTCCCACCGATTCTCCGGGCCCCGTTCCCCCGCGCGGCACCGAGCCAGAAGAGAGGCCCCTGGGCGAAGGCATGGCCGCCCTGGCGAACATGGGCTGGCAGATCCTGCTCACGATGGGCCTCGCCACCATCGCCCTGGGTGTCATCGCCCTGGTCTGGCCGGGCGCGACGCTGCGCGTCGTCGGCATTCTCTTCGGCGTCTACCTACTGGCGACCGGCGTCTTCCAACTCGCCGCCGCCTTCGGCACCCACGTCCCACGGCACCTTCGCGTCCTGCACTTCATCACCGGTGCGGCCTCCATCCTGCTGGGACTGATCTGCTTCCGGGGCACCCTTGAGTCGATCCTGCTGCTCGCCCTGTGGATCGGCTTCGGCTGGCTGCTGCGAGGCACCCTGGAGACGGTCGCGGCGGCCTCCGCGCCGGCCATGCCGGGGCGCGGCTGGCACGTCGCCTTCGGGATCGTCGGAGCTCTGGCCGGCATCGTGATGATCGTCATGCCGTTCGCCTCGATCGCGACACTCACCCTGGTGGTGGGCGTCATGGCCATCATCGTGGGCCTGACCGAGGTGGTCCGCGCCATCAGGACGCGCGTCGAGATCGGTCATCTCGCTTCGGGCACGGCCACCCAGCGGCGTCCTCTGTTCCACGCGCGTCCGCACCCTCAGCACTGACCGACTGGAAGCGGTGAGCGGCGTTCGGGTCAGTCGGTGTGACGGCCATGAGGCCGTCCGACGAGAACATCTGGGCTCACCGCGGCGGTCGGCGGCTAGGGCTGCCGATGCGGGCGGCCAGCATCCCCGAGAACGCCGACCGGTCCGACGCCGCCGAATAGGCAGCGAGGAGTTGTCCCAGGTCGGAGACTCCGCCTTTCGCCGTCAGGTGATGGCATGCTTTCTCGGCAACGGACCGGGCGGAGCAGTATGTGGGTCTTGAGTGGCGTTTGGGTGGCTCGCCGTCGACTTGCTCAGCGCCGGAAGCCGACTCCGTCGCCCTGACGGAGCACAGGTGGGCGGCGCGGGCGCCCGCGGGGAACGTCGGTGAGCCGCTGGAGACTGGCGGATCGTGTTTTGCCAGGTCAGGCCGAACGTTCCTACGGATCCTCCCACCAGGTACCGAAGCAACGTGAGGGGATGTTGCACCGTCATCCGCTGCCGTACCACCTCACAGCCACGAACAAGCTCCCATCAGCACGAGCGCTCAATGGGCTGCTCGGCCCAGATCGTCTTGCGGTCCTGAGCATGGCGGCAGCCCCAGCGCTCGGCGAGTTGAGCGACGAGAAACAGGCCGCGCCCTCCCTCGTCGGTGGTGCGGGCGCGGCGCAGGCGGGGCTGGGCGCTGTTGGAGTCGGTGACCTCGCAAACCAGCACATTATGGCGGATCAGCCGCAGCTCGGCCGGTGGGTGACCGTAGCGGATCGCGTTGGTCACCAGTTCGCTGACGATGAGCTCGGTGGTGAAGACGAGGTCTTCCAGCCCCCACCTGGTGAGTTGGCGGGTTGCCCATTCACGGGCCTGGGAGACGGCGGCCGGATCGGCCGGGATCTCCCAGTGAGCAGTGTCCTCCGCCGGCACGGCGCGGGTGCGGGCCAACAGCAGGGTCGCCTCGTCGCGCCGCGTCTGGTTTTGCAGGTTGGCGAGGACGGCCCGGCTGGTCGCGTCCAGAGCGCGGTCCGGACGGCAGGACGCGGCGAGGGCGTCCTCCAGGCACTGGAGCCCTTGGTCGATGTCGCGGTCGCTCCGTTGGATCAGGCCGTCGGTGCAGAGCGCGAGGACGCTGCCCGGCTCGATCTCGATCGTGGTGGTCTCGTACGGCATGCCGCCTATGGCGAGTGGCGGCCCGGGGCAGATGTCGACGGTCTCGGCGGTCCCGTCGGGCCGGACCAGGACGGGTGGCGGGTGGCCGGCACTGGCCATGGCGCAGCGCCGGGTGACCGGGTCGTACACCGCGTACAGGCATGTGGCGCCGAGGACGTCGTGGTGGTCAGGTGGGGCTTCGGCCACGAGGCGCTGGACCAGGTCCGCGATTCGGGTGAGCAGCTCGTCCGGTTCGAGTTCGAGGTCGGCGAGGGTCTGGATGGCGGTGCGCAGACGGCCCATGGTGGCGGTTGCGGGCATGCCGTGGCCGATCACGTCCCCGGCGACGAGGGCCAGCCGGAGAGAAGGCAGCGCGATGGCGTCGTACCAGTCGCCGCGGACTTCCGCTCCGCCGCCTGTGGCCAGATAGCTACCGGCGGTCTCGGCGGCCGCAGTGTCGGTCGTGGCCGGCGGAAGAAGGCGCTGCTGCAGCGCCACGGCCGCCCGGTGTTCCCGCGTGTAACGGCGGGCGTTGTCGACGGCGAGCGCCGCCCCCGAGGCGATCTGCGTCATGAGATTCGCTTCGTCCTCGGTGAACGGTTCGGACCGGCCGAAGCGCCAGACCGATATGCCGCCGAGTGTGAGGCCGCGGGCGTGCAACGGTGCCAACAGCACCGAGTGGCCTCCTTGGGGGATGACGAACTCGACGAGTTGCGGATCGCCGAGTGCAGCACCGTAGTCGTCCGCGCCGAGGACGAGGGTCTCGCCCAGCTGGAAGTCGTGCAGGAGCGGGTGGTCTGGAAAGGGCGGGAAGAGGTTGCCCCGCTTCGTACGGGCAGTCCACACCGTGGCGGCCGGCGCCAGCGCCGCGGTGCGCAGACCAAGATCTCCACCGCCCAGCTGCTTCGGCGGCTCCTCCCCGTCGAACACGGACTGTGCAAGGTCGACGGTGACGAGATCCCCGAAAGCGGGCACGAGCACGTCCGCAAGTGCTCGTGCAGTGCGCACGACGTCCAGGAAACCCCCCACACGCTCGGCCACCTCACGGGTGAGGTCCAGATGACGGCGAGCCCGCACATCGGGGCTGTCAACGTACATGGCCGCGACCCCTGTGGGACGTCCTCGCGCGTCCTCCAGACGGAAGGCGGACAGCGACAGGGCCCGCCGCTGCTCCGGATCGTGCCGCCAGCTCACGTGCTGGCTCCTGCAGATCACCGGGGCGCCCGTCTGCAGCACCTGGCGCAGTACTGCCTCGAGGTTCTCTGCATCCTCGGCACAGAGCACGTCGCACAGCCGAGTACCGGGCTGTACTCGACGGCCGTCGGGAGTGTCCAGCGTGGCGTTCGTCTGCACTGTGGTCAGATCCGTGTCGTGCAGAGCGATGGTGACCCGGCTCTGTGAGGACAGTGCGCGCAGGAGTGCTGCGCCCTGCTCGTGGTGGACGACGTGGTGGGCAGGCGCCGCCAGGACAAGGAACTCCGCGGGGCCTTCCATCGCAGAGATCCGGAAGGTGACATCGATGGTGCCGCCGGACCGGTGCCGCAGCCGCGCCTGGCCGCATGCCGGCATCTCCGCGACAGCGCGCAGTTCGTCGGGGAGTTCGGTCACCAGGTCCTGTACGGGGCGGCCGCACACCTCTTCGGCCGGGAATCCCGTCAGGTGTGTTGCGGTCCCCGTCCACCGCAGCACCGTGCCCCGGTGATCGAGCACGGCGGCCGCCACGCCGTCGAACGGGTACGGCCTGTCGTTTGCGCCAGGACCTGGCACGAGCCTCGGGCCTTGGCCTTCATGCGGCGAATCGTTGTTCTCGACGTCTTCGGTGCCCATGTTCGTACCTTCTCTTTCGGAGACCGCGTCCCGGCAGATCGGCATCCTCGGGCGGTTGCTGACCAGCCGGGTGGCCAGTGCCGCCGCTCGAAGCGTCACCGTGCGGCGACTGTGGGGGGCAGGTCCTGTTCGGCCCAGACGACCTTGCCGTCCGAGGCGGAGCGCGAGCCCCACCTGCGGGACAGGTGAGCGATGAGGACGAGACCGCGACCGTTCTCGTCGAAAGCGCTCGGATGCCGAGGGCGTGGGTGGCTGGTGCTGGTGTCGGAGACCTCGCAGGTCAAAACCTGATGCTGGATGAGCCGTAGGCGGACCGGACCGCCGCCGTAGCGGATGGCGTTGGTGACCAGTTCGCTGACGATCAGCTCTACGGTGGCCTTGAGATGCTCCATCCCCCATGCGCTGAGCTGACGGGCGGCCAGGTGCCGGGCGGTTCGTACGGCGGCTGGCTCGTTCGGCAGGTCCCAGGACGCGACCCGGGCCGGCTGAAGTGCGCGGGTCCGCGCAAGGAGCAAGGTGACGTCGTCGGAGTGCCTCCGTGCCGGCAAGGTCTCGACCACTTCAGAGCACAGGTCCTCCAGGGAACGGCCCGATTGTGCCAAGGCCGCGCCCAGGCGGCCCATGCCGACATCGAGGTCGTCGTCGCGGGACTCGACCAGGCCGTCGGTGTAGAAGGCGAGGACACTTCCTTCGGGCAGTTCCAGTTCCACGGACTCGAAGGCGAGCACCCCGAGGCCGAGGCCGAGCGGGGCACCGGCGGGCATGTCGGGGAAGGCGGCATGACCCTGCGGGTCAATGATCGCGGGCGGGGGGTGCCCGGCCCGCGCCATCGCGCACCGCCGGGTGACCGGGTCGTAGACGGCGTACAGACAGGTGGCGCCCACCAGTGCGGCGACCTGGTCTGGGTCGTTGGTGTCTTCCTCGATTTCGTCGTTCAGCCGCCGGACCGTGTCATCGAGGTGCGCCAGCAGTTCGTCGGGCGGCAGGTCCAGGTCCGCGAGCGTGCGCACGGCGGTGCGGAGTCTGCCCATGGTCGCCGCGGCGTTGATGCCGTGGCCGACCACATCGCCGACGACGAGGGCCACCCGGGCACCGGACAGCTCGATCACATCGAACCAGTCGCCCCCCACACCGCGGTCCATGTCGGCCGGCGCATAGCGCGAGGCGACCTCGACGGCGGCGCCACCTCGCACACGGTGGGGGAGGAGGTCGCGCTGGAGGGTGAGGGCTGCGGCGCGTTCGCGCGCGTACTGCAGGGCGTTGTCCAGGCACAGCGCGGCCCGGGTGACGAGTTCCTCGGCGAGCAGCAGGTCGTCCTCCTGGAACGGCTTCGGCTCCTCGGAGCGGCTGAAAAGCGCCAGTCCCAGCACACAGCGCCGCGCCCGGATGGGTACGACCATCAAGGAGTGGACCCCGCTGTCACGGACCTTCTGCGCTCGCGTGGGGTCGTGGTCGACCCACGGGCCGAGATGAGCGTCCATGTCCAGCACCGGTACCAGGTGAGACCTGCCCGTGCGCAGCACGTGGGCGAAGGGCGAAGCCGGGTGGACGTGGACCACCTCTTCTCGCACCCACGGCAACTCCGGGACATGTGTGTCGATGGTGGCCAGACCGGCACGGCGGAGCAGTGGGGCGCGGCCGCTCGTCGTGCCGATCGGTGTCGAGGGCTCCAGGCCGAAGGGAACCGACTCCACGAGGTCGACGAGGGTGTGGTCGGCCAGCAGGGGCACGGTGAGGGCGGCCAGTTCCTGGCCGGTCTGCATGACGTCGAGGGTGCTGCCGATACGCGTGCTGGCTTCGCTGAGGATGGCAAGGCGTTCGCGTGCCCGCCGGTTGCCGGTGACGTCCACGCTCATGGCGCACACCCCCAGTGCCGTGCCGTCCGCGTCCTCGAGGCAGAAGAACGAGGCCGAGAACACGCGCTCCCGGCGCCTGTCCGCCGGCGGCCATGCCCGGTACTCGTGGACCATGGTGGCGCCGCTCTCCAGCACCTGCCGCATCACCACCTCGAGCGCTTCGGCCTCAAAACCGGGCAGCGAGTCCTTAAGGCGGCGTCCGAATCGGCGGTCACGAGGAATTCCGTCCTGGTGCTCCATGGCGTCGTTCACCCACGTGCAGCGCAGCTGCAGGTCACGAACGACGATGCCGATCGGTGCGTGGGTGAGCAGCGACTCGCGAAGCAGTCCGTTCACCGCTCCCGAGGAGAGCGCGCCTATGTCGGTCACCGATACCAGCCACCGATGGCTCCCGTTCTCTCCCCACAGCAACGAGACCCGCAGGGTCAAGTTGAGCGTATGGCCGTCGCGGTGGCGGACCGTCACGGTGCCGGACCAGCCGCCTTGGGCACGGCACTGCTCGGCGAGCGATACGGCCCTCGTGGCGTCATCGGAGGGCAGCAGTACGTGTGCCGCGGACCGGCCCACCACATCCCTGGCGGAGTATCCGACCAACTGCCGGGCGGCCTGCGTCCACCCGACCACCGTCCCCTCCGCATCGATCATGGCTATCGCCGCGTCGGGTGCCTCGCTCGGCCTCACCGGCTCGACGAGTTTCGATTGATTCGTATTCATTGCGGTTCATCCCTTCCTGCGCGTGGGTTCGGACAGTGTTGGCGTGCGGTGTGGTACGCCGATCCGCGGGACGGCAGCGGCGGCAGGCGAGCACGGTGTGTCGGATCAGGGCTCAGACCCTCCTTGTGGCGTGCTGGAGGGTGGGGTAATTCGCCCATGCAGTCGCTAAGGACTACAACCACGACATCCCTGTCCATGTTAGATTATTTCTGATGAAAGCATCATCCATGACAGCTTCATCGTCAAGGGAATCGCAGAATTGATCAAACAATCACATATGTAGGCGGGGTCACCTCAGGCTGAGGGGTGTCGACCGTGGGGCGGCCGGGCCTGTCAATGCAATGAGGAAATTGTCAGAACTGCTGCTATCTGGGGAGCGTGCCCATGTCAGTTCCACTCGGCAATCGATTCGAACGCCGTCGCACCGAGACCCGGCAGGCACTCGTCCGCGCGGCGCGGGAGATCCTGGCGGAGTCCGGCGACACCAGCGCCAGCATCCGGGCCATCGCGGAGCGCGCGGACGTCGGGTTCGGTTCCTTCTACAACCACTTCGGCTCCAAGCCGGAGCTGTTCGATGCGGCCGTCCACGATGCAATGGAGGAGTTCGGCCAAACCATCGACCAACGCCTGTACGGCGTCGACGATCCCGCCGAACGCCTCGCCGGGGGTCTGCGGCTCAGCGCGCTCCTGGCCGAGTCACACCCGGAGATCATGCGGATCCTGTGCCACAGCGACCTCGGCCGCATATGCGCCGGCAGCGGACTGGCTCCCCGTGTCAGGCGCGACCTGGAACAGGGCATCGCCGCAGGCCGCTTCACGGTACTCGACCCGGGCATCGCCCTGTCCGCGCTCAACGGCAGCCTGCTGGCGCTTCTGGAGCTGTGGTTCAGCAAGCCCGAGACCGATATCGAGCAGGCCGCAGCCACCATGGCCGAGATGCTCCTAAACATGCTCGGGCTCTGCCCGGCCGAGGCCCGCGAAGTCGCCCGGGGCCTCCTTCCCGCTGCCGCGTGACGCGCCACAAGGTCCGACCGCGCGCCGCGCGGTGGCGGACCGGGGACGACTGCGCACCGCTCGCAGAGCAGGTGAGAAGACCTCCTCGCGCAGCGCCTCCGCGGCCGTCAGCCCGGCCGGCGACGCGCCGACGATGACGATACGGACATGCCGCGGATCACCGGGCACCACCGCTCACCTCCTCATCGAGGAGGATGGCGTGGACCGGGCACGCCGCCGCGGCCTGGCGTACGCGCTCCAGCTGATCCTCGACAGCGGCTGGGCCGTACAGCAGGCGCCTCCTACCCGTGCAGCTGGAACACGTCCGGCACGAGGAAAACGCACTGTGCATGGCCTTGGCAGCAGGTGAGGTCCACGACGATCTGAGTCGTACGGGGGGCCTCTTCCTCGCTACGCCCGTGTCACATCGGGTGCTCGGCCGGCCGCTCCTTACCGCAGCAGCCCATGCGGCGGCTCCGCCCGGGCAGCATCATCGTGGGGGCGCGGGACCTCCCTGTCCACCCATGGCTTCGCAGGAGGCAGCAGACCCGCATCGCCCGGCCTATCCTGCAGAGAGGCGCACGACTTCGCGGAGCGTGTCGGATGGCCAGTGGCAGGGAACTGCAACCCGCTGCCCTCCAGGAGCTGCTGGATCAGATCGTGACCCGGACGGTGGCCGGCATGGGTGCGCACGCGGGGGCGCTCTTTTTGCTCGAGCCCGGCGGCGAAGTCCTGGTCCTCGACGCGAGCGTCGGGATGCCCACCGGGTTCGTCAGCCTGCTGCGTCGCCTACAGGTGGCCGGCGTAGCCGACAGCCCACTCGCCGAAGCGATTCTGCAGCGGCATCCGGTGTGGGTCGACTCCGGTGAAGAGTTCGCCCGCCGCTATCCCCAGCTGGCCCTCACCTTCCCGTTCGTGGGCGCCGTCGCGGCGGCCCCGCTCGTGGCCGGCTCCCGCGTGTGGGGCGTCATGCTGGTGCTGTTCTCTCAGAAATCGCCCGCGCCGGATGCGCGCGCACAGGGCCGGTTCACGACTGCGGCCCGCTGTATCGCCGTGCTGCTGCGGGACGCCGCCGAGGCCGGGCACAGCTTGCAGCCCGGGCTCTCGGCACGTCTGCTGCCGCCGGCGCCCGCGCATCCCTCGGCACCGGCTCACTCGCAGGCCGCAGCGGACTTCATAGCCGCTCTTCCCGAAGGGGCGTGCCGACTCGACGTGCGGGGGCGGATCACCTTCGTCGACCACACTGCGGCCGATCTGCTGGGCGAGAGCATCCCGCATCTGCTGGGCGCCCGGGTGTGGGAAGCCGTGCCGTGGCTGTCTCCCGCGTCGTACCGGCTGCGGTACCAGGCCGCAGTCGCGAGCCAGCTCCCGACGTCCTACACGGTGAACCAGCCTCGTACCGGCAGAGAACTGCTGTTCCAGCTCTACCCGGACCGCACCGGTGTGAGCCTGCGTATATCCGCTGCTACCGACGCCACCCACAGCCCAGATGAACTGGCCGTCGGTGCCGGGACGGCGCCCGGCCCCGCCGGCCTGGACGCCCACTACCACATGATGCGGCTCTCCGGCGGCCTGGCAGCGGCGGCCTCCGTCGACGAGGTCGTGGACCTGGTGGCCGGCCACCTTCTGGTGACCCTGCACGCGCAGGCCTTCGCCCTGCTGGTCGCGGAGGCGGGCCGGGTACGGGCCGTCGGCCACCATGGCTTCAGCCCTGAGCTGGTCGACCTTGTCGACCACGCCCCCCTCGCCTCCGACCTGCCGCTCCCCGGGCTGACCACCGGGGCACCGGTGTGGGGACTGCCCCAGGGGGTGCCGTCCTTCTTCGCCGACCGGGCCGAGCTCCGTGCGGCTTATCCCGAGAGCGCGGACATCGACGACGGTCTGGGTGCGTGGGCATGGCTGCCGCTCATGGCCTCCGGACAGTACTTCGGAGTCTGCGTGGTCGGCTACCGGCAACCCCGCTCCTTCACGTTGCAGGAGCGCGCCACCCTCACCGCCATCAGTGCCCTGATCTCCCAGTCCCTGGACCGCGCCCGGCAGTACGACGCGAAGCACCAGCTGGCGGAGGGCCTCCAGGCCGGCCTCTTGCCCCGTACGCTGCCGGCGATGCACGGCCTGGACGTGGCCGCCCGCTATCTGCCCGCCAGCCACGGCATGGAGGTGGGCGGCGACTTCTACGACCTGATCCGCCTGTCGGACACCGAAGCCGCCGCCGTCATCGGAGACGTGCAGGGCCACGGTGTCAGCGCCGCCGGCCTGATGGGCGAGGTGCGCACCGCGGTCCACGCCTACGCCGTGGCGGGCGCAACCTCGGGCGAAGTCCTGGCTCACACCAATCACTTGTTCAACGACCTCGACCCCGGCCTGCTCGCCAGCTGCCTGTACGCGCACATCGATCCGGTCCGCCACATAGCCCAGTTGTCCACTGCGGGCCACTGCCCGCCCCTGCTGCGCCGCCCCGACCTGCACACCGACATCCTGGCAGCACCGCCAGGTCCTCTGTTGGGCGTCGACCCCGCGGCGGAGTACCCCACCGCGGACATCCCGCTGCCGCCGGGCACCCTCCTGGTCCTCTACACCGACGGACTCATCGAAACCCCCGGCACGGACCACGACACCGCCCTCACCGGCCTGGCGGCGGTCCTCTCCGAAGCCACCGGCCCGCTGGACAACATCGCCGACACCCTTGTCGCTCATGCCCAGCCGTCGGGCGATCGTTCCGACGACACCGCTCTGCTGCTTCTGAAAGCCTGTTGAGGCGGACGGGCCGGAGCCGGATTGCTTTGTGGAACAAGCACCTGTTCCCCTGCCCGGACCTGGCGAGGTACTTGTCGAGGTCAAGGCCGCTGGCGGTCGTCTCTCCGACGTCCACCCGAGCGACGAAACTCTGACGGGTTCCTGCGCGAGAGCGCCACGGACTCCGCCCTGGGGGCGAGCCAGGTCCAGACCGTGCGACTGGGCGACGGGCCGGGTGACGACATGATCGGTCTCGCGCTCGACTGGCAGGCCCTGAACATCTCGGCCCAGGCGATCGGCGACGGCGTCAACGACATCGACTACTTCCCGCACGGCCTGACCACGTACAAGCTCTCCGAGGACGAGCCCACCCGGATCCCGAGCGCTCCGAGCGGCGGCACGTCGGCCGCGGCACCCCAGGCCGCAGCCAAGGCCACCCAGTTCCACGGCGACCAGATCCGCAGCGCGAGCCCACTGAAGGACCTCGGCATGCCGATCGGCACCGTCTCGGACCCGATCAAGATCCAGACGACGACTCCGGCAGCCAAGAAGCTGAGCATGGGGGCGGACAACGCGAAGGAGCTCGTCCCCGGCTACACCCCGCAGCAGATCCAGGCACGCCTGGGCCTGAAGGGTGACGGCACCGGTCAGACCATCGCGATCGTCGACGCCTACCACTACCCGACGGCGAAGGACGACCTGAACCACTTCTCCGCGCACTTCAACCTGCCGCAGACGTGCGACACGGTGAGCGCGGGGGCGGACTGCTTCGACTTCCAGCAGGCCTACGCGGACGGCACCCAGCCCGAGGCGGACACCGGCTGGAACGAGGAGGAGGCACTGGACATCGAGTGGGCGCACTCGGTCGCCCCGCACGCCAAGATTGTCCTGGTCGAGGCCGCGGACCCGACCATGGCCGGCCTGTCCCAGGCCGACGACGCCGCCGCGGCACTGCACCCGTCCGCCGTCAGCAACAGCTGGGGTGCAGGCGAGTTCTCCGAGCAGGGCTTCTACGACGGCCACTGCAAGCTGGCCGACTCGGTCTGCGTCCAGTCCACCGGGGACGCCGGCTACCCCGCCGGCTATTCCGCCACCAACCCCTACGTGCTGGCCATCGGGGGCACCACCCTCCAACTGGACGCAAACGGCAACACCGTGAGCGAGACGGCGTGGCACTCCACCGGCGGCGGCTTGAGCTACTTCGAGCCGCGCCCGGCGTACCAGGACGGCGTGCAGTCCTCGCCGCTGCGGGCCACACCGGACGTCAGTTTCGTGGCCGATCCCGTCACCGGCGTGCCGGTGTACCTGACGATGACCTACACGATGATCGCACCCCAGATCGGGGCGGACAGGCTCGTGCCGCCCACCTTCAGCCACACCGAATGGGTGGAGCCGCCTCGGCCGACCAGCTCCGGGCCACCGCCGGCAAGCCCCACCTGGCCTCGAACGGCCGGGACGGGGACACGGCACACACCGACGTCTATGCCCTCGGAAGCACCTACCTGCGGGACGTCATCTCCGGCTCCAACGGCGGCTGCGGCACGGAATGCACAGCCGGCCCCGGCTACGACACCGTCACCGGCCTCGGCTCGCCCGCTGCGGGTGTCGACGCGGCTCTGGCGGCCATGAAGTAGCAGCCATCCAGGCGCAGCACGTCGCCCCACCGCTGTGCGGCAGGGCGACGTGCTGTCAGGGGCGTCAGCGGGGACCTCTCGACATTCGACCTCATCCCATGTCGGCTGGCGGCGACTTGACGCAGCCCGTGTCACAGGCCGCATGTGTGACAACGCAAGGAGATCACATCTCGTCGAGCGAGCAAGCCTCCTCGTTTCCCGGGACTGCGACTAGGCACCCAGTGGCCAGGGCGACGCGTCCGGTTCCGGTGCGAACCATCCTCGCCACCATCGGTCTGGCGCCACCTGACTCAGCAATTGGGCATAAAGCCTGAACACCGCATGGCCCACGCCCTGGTCTGCGGGCGGAGTCGCCCCTGTGCCACCAAGACCGTATCGTCACCGGTCAACTCGCCCCTCGGACACTCCTTGTAGCGATACGGAATCGAGGGCCTCGACCTAACGGTGGCGGTCCTCCTTGCGTTGTCGTAGGTGATCGTGATGCCCAGGGGCTTTGTAGAGGGGCTCCTTCTTCGCGGTATCGGCGGCTTGGACATGTCGAGCGATGCCTCAGAGCCTCTCGGCAGCACGGCCAGCCCACGTCCCTGCTTATCGGGTCATCGGGCGAGACCAGCGTGGCGGCAGCCGTCACCGCTGGTGGTGATGGCGCCCACGGCGTGAGCTGCCGCGAAACAGAACGCAGTGCGACGACAGGGCTACGAGCTCAGGGGCTCAGGTGGCTGACGGCGTGACCCCGAAAGCCCCCACCTTGAAGGCGGTCGGCTGCGGGTCCCGAAGGTCGATTCCAGCTCGGACTGAACCCGGCGTACAGTCCGACTCGTCCGCCATCGGGGGCGCCGGGCGTCAGACGGCCGCGCTGCCGTCCCCTTCGTCGACCGGCGAGAGGCGCTCGAGCTTGCGGGCTTCGTTGACCATCACGAGCAGGGCGTCCAGCGCCTGCGCGGAGAGGCCGTCAGCCCTCAGGGCGATGCTGCGCACGCGTGCGTCACGCAGCGCGATGGCGACCCTGAGCTGGGCTTCGACCCGCTCGGCGACGTCGGTGTTGAGGAAGTACTCGGCTGGCACACCGAAGAACTGGGCCAGGACATTGAGCTGGTCGAGCGTCACGTTGCACTTCTTGCCGGTGGCCAGTTCCCACAGATAGGTGCCCGAGATGCTGCCACCGGTCGCCTCGCGGATCTCCTTCGCCAGCCTGGTGTAGCCGGGGCGCTTCCGCTCGTCCGGGTACATGGCGTTGATCAGCCTCTGGAGGCGGTCACCGAAACCCTCCACCAGCGGTCCTCCGGTGCGCGAGTCAGCAGTGGCCATGTCTCGCTCTCCCCTCCAGCATCAAGGCCGAATGCTCGACTCTGAGCACGGCCACGTTTTGGCACCAACTGTGCCAGACGGACTCTCTGTCCACAATAGTTGACAGCCCTTGCCAACTATGGCGTACGCTGCGGCATCCTGAAGGCCCGCTACAGCGGACCAGCAGCTGAAGGGATCGAGACTGGGGGCGGTCCCGTGGCAGAGCAGTACGCAGGTTGGGGGGGCACCGCCTCGCCCGGGACGGCGCAGGACCGTTCCGGCCATCCCGCGCTCTCCGTCGATCGCCCGTTCGCCGCTCGAACCCCGGCCGCGCGTCCGTCGGCTGAACGACCGATCGGCCGTTGTCGGGCATTGAGAGACGGGGGAGTCAATGCAAGTTCTTCTGGCGGAATCCGATGCCGACCATGCTGGTGCCCTGCAGCAGAGGCTTCGGCGTCATGGCTACGACGTCGGAATCGCGGCCAACGGTGTGGCGGCCCTGGAGGCGCACCAGGAGTACGACCTGATGCTGCTCGGGCTGGAGCTCATCGATGTCGACGGCCTTGAGATCTGCCGGGCGGTCCGTGCCTCCAGCGACATTCCCATCATCGCCTTCACGGCGCGAGACACCGAACTTGACCGAGTTCTGAGTCTGCAGGCCGGCTGCGACGATTGCCTGGCGAAGCCCTACGGATTCCGCGAACTGACCGCTCGGATCGAGGCGGTCATGCGACGTGCCCGGCATCGTCCGCCGAGCGTGCACCGAATTTCTCGCGGACCTTTGAGTATTGACCGGGAGAGCCGTGAAGTGTGCCTCAACGGACGCTCGATAGCGATGACCAGAAAAGAATTTGACCTGCTTTATCTGCTGGCTTCCCAGCCTCGGGCGGTGCTCTCCCGGGAGCGATTGATGACCGAGGTGTGGAAGGGCGCGAAGGGCGCCGCTGACATGGGCCGCCAGGTCAGCCGGACCCTTGACACGCACGTCAACATGGTGCGCCAGAAGCTCGGTGCCCCCGAATGGATCATCACCGTACGTGGTGTGGGATTCCGTTTCGGTAACTACTGATACTCGCTCTCGGGCCACCCCACCGCCGCCTCTCGAGGCAGCACGACGGCCGGGTCCGCCGCGCGTTCGCGTGGCGGACCCGGCCGTTGCGTTTTCCGCCCGCGCGCTGACCGATCCCGGCGGTGCCTCGCCGTCGTGTGACTCTCGACACAATTTTCGTTGCATTGACTTCCGGCTTGCCGGGCACTGCTGTTTTGACGTTTTCCTGACCAAAGCCTTTCGTGGCCCGGGATGCATCGATTGACTTTGCCCGGTTCAACGAACAATCTCTTCAACGGCTTCCATTGCGCGGTGTCCGGCACCTGCCGATCGATGTCCTAGTCAGGTACTTCAACAGCAGCCAGGGGGAAACGTGGATGCCTCAGTGATTGTGGTGGGAGCCGGCCCGGCGGGATTGATGCTGGCCGCTGAGCTGCGCTTGGGTGGCGCCGATGTAATCGTTCTGGAAAGGCATCTCCGGCGCACTGGAGAATCCCGTGGTCTGGGCTTCACCATCCGCACGATGGAGGTATTCGACCAGCGCGGCCTGCTGAACCGTTTCGGGAATATCGAGACCAGCGGCCAAGGCCACTTCGGCGGCATCCCGGTCGATTTCCACGAGCTGGACAGCAAGCACCTGGCGGCCAAGACGGTCCCCCAGTCGCGCACCGAGGAGGTGCTCGAGGACTGGTCCGTGGAATTGGGTGCCGACATCCGCCGCGGCCACGAGGTCCTCTCGCTGCACGACGACGGCGCGGGCGTCGAGGTCGAGGTCGCCGGTCCGGCCGGCGTGATCCGGCTGCGAGCCGGCTACCTGGTCGGCTGCGACGGCGGGCGCAGTCTGGTCCGCAAGGCCGCCGGCTTCGACTTCCCCGGGACGGCGGCGAGCCGCGAGCTGTTTCTCGCCGATGTCCGCGGCCTGGACCTCGAGCCGCGGATGATCGGTGAGACCCTGCCCGGCGGCATGGTGATGGTCGGCCCCTTCGGCGAGGGGATCCACCGGATCATCGTGGGTGAGCGCGACGCACCGCCCCGCCGGCGCGCCGAGCCGCCCGCCTACGCTGAGGTCGCCGCCGCCTGGCAGCGCCTGATGGGCACCGACATCTCGCATGGCGAACCGGTGTGGGTCAGCTCGTTCTCCGACGCGGCCCGCCAGGTGTCCGAATACCGCCGGGGCCGGGTGCTGGTGGCCGGTGACGCCGCGCACATCCACCTGCCGGCCGGTGGCCAGGGCATGAACACCAGCATCCAGGACGCGATGAACCTCGGCTGGAAGCTCGCCGCCGTGGCGCGCGGGGCTGCCGCGGCGGACCTGCTGGACACGTACCACACCGAGCGCCATCCGGTGGGACAGCGCCTGCTGATGAACACCCGGGCCCAGGGGCTGCTCATCCTCGGCGGTGACGAGTTCCAGCCGCTGCGCGACGTGCTCGGCGAACTGCTCTCATTCGACGGGGTCAACCGTCATCTGGCCGCCATGGTCAGCGGACTGGAGATCCGCTACGAGGTCGGCGCGGGCGGCCATCCCCTGCTGGGCCACAGGTTGCCGTCGCTTGAGCTCGACACCGCGGCGGGTCCCATCTGCGCCACCGAGCTGCTGCACCCGGCCAACGGCGTGCTGCTGGACCTCGCCGACGACCCCGCGCTGCGCAAGGAGGCCGAGCCCTGGTCCGACCGTGTCGACGTGTGCACCGCCGCGGTGCGCGGCCTCGCGGACGACAGCCCGCTCAAGGCCACCGCGGCCGTCCTGGTCCGCCCCGACGGGCACGTCGCCTGGACCCCGGAAAGCCACCTGGAGCTGCCGGCCGCCCTGCATCGGTGGTTCGGCCCCGCCCGATAGAAGGCCCAGCTCGAACGAAGGAGATTCTCTGTGCACAGCAACCTGATCGTCGCCCGGATGGACGTCGGTTCCAGCGACGAGGTGGCCCGGCTCTTCGGCGCGTTCGACGAGACCGACATGCCGCATCGCATGGGCACCCGGCGCCGCCAGCTGTTCGCCTACCGCGGCCTCTACTTCCACCTCCAGGACTTCGACGGCGAGCATGGCGGGGAGCACATAGAACAGGCCAAGGAGGACCCGCTCTTCGTGCAGGTCAGCCAGGACCTCAAGCCGTACATCCAGGCCTACGACCCCAGTACCTGGCGCTCGCCCTCGGACGCCATGGCCACGCGCTTCTACCACTGGCAGGCCCAGCGATGACCGGACGGCGTGTCGTGATCACCGGGGTCGGAGTGCTGGCCCCGGGCGGCATCGGGACCAAGAACTTCTGGGCGCTGCTCAGCGAGGGCCGGACCGCCACCCGCGGGATCACCTTCTTCGACCCCACCCCGTTCCGCTCCCGGGTCGCCGCCGAGGTCGACTTCGACCCGTACGAGCACGGGCTGCGGCCGCAGGAGATCCGCCGGAGCGACCGCGCCGGGCAGTTCGCGGTGGTGGCCGCCCGGGAGGCGGTGGCCGACAGCGGCCTGGAGCTGGACCAGCTGGACCCGCACCGGATGGGCGTCACCATCGGCAGCGCGGTCGGCGCCACGACCGGTCTCGACGAGGAGTACCGGGTGGTGAGCGACAGCGGCCGCCTCGACCTGGTCGACCACCGCTATGCCCCCAGGCACCTCTACAACTTCTTCGTGCCCAGCTCCTTCGCCAAGGAGGTCGCCTGGTCGGTAGGCGCGGAGGGTCCGGTGACCGTGGTCTCCACCGGGTGCACCTCCGGCCTGGACTCGGTCGGGCACGCGGTCGAGCTGATCCGCGACGGATCGGCCGACGTGATGATCGCCGGTGCGACCGACGCCCCGATCTCGCCGATCACCATGGCCTGCTTCGACGCGATCAAGGCGACCACCCCGCGCAACGACGACCCCGAGCACGCCTCCCGGCCCTTCGACGCCACCCGCAACGGATTCGTCCTCGGTGAGGGGGCGGCCGTCTTCGTCCTCGAGACGCTGGAGCACGCGCGGCAGCGCGGTGCCACGGTCTACGCCGAGATCGCGGGCTTCGCCACCCGCTGCAACGCCTTCCACATGACCGGGCTGCGCCCCGACGGCCGGGAGATGGCCGAGGCCATCCGTACCGCGCTGGACGAGGCCCGGCTCGACGCCGAGGACATCGACTACATCAACGCCCACGGCTCGGGCACCGTGCAGAACGACCGGCACGAGACCGCGGCGTTCAAGCGGAGTCTGGGCGAGCACGCCCGCCGGGTGCCGGTCAGCTCCATCAAGTCGATGGTCGGCCACTCGCTGGGCGCGATCGGTTCGATCGAGATCGCCGCCTCGGTGCTGGCGATCCGCAACAACGTCGTACCGCCGACCGCGAACCTGCACACCCCGGACCCGGAGTGCGACCTGGACTACGTGCCGCTCACCGCCCGGGACTGGCACACCGACACGGTGCTGACCGTGGGCAGCGGGTTCGGTGGATTCCAGAGCGCCATGGTGCTGACCGACGCCGACAGGAGCAGATCATGAGCAGCACATCCGTCGTCGTCACCGGGCTGGGTGTGACCGCTCCCAACGGGCTGGGCGCGAAGGAGTACTGGGCCGCCACCCGGGAGGGCCGCAGCGGCATCGGCCGGATCACCGCGTTCGACCCGAGCGACTACCCGGCCAGACTGGCCGGCCAGATCGACGGCTTTGTCGCCGCGGACCACCTGCCGAGCCGACTCCTGCCGCAGACGGACCGGATGACGCGGCTCGCGCTCACGGCCGCCGACTGGGCCCTCGCCGACGCCGGCGTGGATCCCCAGGCCCTGCCCGCCTACGACATGGGCGTGGTGACTGCCAGTTCTTCCGGCGGTTTCGAGTTCGGCCAGAAGGAACTGCAGAACCTGTGGGCCCGCGGGAGCCGGCACGTCAGCGCGTACCAGTCCTTCGCCTGGTTCTACGCGGTCAACACCGGCCAGATCTCCATCCGGAACGGTATGAAGGGTCCGAGCGGCGTCCTGGTCAGCGACCAGGCCGGGGGCCTCGACGCGATCGCCGTCGCCCGGCGGCAGATCCGCAAGGGCAGCCGGCTGATCGTCACGGGCGGTGTCGATGCCTCGATCTGCTCGTGGGGCTGGGTGGCACAACTCGCCGGCGAACGGCTGAGCACCAGCGAGGATGTCGAGCGGGCCTATGTCCCGTTCGACGATGCCGCCGCCGGGCATGTGCCCGGCGAAGGGGGAGCGCTGCTCGTCCTGGAGGCCGCCGACGCGGCGCGCGACCGCGGTGCGCAGATCTATGGCGAGATCGCCGGATACGCCGCCACCTTCGACCCGCGGCCCGGCAGCGGACGGGAGCCCGGGCTCCGCCGGTCGATCGAACTCGCCCTGGCGGACGCCGGCATGGGGCCGGACGAGGTCGACGTGGTGTTCGCGGACGCGGCCGCGCTGCCTGATCTGGACCGGATCGAGGCGGAGGCGATCACCGCGGTCTTCGGCCCGCACGGTGTGCCGGTCACCGCGCCCAAGACGATGACCGGGCGGCTCTACTCGGGAGCGGCACCGCTGGACGTGGCCTGCGCGCTGCTGGCCCTGCGCGAGGGTGTGATCCCACCGACCACCGGCACCACCCCCGACTCCGGCTACCAGCTCGACCTGGTCACCGGCAGTCCGCGCGAGACACCGCTTCGCACCGCGCTCGTACTCGCCCGCGGCTACGGCGGCTTCAACTCCGCCCTGGTCGTGCGCACCGCGCGCTGACCCGGTCCATCACCCACCTGAGAACCCACAACCAAGGAGCGACATGACTGCCCGGGAATTCACCCTGGAGGACCTCAAGCGGATCCTGCGCGACGCGGCCGGCACCGAGGAGGGGGTCGACCTCGAGGGCGAGATCCTCGACACCGAGCTGGAGGCACTCGGCTACGAGTCCCTCGCGCTCCTCGAGACCGCGGGCCGGATCGAGCGCGAGTACGACATCACCCTGGACGACTCCGTGGTGACCGACGCCAAGACCCCACGCGCACTGCTCGAGCTCGTGAACGAGCAGCTGCTGGCCACCGCCGCGGCCTGAGCCGGCGCCACCCACCACATCAGCCGACGCACCACCAGGAGGGGACATGCCGGACCACGGACAGCGGGTGGCTCTGGTCACCGGAGCCACCAGCGGAATCGGGCTGGAGGTGACACGCACCCTGGCCGGCCAGGGACACGCGGTGTTCATCTGCGCCCGCAGCGCCGAGAACGTCGCCGACACGGTCGAGACGCTGCGGGCCGAGGGCCTGACCGTCGAGGGCGCGGCCTGCGACGTCCGCGACCCGCAGGACATCCGCACGCTCGTGCAGGCGGCGGTGGACCGGCTGGGCACCGTCGACGTACTGGTCAACAACGCCGGCCGCAGCGGCGGCGGCGTCACCGCAGACATCGACGACGCGCTCTGGCTGGACGTCATCGCCACCAACCTCACCAGCGTCTTCATGATGACCCGTGAGGTGCTCAACACCGGCGGCATGCGGACCAAGGACCGCGGCCGGATCATCAACATCGCCTCCACCGCGGGCAAGCAGGGCGTGGTGCTGGGCGCGCCCTACTCCGCCTCGAAGCACGGCGTGGTCGGCTTCACCAAGGCGCTCGGCAATGAGCTGGCCCCGACCGGGATCACCGTCAACGCGGTGTGCCCCGGCTACGTGGAGACCCCGATGGCGCAGCGGGTCCGCCAGGGCTACGCGGCCGCGTTCGACACCACCGAGGACGCGGTTCTGGAGAAGTTCCAGGCCAAGATCCCGCTCGGCCGCTACTCGACCCCGCAGGAGGTGGCCGGCCTGGTCGGCTACCTGGCCTCGGACACCGCCGCGTCGATCACCTCCCAGGCGCTCAACGTTTGCGGCGGCCTCGGCAACTTCTGACCGGCAGTCCGCCGCGATCGACCCTAGGAGAACAGCAATGCCCCAGCAGACTCGCCGCGAGGCCGAGCACGAGATCATGGTCGCCGCCCCGGCCGAAGACGTCTACCGGCTGATCGCCGAGGTCGAGAACTGGCCCCGGATATTCCCGCCGACCGTTCACGTCGACCACGTGGAGCGCGTCCCGCAGGAGGAGGTCATCCGGATCTGGGCCACCGCAGGCGGCGTGGTCAAGAACTGGTCCTCGCGCCGCGCGCTGGACCCCGAGGCGCTGCGGATCGAGTTCCGTCAGGAGGTATCCGCGCCGCCGGTCGCCGCGATGGGCGGTGTCTGGATCGTCGAGCCGCTCTCGGCGACCGAGTCCCGCGTCCGACTGCGGCACGACTACCGCGCGGTCGACGACGACCCGCAGTCACTGGCGTGGATCGACGAGGCGGTCGACCGCAACAGCCGCTCGGAGCTGGCCGCCCTCAAGCACAACGTCGAACTGTCCACCGCCGCGGACGACCTGCTGTTCTCCTTCGAGGACACCGTGCAGGTCAACGGCTCGGCCAAGGATGTCTACGACTTCCTCAACGAGGCCCACCTGTGGTCCGAGCGACTCCCGCACGTGGCGACGGTCCGGCTCACCGAGGACACTCCCGGCGTGCAGACGCTGCGGATGGACACGCGCACGGTGGACGGCCACACGCACACCACCGAGTCGATCCGGGTGTGCTTCCCGGACGAACTGATCGTCTACAAGCAGACCACGCTGCCGGCGCTGATGACCCTGCACACCGGCCAGTGGCGGCTGGTGCCGAACGCGGACGGGGTGGCCGTCACCTCCCAGCACACGGTGGTTGTCAACCCGGAGAAGATCGCCGCCGTCCTGGGCGGCGACGCCGGGGTCGAGCAGGCCCGCACACACATCCGGACCGCGCTCAGCGCCAACAGCCGCGCCACCCTGGGACACGCCAAGTCCTACGCGGAGGGCCGGCGCTGACCATGGACACCCAGGTGATCGTGGTGGGCGCGGGCCCGGTTGGGCTGCTGCTCGCCGCGGAACTGCGGCTCGGCGGCGCGGCAACGGTCGTGCTGGAGCGGCTGGCCGCCCCGGCGACCGCCTCCCGGGCGTCGACCCTGCACGCGCGCACCATGGAGTTCTTCGACCAGCGCGGCCTGCTGGATGAGCTGGGCACACCCCCCAACGACCGTGCGGGACACTACGGCGGCTTGCCTCTTGACCTGGGCGGGCTGGACACGCGGTATGCGGGCCAGTGGAAAGTGCTCCAGGCACGCACCGAGGAGCTGCTGGCCGCCCGGGCCACCGCCCTGGGCGCCCGGATCCGGCGCGGTCACCTGGTCACCGAACTCTGCCAGCACCCCGACCACGTCGAGGTGCTGGCACAAGGCCCGGCCGGGCCGGTACGGCTCCGCGCCGCCCATCTGGTCGGGTGCGACGGAGAGGACAGCACGGTCCGGCGGCTGGCCGGCATCGACTTCCCCGGCTCCGCGGCCGACAAGGAGCTGCTGCGCGCCGACGTCGACGGCATCGACATCCCCGGGCGCCGCTTCGAACGCTTCCCCGCCGGGATGGCCGTCGCGGCCCGGCGCCCGGACGGCGTCACCCGGGTCATGGTGCACGAGTTCGCGGTCCGGGCGGCGCCTCGCACCGGGCCGCCCACGTTCGCCGAGGTGGCGGCCGCCTGGGCACGGGTGACCGGCGAGGACATCAGCCACGGCACCCCGCTGTGGGTCAACGCCTTCGACAACGCCTGCCGCCAGGCCGCCCGGTACCGCCAGGGCCGCGTCCTGCTGGCGGGGGACGCCGCCCACCAGCAGATGCCGGTCGGCGGACAGGCGCTGAACCTGGGCCTGCAGGATGCCGCCAACCTCGGCTGGAAGCTGGCCGCGCAGGTCCGCGGCTGGGCACCGGCCGGTCTGCTCGACAGCTACCACGACGAGCGACACCCGGTCGCCGAGCGAGTGTTGACCGGCATCACCGCGCAGTCTCAGATGCTGCTCGGCGGCCCGGAGGTGGACGGGCTGCGCGCCGTGTTCGCCGAACTGCTCACCCTGGACGGCGTGGCGCGGTACCTGGCGCGCAGTATCGCGGGCCTGGACGTCCGCTATCCGGTCGGTCCTGGAGACCATCCGCTGCTCGGGGCCCGGCTGCCCGGCTTCGAGCTGGTCACCGGTCAGCACCGCGAGAACGTCGCGCGTCTGCTGCGGACCGGCCGAGGTCTGCTGCTTGCGCTGGGCCGCGACCAGGCCCGCACCGCCCGGCTGGCCGCCGAACTGGCGCCCTGGGCCGACCGGGTGGACCTGGTGGCGGGCCGGCCCGCCACCCAAGCCGCCCTGGTGGACCACGACCTGCTGGTACGCCCGGACGGGCACGTGGTCTGGGCCGGCGTGCAGGGCGACCTGCGACCGGCGCTGCGCAGGTGGTTCGGCGCGCCCGCCGGCTACTGACCACCCCCATACACCCACGAGACGAGGACCACCATGCCCAAACTCACCGACAGGACTGCTCTGGTCACCGGCGCGAGCCGGGGCATCGGCCGGGCGATTGCCGAACGGCTGGCACAGGAGGGCGCGCTGGTCGCGGTGCACTACGGAACCAGGACGGAGGCAGCCGAGCAGGTGGTCGCCGACATCCGCGCCGCGGGTGGCCGCGCCTTCGCCGTGCAGGCCGAGCTGGGCCTGGCCGACGGCATCGACATCCTCTTCAAGAGCCTGGAGGCCCAGCTGGAGGAGCACGCCGGCAGCACGCGGCTGGACATCCTGGTGAACAACGCCGGCCTGATGGGCACCGCCCTGCCGGAGGACATCTCCGGCGAGTGGTTCGACCGGATGATGGCGGTCAACGCCAAGGCTCCGCTCTTCGTCATCCAGCGTGCCCTGAGTCTGATCCCGGACCACGGCCGGATCATCAACATCTCCTCCGGCCTCACGCGGTTCGCCGCCCCCGAGCAGGTCACCTACGCGATGACCAAGGGCGCTCTGGAACAGATCAGCCTGCATCTCGCCCGGCACCTGGGCAAGCGGCGGATCACCGTCAACACGGTGGCGCCCGGCAGCACCGACAACGGCAGCGAGCTGTTCCGGGTCCCGGAGGTCCGGGCGGCCATGTCGCAGCTGAGCGCCTTCGGGGAGGTCGCCGAGCCCACGGTGATCGCCGATGTGGTGGCCTTCCTGGCCTCCGCGGACGCGCGCTGGATCACCGGCGCCTTCGTCGACGCCAGCGGCGGCACGCTGCTCGGCTGAGACGCCGGCCGACTGCTATCGAGAGGACCTAACGCATGTTCGGCGAACTCACCGCCACCCTGATCAAGTGCGCCGACTTCGAGGCGATGCGCACCTTCTACCGCGACCGGCTCGGCCTGCCCACCGTGAAGGAGGGCGAGAACTGGATCGTGCTGGACACCGGCGAGGGACGCGAGCTGGTGCTGGGCGGTGACACCGGTGGGGACACCATCGCCCTCGCCTTCACCAAGGCGGACCTGGAGGCGGCCCGGGAGGAACTGGCCTCGGCCGGCCCCAGCGAGATAGAGCGGCACGACACCATGCACCGCTTCTTCGTTCGAGACCCCGACGGCAACACCATCCTGATCAACGACTGATCGGTCCGACTTCCCCTGCCCACTGGAAAGTTCATGAAGATACTGTTCATCGCCAGCGGCAGCCCGGCGACCGTGTTCGCGCTGGCCCCGCTTGCCACCGCCGCCCGTAACGCGGGCCACCAGGTATTCATGGGTGCGCTGGAGGACATGGTCCCCTACATCTCGGGGACCGGCCTGCCCGGCGTACCGGTCGCACCGGCTTCGGTGCGCCGCTTCGCCACCATGGACCGCGCCGGCAATCCGGTGCAGTTGCCCCGGACCCCGCTCGAGGAACTGGACTTCGCCGGCCGCTGGTTCGGCCGGATGGCCGCGGCGAGCATGCCGGCACTGCTGGATCTGGCGGAGCGCTGGCGCCCGGACCTCGTGGTTGGCGGCTCGATGTCGTTCGCGGCCGCGTTGCTTGCCGCCCGGCTCGGTGTGCCCTACGTCCGGCAGGCCTGGGACACCGGCGACGCCTGGCGCACCGACCCGGCCGCCGGCATCGAACTCCAGCCAGAACTCGCCGAGTTGGGACTGGAGACGCTGCCCGAGCCGGATCTGTTCGTCGACATCTGCCCGCCAGGCCTGCGCCCGTCGGACGCGCCGCCCGCCCAGCCGATGCGGTGGGTCCCGGCCAACGGGCAGCGCCCGCTGGAGCCGTGGATGTACACCCGCGGCGAGCGGCCACGGGTGGTCGTCACCTCCGGCAGCCGCCTGGTGCTCGCGCAGAAGACCGGATTCCTGCGCGATCTGGTGGCGCACCTCGCTCCGCTGGACGCGGAGATCGTGGTCGCCACCCTGGACGAGGTCGCCGAGGAACTGCGCGCGCAGCTGCCCGGCGTACGCGCCGGCTGGGTGCCGCTCGACGTCGTCGTGCCGACCAGCGACCTGGTCATTCACCACAGCGGCGGTGTCACCGCACTGACTGCGATGAACGCCGGGGTCCCGCAGCTGGTCGTGCCCCAGGGCGGCAACTTCATCGAGGCCGCGCAGCGGATCGCCGACTTCGGCGCCGCGATCAGCCTGATGCCCGGGCAGGAGACCGCCGCGGACGTGCGGAAGGCCGCTGAGGCGCTGCTCACCGTTCCGTCCTACCGCGAGCGGGCCGGTGAACTGGCGCGGGAGATCGCCGCCCTGCCCTCGGCCGCCGAGGTGGTCGGCACGCTCGAACAACTGACCGCCCGTCACTGAGGCGAGTCCACGCCCCGTAAGCCCATCCAGCCTGGAGGCAACCATGCAGCAGAACACTCCGATCCGCGTCGTCCTGGCCATGCCGGGGGCGGGCGGCGACGCGCCGCGGCCGCTGGTCGACGCGCTGAGCGAGGCCGGCGTCGAGACCATCACCGGACCGCTGGACACCGTCGAGCAGGTGGTGGAGGCCGTGATCGGCAAGGACGCCGACGCGGTATGCCTCTCCAGCGTGCAGGGCGAGCACCTCACACTGTTCGCCCGGCTCTTCGAGATCCTCCGCGAGCGGGGGAGCCGGGAGATCACCGTGTTCGGCGGCGGCATCATCCCGACGGCGGACGTGGTGCCGCTCAAGAAGCTCGGCGTCGCGGAGGTCTTCTCCGCCGGAACCTCCCTGCCGACCGTGGCCCGCTGGGTCAGGGAGAACGTCCCGCAGGCTGCGGGCGCCCAGTAGCGCCCCTCGTGTGGTGGGCCGCGTCCGCTTCGGCCCACCACACGCCACCGACCCGATCCCCGGCAGGAGAATCAGATGCGTGTCCTCTTGATCACCTCACCGGTGTCCACCCATCTCACCCCGCTCGTCCCGCTGGCTTGGGCGATCCGGGCGGCCGGCCACGAACTGCTCGTCGCCGGACGCGCGGACGTGATGGCTGCTGCCGCCTCGGCGGGCCTGAACGCCGTCGAGCTGGGCGGCCCGCTCAACGTCGACGAGTTGCTGGCCAAGCGGCTCGACCCGGGACGGCGCCCGCTGGAGTCCTGGGGGCGGCCGCAGCTGGAGCAGCTGTCCAACATCGGGAGGCTGTGGATGCCGCAGACTCTCGAGGTGCTACCCCGGTACCTGGAGGTGGCGCGGCGGTTCCGCCCCGACCTGATCATCGGTGACCCGCTCGAGTACCTCTCGCTGCTGCTCGGCGAAGAGCTCGAAGTGCCGGTGGTCCACCACCGCTGGGGAGTCGACCCGGTCTCCGGCCAGGCGCGCGCTGCCGGCCGGGACGGACTCCGGGAGGCCTACGAGCGCCTCGGCCTGACCGACCTGCCGTTCCCGGACCTGCTGCTCGACCCGTGCCCGCCCAGCCTTCAGCTGCCGGGAATCACGCCGGGCGCCCCGGTCCGCTTCGTGCCGTTCAACGGCAACGGCGTGATGCCCGAGTGGCTGCGCGACAGCCGGGGCGGCACAGCCGACCGCAGTCGGGTCGCGGTCTCGCTGGGCGGACGCACCATCGAGTACCACGGCGAAGGGCTGTTCCGCCACCTCGTGGAGGCCTTCGGCCAGATGCCCGAGGTGGAGGCCGTGGTGACGGTGCGGCGCCGGTATCACGACGTGCTGGGACCGATCCCCGCCAACGTGCGGCTGGTCGAGCCGCTCCCGCTGACCCTGCTGCTCGACTCGTGCTCGGCGGTGGTCCACCACGGCGGCGCGGGGACCGCGATGACCGCGTCCTTCTTCGGCCTGCCGCAGCTCGTGCTGCCGCAGCTGGCCGACCAGTTCTGGTACGGCGAGCGGGTGACCGAGGCCGGCGCCGGCCTCTTCCTGCACGACCCGGCCGAGCAGGACGACCCGGCCCGAGTGCGCACAGCCGTACGGGAATTGCTCGCCGAACCCCGCTACGCCAAGGCGGCCGCGGAACTGCGGGCCGAGATGGCCGGGATGCCCTCGCCCGCCCGCGTGGTCCGCGACCTCGAGCAGCTGACCCGATGACCAGCCACCCCAGGAGGAAACCCCCCATGCGACCCAGTCTCGCCGAGCCCGCCCGGCTGCGCCCCCGCGAGGACGCCACCCTCGCCGAGCGGCTCGCCCGCTCCGCCGCCACCGTCCGCGGCGCGCACTTGGCCACCGAGGACTTCGCCGACTGGCTGGCCGCCCGCGGCCGGGCGCACCGGTTCGAGGTCGACCGGATCCCGTTCGCCGAGTTGGAGGGCTGGTCCTTCGACGAGGCCACCGGCAACCTACGGCACCACAGTGGTCGCTTCTTCAGCGTCGAGGGCCTGCGGGTCACGGTCGGCGACGGTCCGGTCCGGCACTGGCAGCAGCCCATCATCAAGCAGCCCGAGGTGGGCATCCTCGGCATCCTGGTCAAGGAGTTCGACGGGGTGCTGCACCTGCTGATGCAGGCGAAGATGGAGCCGGGCAATCCGAACCTGCTGCAGCTGTCACCGACGGTGCAGGCCACCCGCAGCAACTACACCAAGGTGCACAAGGGCAGCGACGTGAAGTACATCGAGTACTTCACCGACCCGGCAAGCGGCCACGTGCTGGCCGACGTGCTGCAGTCCGAGCACGGCTCCTGGTTCTTCCGGAAGTCCAACCGCAACATGGTGGTCGAGGCGGTCGGGGAGGTCCCCGAGCACGAGGACTTCTGCTGGCTCACGCTCGGCCAGGTGAACGAGCTGCTGCACCGCGACAACGTGGTCAACATGGACTCGCGCACCGTGCTCTCCTGCATGCCGCTCGCGGACCCCCAGCCGCGGGCGCTGTCCTCGGACACCGAAGTGCTGTCCTGGTTCACCACCGAGCGCTCGCGCCACGACGTGTCGGCGGAGCGGGTGCCGCTCGCCTCGGTGCAGGGCTGGCGGCATGGTGAGCGGTCCATCGACCACGAGGACGGCCGCTACTTCCGCACCGTCGCGGTCCGGGTCCGGGCCGGCAGCCGGGAGGTCGGCAGCTGGACCCAGCCACTGTTCGAGCCGGTCGGACGCGGCGTGGCCGCCTTCCTGACCCGGACCGTCGACGGCGTGCGGCACGTCCTGGTCCACGCGCGGGTCGAGGGCGGCTTCCTCGACACGGTCGAGCTCGGTCCCACGGTCCAGACCACCGAGGGCAGCCACGCGCACCTGCCGCCCGAGGACCGACCGCCCTTCCTGGACGCGGTGCTTCACGCCGGGCCGGAGCGGATTCACTACGAGGCCGTGCACTCGGAGGAGGGCGGCCGGTTCCTGAACGCCGAGAGCCGCTATCTGATCGTCGAGGCGGACGAGCGGACGGCCGCGTCCGAACCGCCGGAGGGCTTCCGCTGGGTCACGCCCGGCCAGCTCACCTCGCTGGTCCGTCACGGTCGCTACGTCAACGTACAGGCGCGCACCCTGCTGGCCTGCCTCAACGCCACGGCGCTACCGGCCCGATGACTCCGTTGCGTCTGGGAGTCATGGGCTGCGCCGGGATCGCCCGCCGTCGGATGCTGCCCGCGATGGCCGCCGACGACCGGATCGAGCTCGTCGCGGTGGCCAGCCGGGACGGCCGCACCGCCGCTGAGACGAGCCGGCCGTACGGCTGCCGACCGGTCACCGGCTACGCCGAACTGCTCGCTCTGGCCGAGGTGGACGCGGTCTACATACCGCTGCCCGCCGCGCTGCACGCCGAGTGGGTGGCCGCGGCGTTGCGCGCGGGGAAGCACGTGCTGGCCGAGAAGCCGCTCACCACCGAGGCCGACCGGACCCGGGAGCTGGTCGAGTCGGCCGAGCGGCGCGGCCTGGTGCTGATGGAGAACGTGATGTTCGTCCATCATCCCCAGCACGAGTCGGTCCGGCGGCTGGTGGCCGACGGTGCCATCGGTGAACCACGCTCCTTCCACGCGGTGTTCACCATCCCGGCACTGCCGGCCGGCGACATCCGGCACCGTCCCGAACTCGGCGGCGGTGCGCTGTCGGATGTCGGCGTCTACCCGCTGCGGGCGGCCCTGCACTTTCTGGGGGACCGGCTGCGGGTGGTGGGTGCCGCCCTGGAGACCGTTGCCGGCCGGCAGGTGGAGACCGGCGGCGCGGTGCTGCTGCGCACACCCGAAGGCGCCGTCGCGCAGCTCGAGTTCGGTATGGAGCACGCCTACCGGTCCAGTTACGAGCTGGTCGGCAGCACCGGCCGGATCAGCGTGGAACGCGCCTTCACCCCGCCCGCCGACCACCGGCCGGTGCTCCGGCTGACCCGGCCCTCGGGCACCGAGGAGATCGAGCTGGCGGCCGCGGACCAGGTGGCGCTCACCCTCGCGGCGTTCACCGCGGCGGTGCGTGCCGGCGCCGGTCCGACAGCCGGGGACTGCCTGGCGCAGGCCGGGCTGCTGGACGCGGTGCGCCGCGCGGCGGGTCGCTGAGGCCCGCCGCCGGATCACCGGCTGCCCGCGTCCGCGGCGGCCAGCAGTTCCAGCCCGAGGTCCAGCAGGGCCTTGCGCTTCTCCTCCGCGTCGCCGGGCAGGGCGTAGAGCGAGAACGCGCCGAAATGCACCGTCATCAGCGCGCTGGAGGCCCGGACCTGGGCCTCCAGCGGCGCTTCGGGCAGGTAGATCAGCCGCGACAGTGCGGCCACCCGCTCGTTCAGCGTCTGACCGATGCTCAGCTTCCGCAGTGCCGACTGGTTCTCCTGCATCAACTGGAAGAGCGGGGCGGCGGCGGTGAGTGCCTCGCTGTACCGGGTGAGCAGCTCCTGCCGGGTCTGGAGGGTCGGGGGCTGCTGCTCACCCCAGGCGATCAGCTCGTCGATCGGTTCGCCCAGGCCCTCGGCGACGCTGACGAGGATGTCCTCCTTGGACCGGAAGTGGTAGTAGAGCGCGGCGTGGGTGACGCCCAGTTCCTCGGCGATCTCGCGCAGCGAGGTGGTCTCGTAGCCATGCTCGATGAAGTGCCGTAGCGCGATCTCCTGGATCTCCCGGCGGGTGTCTCTTCTGCGGTTGCGGGTGTTCGCCGCGGTCTGTCGGGTGGCCAATTCCGTTCGCGTCCTTCTTACTTGACGGTTGGTAAGTAAAGCCCCTACGTTCTCCACTGTACCCAACTAACCAACCGGCAAGTAAGTGGCTGCGGGGCGCGACCCCGCAGCCTGGAAGGGGCGTGGACGCCATCTCGCAGAACCCGACTCCGGCCGGCGTGCCGGTCCCGCCGCCGCCGACCCGCGCCACCTACGTCGTGATGGCCGCGGCGGTGCTGGCGATGCTGCTCGCCTCCCTCGACAGCCTGATCCTGGGCACCGCGATGCCCACCATCGTCGGCGACCTCGGCGGCCTCGACCATCTGTCCTGGGTGGCCTCCGGATACATGCTGGCCACCGCCGCCTCCACCCCGATCTGGGGCAAGCTCGGCGACATGTACGGGCGCAAGGGCTGTTTCCTCGGCTCGATCGGGATCTTTCTGCTCGGCTCCGCCCTGTGCGGCCTCGCCCAGTCGATGAACCAGCTCATCGGCCTGCGGGTCCTGCAGGGCCTCGGCGGCGGCGGCCTGATGGTCGGCGCGCTGTCGCTGATCGGCGAACTGGTCACGCCGCAGGCCCGAGGCAAGTTCCAGGCCATGGCCTCGGCCGTTATGGGGGCCGCCATGGTCGCCGGACCGCTGGTCGGCGGCTTCCTTACCGACCACCTCGGCTGGCGCTACTGCTTCTACGTCAACGTGCCGGTCGGGCTGGCTGCACTGGTGATGGTCGCCGTCGCGCTGCAGGTGCCCGCCCGGCGCACCGCCGGGCGGATCGACTACCTGGGAGCCGCCCTGCTGGCGACCGCGATCGCCGCCCTGGTGCTCATCACCACCTGGGGCGGCAGCAAGTACCACTGGGACTCGGCGGAGATCATCGGCCTCGCGGTGGTCGCCGTCGCTGCCACCGCCGCACTGATCGCGGTCGAGCGCCGGGCCGCCGAACCGGTGCTGCCGCTCGGCGTCTTCCGCAGCCGCAACTTCTGCTGGGCGAACGTCCTGGCATTCCTGGTCGGCTTCGTGATGGTCGCCGTGATGACGTTCCTGCCCATGTTCCAGCAGGCCGTGCAGGGCGCCTCGGCCACCAGCGCGGGCATCCTGATGCTGCCGCTGCTGCTGTCGATGGTGGCCGTCAACCTGTTCGCCGGCCAACTCATCTCCCGCAAGGGCAACTTCACCCTCTACGCGGCGATCGGCGCGTTCCTGATCGCCGCCGGGGTCTTCCTGTTCTCGCTGATGGACACCGGGACCGGCTCCGTCGTCACCGGCGCCTACATGGCCGTCTTCGGTGCAGGCCTGGGCTTCGCGATGCAGGTCACCCTCTCCGTGGGCATGGAGAGCGTGGAGCGCCGGCATCTCGGGGTGGCCTCCTCCACCGTCACCCTCTCCCGCACCCTCGGCGGCTCGTTCGGTGTCTCGCTGGCCGGTATCGTCTTCGCCGACCACATCAGCGCCGGTGCCCACCACGGCGGTCCCGGCGGTCGAGGCGGTCACGCCGCGCCCACCTCCGCCACACACCTGAGCGCCGACAGCCTGCGCGCGCTCCCGCCGGCCGCCCACAGGGCCTACGAGCACGCCGTCGCCGCCGGTACCCACCAGGTCTTCGTGTACGGCACGGTGGTCGGCGTGCTGGCCTTTCTGAGTGCCTGGTGCATCCGCACCCGCGGCCAGGTGGCGGCCGCTGCCGCGGCTGCCACCGCGGCGAAGGCGTCGACCACCGCCCAGCCGACCGGGGCGGCCCACTGACCGGACCGCCGCACGCGGGCACCCGGCAAAAGAAAGGGGGAAATGCCATGCAGATGGCCGAGACCAGTATTCCCGGCGTGTATGTGGTGGAGCCGAAGCTGCTCCTCGACGAGCGCGGCGCGTTCTTCGAGTCCCTTCGCACGGAGGAGCTCGGCCGCATTGTGGGCGAGCCATTCGTGCCACGCCAGATCAATTATTCGGTGTCCCGTCGCAACACCCTGCGCGGGCTGCACAGCGTGACCATTCCGCCGGGTCAGGCGAAGTTCGTCTCTTGCGTGCGCGGTGCGCTGCGGGATTTCGTGGTCGACCTCCGGGTCGGCTCGCCGACCTTCGGCACATACGAAAGCAACCTGCTGGACGACACATCGGGGCGAGCCGTCTACGTTCCCGAGGGCGTCGCGCACGGATTCCTCGCACTCAGCGACGACAGCTGCATCTGCTACGTGCTGTCCAGCGTCCATGTCCCCGGCACGCAGATCGACATCGATCCGCTGGACCAGGACCTCGCCATCCCGTGGGGATTCACCGAGCCGCCGATCATCTCGGACAAGGACAGGTCCGCTCCTTCGCTGGCCGACGCCCTGGCCGCCGGGGTCCTGGCCGACTGGCGGCCGCCGACGGCGGCTTGAGGCCATCGGCGGCCACGGCCGCCGACAGACGGTTCCCGTACACCCACCGTGCCCCGGTCGGGCCGGCCCCCACGAGGGGCGGATCCGGCCGGGGCACGGTGCTGTCCATGCCGTCACCGAAAGCCCCGGCGCGTGATCTCGGCCACACTTTGCAATGTGCTGACATTCCGCTTGCGGGGTGTTTTTGAATTGACCCGGTCCTGGCTTTGGCGTGACCTGAGCGGAAACCGGCTCCCTTGACGCCGGAGAAGACGGCACAGAGGATATTCGTGTTACGTCGAGGCGGTTGCGCGGGGAATACGCCCCCATTCATGTCAGTCCGAGAAATTCTTCGGCATACTCACCGCCGCCCGTTCCGCGGGAATTCAGATCCTATCCAGGACTGGGGAAACAGATGCGTGTTCTCTTCGTCGTCACGCCCGACGGCGGTCATCTGACGCCACTCGTGCCACTGGCCTGGGCGCTCCGCGGCGCGGGGCACGAGGTGCTGGTGGCCGGCCAGCCGGACGTGCTGGCCGCGGCCGCGGGCGCCGGGCTGAGTGCCGCGAGCGTGGGCGACCGGTTCGGGATGACCGATCTGATCCGCGGCTGGCTGCCGCACGGCCTCCGCCCGATCGAGTGCTGGGGCCACCCGTCGCGCAACGGCGACCCCGGCGACTTCGCCCGTTCCTGGGCGGCCCACAACGGGACGGTCCTGGACGCCTACCTCGGTCTCGCCCGGGCCTACCACCCGGACCTGATCGTGGCCGACGGCCTGGAGTACTGCTCCCTCATCATCGGCGCGCTGCTCGACGTCCCGGTCGTGCACCACCGTTGGGGGGTCGACCCGCTGACCGGCACCACCCGCGTCCAGGCGCGTGAGACCCACCGCGAGTTGCTCGACGCCGCCGGGGTCGCCGCGCTGCCCGATCCGGCCGTGATCCTGGACCCGTGCCCGCCGTCGCTGCAGCTGCCGGAGGCCGAACCGGGCACGCCGATCCGGCACGTGGACTCGCACGGCAACGGCACGCTACCCGACTGGCTGCGCCAGGAGTGGACCACGGCACGGCCGGGCACCGAACGCCGCCGGCGTGTGGTGGTCTCGCTGGGCCGCAACGTGCTGGCCCTCAACGGCGTCCCGCTGGCCCGCGGAATCCTGCGCGCCTTCGCCGAACTGCCCGGGGTCGAGGCGATCGCCGCCATCGGCAACGCCCACTGGGAGGAGATCGGCCCGGTACCGGAGAACGTCCGGCTGATCGATCCCACTCCTCTGAACCTGCTGCTCACCGACCACGACGTGGTCGTACACCATGGCGGGGCCGGCACCACCATGAGCGCCACCTGGCGCGGCCTGCCGCAACTCGTCCTGCCCCAGCTGGCCGACCAGTTCGCCCACGGCCGGCGGGTGACCGAGCTGGGCGCCGGCCTCGCCCTGGACGAGGCGCACCAGCAGAACGACCCCGCGCGGATCGGCGCGGCACTCACCGAGCTGCTGACCGACCCCGAATTCGCCAAGGCGGCCCGCGAACTGCGCCACGAGATGACGCGGATGCCCACACCGGCGGAGGTCGCGCGCGACCTGGAATCGCTGGCCTGACGCGCCGACAGCACCGCCGACCGGATCGCGCAACGCACTCCACACCCGTGAGGAGACCTCTTCCATGAAAGCTCTGGTCCTGGCAGGCGGGACGGGCACCCGTCTGCGGCCTTTCAGCTACTCCATGCCCAAGCAGCTCATTCCGGTGGCCAACCGGCCGGTCCTGGAACACGTGCTGGAATCCGTCCGCGACCTCGGCATCACCGAGATCGGCCTCATCGTCGGAGACCACGAGCCGCAGATCGCCGCGGTGCTCGGTGACGGCAGCCGGCTCGGCGTACGCCTGACCTACCTGCGCCAGGACGCCCCGCGGGGGCTCGCGCACACGGTCGCCATCGCCCGGGACTTCCTGGGCGACGACGACTTCGCGATGTACCTGGGCGACAACATGCTGCCCGAGGGCGTCGGGGACATCGCCGCCGACTTCCGGGCCGGCCGGCCCGCCGCCCAGGTCGTGGTGCACAAGGTCGCCGACCCGCGTGCCTTCGGCGTGGCCGAACTCGGCCCGGGGGGCGAGGTGCTGCGCCTGGTGGAGAAGCCCGCCGAACCGCGCAGCGACCTCGCGCTGATCGGCGTGTACTTCTTCACCCCCGCCATCCACGAGGCGGTCGCCGCGATCCGGCCCAGCGCCCGCGGCGAGCTGGAGATCACCGACGCCATCCAGTGGCTGGTGGAGTCCGGAGCCGACGTGCGGGCGCGCGAGTACCACGGCTACTGGAAGGACACCGGCCGCGTCGAGGACGTACTGGCCTGCAACCGCCGTCTGCTCGACGACCTGCGCCACGAGATCGCCGGGCAGGTCGACGAGGCGAGCGAACTGATCGGCCCGGTGGTCGTCGAGGCCGGCGCCAAGGTCACCGCCTCTCTGATCGAGGGTCCGGCGATCATCGGAGCGGGCAGCGTGGTCGACGCCGCGCACATCGGCCCGTACACCGCGCTGGGCCGCGACTGCCGGCTGTACGCCACGCACGTCGACGACTCGATCATCCTCGACGGCGCCGAGGTCTCCAGCGCCGGCCGGCTGAACGCCTCCCTGATCGGACGCGCGGCAACCGTCAACTCCGGCGACCGGGGCAGCGCGCACCACCGGCTGATCGTCGGCGATCACACCCACGTGGAGGTGGCAGCATGAGGCTCCTGGTCACCGGCGCGGCCGGTTTCATCGGATCGACCTACGTCCGCGCCCTGCTGGACGGCCGGTACCCCGGGTACGAGGAAGCCCGGGTCACCGTGCTCGACAAGCTCACGTACGCGGGCAACCGGGCCAACCTGCCGGCGCACCACCCCCGGCTGGAGTTCGTCCAGGGCGACATCTGCGACCTGCCGTTGCTGCTCGACCTGCTGCCCGGCCACGACGCGGTGGTGCACTTCGCGGCCGAGTCGCACGTGGACCGTTCGATCGAGGCCGCCGCCGACTTCGTGCGCACCAACGTGGCCGGCACCCAGAACGTCCTGGAAGCCTGCCTGCGCACCGGCGTCCAGCGGGTGGTGCACATCTCCACGGACGAGGTGTACGGCTCCATCGAGCAGGGATCCTGGACCGAGGACTGGCCACTGCTGCCCAACACCCCGTACGCCGCCTCCAAGGCGGGCTCGGACCTGGTGGCCCGCTCGTACTGGCGGACCCACGGCCTGGACGTGTCGATCACCCGCTGCTCGAACAACTACGGACCGTACCAGCACCCCGAGAAGCTCATCCCGCTGTTCATCACCAACCTGCTCAAGGGCGAGCAGGTGCCGCTCTACGGCGACGGCCGCAACATCCGCGAGTGGCTGCACGTGGACGACCACTGCCGGGGCATCCAGCTGGTGCTGACCCGTGGCCGGGCCGGCGAGGTCTACAACATCGGCGGTGGTAACGAGCGCACCAATCTCGCCATCACCCGCCAGTTGCTCGAACTCTGCGGCCAGGACGAGTCGCTGATCCGCCGGGTGGCCGACCGCAAGGGCCACGACCTGCGCTACTCGGTCGACGAGAGCAAGATCCGCGAGGAGCTGGGCTACGCCCCGCAGGTCTCCTTCGAGGACGGACTGGCCGCCACCGTCGCCTGGTACCGGGACAACCCGGACTGGTGGCTGCCGGTCAAGCACCCCGAGCAGGCGGCATGACGGCGCCCGCCCCCGGCCGGCCGATGGCCGGCCGCCGGGTCGTCGTCCTGGGCGGAAGCGGCTTCCTGGGGCGCCATCTGAGCCCTGCCTTCCAACGGGCCGGGGCCGACGTCCTCACCGTCTCCCGCACCGCGCCCATGCGGCGTCACCCGTCCCCCGGGGTGGCCGCGCTGGCGATGGACCTCACCGGTGCCGGCCCCGACAGGCTGGCGGCGTTCCTCGCCGATGCCGAGGCCGAACTGGTGGTCAACGCCGCGGGCGCGGTGTGGGGTGTCACCCAGGAGGAGATGCACCGGGCCAACGCCGAGCTGGTCGGCGACCTGGTCGAGGCGATGGCCGCTCTCCCGCGCCGACCGAGGCTGATCCAGCTCGGCACTGTGCACGAGTACGGCCCGGGCACGGTCGGCGGCGGGACCACCGAGTCGCACACCCCCGCTCCGGTCACGCCGTACGGCCGGGCCAAGCTGCTGGCCACCGATCGGGTGCTGGCGGCGGCCCGGTCCGGTGCCCTGGACGGCGTCGTACTGCGGATCGCGAACATCACCGGCCCCGGCACCCCGCCCGGCAGCCTGCTGGGTGGTCTCGCCGGGCGCCTCGCCCGGCTGCGCGAGGCGGGCGAGCCGAACCCGATGCTGGAGCTGGCTCCGTTGCGCGCCAGCCGTGACTTCGTCGACGTCCGCGACGTGGTCGACGCGGTGCTGGCCGTGGCCGCCGCACCGGCCGGTCTGGTCTCCGGTCAGATCATCAACATCGGCAGTGGCCGGGCCACACCGGTCCGGGGCGCCGTCGAGCGGTTGATCGCACACAGCGGGCTGGCCGTCCGGCTGGTCGAGCGGGAAGCCGACACCGCCCGCAGCGACACCGAATGGCAGCAGCTGGACATCGCCAAGGCCGCGCGCCTGCTGGGCTGGCGGCCCCGCCGTGACCTGGACAGCTCGCTCGGCGCGCTGGCCGCCGCCGTATGAGCACCGACACGAGAAGGACGGAATGGACATGAGTGACCTTCAGGAACAGGTGCTCGAGCAGGTACGGGACTACCACCGGGCACAGCCGGACGCCGGCCCGTTCGTACCCGGCGTGACCGAGATCTGGCCCTCCGGCGCGGTGCTGGACGAGGAGGACCGGATCGCGCTTGTCCGGGCCGCCCTCGAGATGCGAATCGCCGCCGGGCCGAACTCCCGGAAGTTCGAGTCGGCATTCGCCCGCAGGCTCAAGCGCCGTAAGGCGCACCTGACCAACTCCGGCTCCTCGGCGAATCTGCTCGCGGTCTCGGCACTGACCTCCCACCTGCTGGAGGACCGCAGGCTGACGCCGGGCGACGAGGTGATCACGGTCGCCGCCGGGTTCCCGACCACGGTCAACCCGATCCTGCAGAACGGCCTCGTCCCGGTCTTCGTCGACGTCGACCTCAGGACCTACAACACCACCGCCGACCGGGTCGCCCGCGCGATCGGCCCCAAAACCAGGGCGATCATCATCGCGCATGCACTCGGCAACCCGTTCGAGGTCACCGAGATCGCCCAACTGGCGGACGAACACGGGCTGTTCCTGATCGAGGACAACTGCGACGCGGTCGGCTCGACCTACGACGGGCAGCTCACCGGCTCGTTCGGCGACCTGGCCACCGTCAGCTTCTATCCGGCGCACCACCTGACGATGGGGGAGGGCGGTTGTGTGCTGACCTCCAACCTGGCGCTGGCCCGCATCGTGGAGTCGCTGCGTGACTGGGGCCGGGACTGCTGGTGCGAGCCCGGCGAGAACGACAAGTGCCTGAAGCGGTTCAAGTACCAGATGGGCACACTGCCGGCCGGCTACGACCACAAGTACATCTTCTCGCACGTCGGTTACAACCTGAAGGCGACCGACCTGCAGGCAGCGCTCGGTCTGACCCAGCTCGCCAGGCTCGACGAGTTCTGCGCGGCCCGGCGGCGCAACTGGCGCCGGCTGCGCGAAGGTCTGGACGGGGTGCCCGGCCTGCTGCTGCCCGAGCCCACCCGGCGCAGCGACCCCAGCTGGTTCGGCTTCGCGATCACCGTCGACCCCGAGGCCGCCTTCACCCGGGCCGGGCTGGTCGACTTCCTGGAGTCGCGGCGCATCGGCACCCGCCGGCTGTTCGCCGGCAACCTCACCCGGCACCCGGCCTACATCGGTCAACCGCACCGCATCGTCGGTGACCTGACGAACAGCGACATCATTACCGAACAGACCTTCTGGGTGGGCGTCTACCCGGCCCTGACCGACGAGATGCTCGACTACATCGTCTCCTCGATCAAGGAATACGTCGGCGCGTCGGGCGCCTGAGTCGCGACGGCCACCTCGAAGGGAGTCACCCATGCAGATCATCGGAAACGGCTTCATCGCCCGCAGTCTCCAGCCGATCGCCGGACGGTACCCCGACACCGTCGCCCTGGCGGCCGGGGTGTCCTGGGCCAGCGGCACCGCCGCCGCCGACTTCGAGCGGGAGGCCAGGCTGCTGCACGAGGTGGCCGCCTCCTGCCGGAGCACGGGCCGGCGCCTCCTCTTCTTCTCCACCGCCGCCACCGGCATGTACGGGCTGGTGGACGGGCCGGGCCGGGAGGACGTCCCCGTCGTCCCCTGCACCCCCTACGGCGCGCACAAGCTGGCGCTGGAGGAGCAGTTGCGCGCCTCGGGCGCGGACCACCTGGTGCTGCGGCTCGGGCACCTGGTCGGCCCCGGCCAGCCGGCTCACCAATTGCTGCCCGCCCTGGTCAGACAGATCCGCGACGGCGACGTGCGGATCCACCGTGACGCGGCCCGTGATCTGATCGACGTCGCCGACGTGGTCACCCTGATCGACCGGCTGCTGGCCCAGAGGCTCCAGGGCGAGATCGTCAACGTGGCCTCCGGGGTGGCCGTACCGGTGGAACGGATCGTCGACCGGCTGGAACAACGGCTCGGCCGCACCGCGCGCCACCAGTACGAGGACACCGGCAGCCATCACGTCATCGCCATCGACAAGCTGCGTTCCCTGGTCCCGGAAACCGACCGGTTGGGCTTCGGCCCGCACTACTACGAGCGGATCGTTGACGACTTCGCCGCCACGGTCGTCGCCGCGACCCCGTCCTGACGACCGGGCTTCACCGCCCGCCCTGGAGAATCCTGATGCGCGTCCTGTTCACCGTGTTTCCCGCCACGGCCCACATCCATCCGATCGTGCCGCTGGCCTGGGCCCTGCAGAACGCCGGCCACGACGTCCGGGTGGCCATCCACCCGGACGCCGTCGACCTGGTGACCGATGCGGGCCTGACCGCGATCCCACTCGGCAACCGGGAGATCCTCTCCAGCGTGGTCGAGTTCAACTCCAACCTCGATCTGCTCGACGGGCTGGACGACAGCCTTGCCCTGGACACCGACCGGGAGACCCCACGCTGGGAAGAGCAGTGGTACGGCCTCACCCAGGTGCTGTCCATGTTCACCCCCGTGCTCCAGGACCTGGTCTCCCTCACCGAGAGCTGGCGACCCGACCTGGTGCTCTGGGATCCGTTCTGCCCGGCCGCCGCGGTGGCCGCCCGGGTCAGCGGCGCCGCACAGGCCCGCATCCTGTGGGGCCAGGACAACATCGCCTGGCTGCGCGCCAAGTCCAGGCAGCAGCTGGCGTCCCGGGGCGCCACGCCGGGCCAGGACCCGGTCAACGCCCTGATGCGCCCGATGCTGAGCTGCTACGGCCTCGACTACGACGAGGAGCTGCTGCTCGGCCAGTGGACCATCGACCCGATGCCGTCGGGGATGCGGCTACCGCTCGACCTGCCCTACCAGCCGATGCGCCGGGTGCCGTACAACGGGGCGGCAGTCGTCCCCGACTGGCTGCTTGCCCGGGTGGACCGCCCGCGGGTGTGCCTCACCCTCGGGCTCGGCGGCCGGGGCCGGCAGCTCTTCCGGGAGAGCGGCGTCGGCTTCCCGGAGATCGTCGCCGCGCTCGCCGAGCTCGACATCGAGCTGGTCGCCACCATCGACGCCAAGCAGCGCGACCTGGTCACCACCGTGCCCGACAACGTTCGGCTGGTCGACTACGTCCCACTCGGCCAGCTGCTGCCCACCTGCTCGGCGATCATCCACCACGGCGGCGGCGGCACCTTCGCGGCGGCGGTGGCCCACCAGGTGCCACAGCTGATCACACCCATGCCGTTCTGGGGCGAGCACGTCACCGCGCGGTACGTCGCCGACCACGGTGCCGGACTGCTCATCCCGAGTGCCGAGTTGACGGCCGAGAACCTGCGCGACCAGCTGTCCCGCCTGTTGACGGAGCCCGCCTTCGGCAAGGGCGCGGCCGACCTGTACCAGGAGATGCGCGAGGCCCCGAGCCCGGCCGAACTGGTCCCGGTGCTGGAAGACCTGACCGCCGAGCACCGCCGCTGACCGCCAGACCATCGAAAGGAGAGAACCGTCATGTCCGAACCCCCCGCCCGCCTCGCCCTCATCGTGGGCAGCACCCGGACCGGCCGGCTGGGCCGCACGGTGGCCCACTGGTTCCTCGACCAGGCGACCGAGCTCGGATACCGGGACGTCGACGTCGTCGACCTCGCCGAGGCCGACCTGCCCGTGGTGATGCAGGACTTCGCGGCGACCTCGCGCCCCGCGGCGGTGGAGGCGCTCTCGGCCCGGCTCGCCGCCGCCGAGGCGTTCGTCGTGGTCACGCCCGAGTACAACCACAGTTTTCCCGCACCGCTGAAGAACGCCATCGACTGGTACCGCACAGAGTGGCACGCCAAGCCGGTCGGCTTCGTCTCCTACGGCGGGATCTCCGGAGGTCTGCGCGCGGTGGAGCAGCTGCGCCCGGTCTTCGCCGAGGTCCACGCGGTCACCGTGCGGGACAGCGTCAGCTTCCACCAGGCCTGGGAGCGGTTCGGCCCCGACGGCCGGCCGGTGGACCCGGTGGGATGCAACCAGGCCGCCAAGGCCATGCTCGACCAGCTCGACTGGTGGGCCCAGGCGCTCAACGAGGCCCGCGCCAAGCGGCCTTACACCTCATGACGACCCGAAAGGGGGACGCTGCCGTGCCGACCGCGCTGACCGAGGCGGCCGAGCGGGTCGCCCTGCTGGGCGGAGAGCACGCCGTCGCCTCGGAGCAGGCCCGCAGGCTGCACCCCGCGGTTGTCGACGCGATCCGTGCGGCCGGTTTCGCCCGGCACTTCGTGCCCCCCGAGCACGGGGGCACCGGCGGCGGCACGCTCGACCTGGTGCGGGCCCTGGACGTCGTCGGACGGCAGTGCGCAGCCGCCGCCTGGAGCGCCTCGATCGTCGCGGGCGTGGGCCGGATGGCGGGATTCCTGCCCGCGGCGGGACAGGCCCGGATCTGGGAGCACGGACCGGATACCCTCGTGGCCGGCTCACTCGCGCCGATCGGCCGGGCCGTGGAGAGCGCGGACGGCTGGCGGCTGTCGGGTACCTGGCCGTCCATCAGCGTGGCCGACCACTGCGACTGGGCCCTGGTCCGGGCCGTGGTCGGCGGCAGTGCGAAGCATGCCCGGGTGTTCGCCGTGCCCCGCGCCGACCTCCTGGTCAAGGACACCTGGACCAGCATCGGCATGTGCGGCACCGGCAGCAACACCGTGGTGATCGACGATGTCTTGGTCCCGCACGAGCTGAGCTTCCCCGGCGACGACCTGTTCAACGGCCGCCCCGACGCGGACCAGGCGTACCACCGGATCCCGCTCCAGGCGGTCAACGGCCTGCTGTTCGCCGCCCCCGCGCTGGGCGCGGCCCGCGGAGCTTACGCCCACTGGTCCGGCTACGCCGGCGAGAAGATCCGTAACTTGCCGGCAAAGCCGACGGGCCCGGGCCCCAGCCGCACGTTCTACGCCACCACGCTGGCCCGCTGCGCCGGGGAGATCGACAGCGCCGGGCTGCTGCTGGAGCGCGCCGCGGCGACAGCCGGGCAGGCCGCCGGGCCGAGCCCGCTGGAGGTGGCGCGCAACGCCCGCGACAGCGCACTGGCCGCCGAACTCCTGGTGACCGCGGTCAACCGGATGTTCAGCGCGGCGGGCACCAGTGGCCAGTCCACCACCAGCCCCCTGCAGCGCTTCTGGCGCGACGTCAACAGCGCCGTCACCCACGTCGGCCTCCAGTTCGAGCCGGCTGCCCTCGGGTACGCCGGGCCGGCCACGGAGCAGTAAATGGCGGCGGTGCCAACCGGCGACCCGGAGCGGCCGGGGGCGGAGCTGTGGCTGCTGTCGCCGGCCACCACGGAGCCGAGCCCACCGTCGCCGGCGCAGCTGGACGAGGCGGAGCGGCGCCGGGCCGCCCGCTTCGTGCGCGCCACCGACCGGGTGCTGTACACCACGGCACACGTCGCACTGCGCCGGCTGCTGGCCGAGCGGCTGGGCACCGCGCCCGAACTGGTCCGCCTCGGGCGGGACGCGTGCCCCGGCTGCGGCGGGCCGCACGGTCGCCCGGTGGTGCTGGACGCGCCGTTCCCCCTGCACTTCTCGCTCTCACACACCGACGGCCTGGTGCTGGTGGGCCTGGCCGCGGTGCCGCTGGGCGTCGACGCCCAGGTTCTGGCGGGCGACTCCCGGGTGGCGGCCTGTATGCCGGCCTTCCACCCCGAGGAGCAGGCGGAGCTGGCCCGGCTGGACCCTCCGGCCCGCCGGGCCGCCTTCACCCTGCTGTGGGCCCGCAAGGAGGCCCACCTCAAGGGGGTCGGCACCGGGCTGCTGCGGACCCAGCTCGCTGAGCATTACCACGGCTCCGGTGGCCCGGCCGCACCGGCCGGGCCTGCGGGCTGGACCGTCCTCGATGTTCCCTGCGGCCCCCGCCACCGCGCCGCCGTCGCGCTCCGCCGCACCGACCCCGGTCCGGTGACCGTCCGGTGGCTGGAGCCTCACCAGCCGGCGGCGCGCCGAGCCGCCTGATCTCCGTGGTCGCGGCCCCCACCATCGCCGCCGCCACTTTGCCACCACCTCGCCCCGAGAAGAGCTCACACATGCATTGGGATGACATTTACCTGCGAGCGTCGGCCACCCGGCTGGGACGGACCGAAGACGTTCAGGAGATGGTGGCGCAAGGGCGCTACCGAGCGGAGGAATACGCCGAGGACGGCTACCTGAGCGTCAGCGTGATCGACGACGAGGCCCCCGCCGACCTGGCGGTCGACGCGGCCCGCCGCGCCCTCGCCCGCTCGGGCGTCCCCCACTGGGCGGTGGAACTGGTCGTCCACTCCAGCGTGGGCTTCCAGGGGCTCGATCACTGGTCGCCGGCCGCCTACATCCAGCGGCACACCGTCGCCGGCCAGGCGGCCGCGGTGGAGATCAAGCAGGCGTCCAACGGCGGGCTGGCCGCGCTGGACCTGGCAGCCGCCTACCTGGCGGCCCGGCCGGGCCCCGCCGCAGCGTTGCTCACCACCGCCGACACCTACCAGCTGCCCGCCTTCGACCGCTACCGCTCGGACCAGGGCTGGGTGCGCGGCGACGGCGCCACGGCCCTGGTCCTCGGCCGCGAGCCGGGCCTGGCCCGCCTGCTGTCCACCAGCCTGGTCGGCGACTCCACGCACGAGGAGGCGCACCGCGGCGGCGAGACCTGGGCCAAGGCACCGGGCGAGCGCGGCTGGCCGGTGGACCTTCGCAGCCGCCGACGCGAGTACTTCCTCTCCGGGCACGAGCCCGCCGAGATCGGCGCGACCATCCTCAACGGGATCCGCCACGTCATGCAGACCGCGCTCAAGGACGCCGGGGCCGACGTGGACGACATCGCCCGGTTCGCGTTCGCTCACGCCGGCCGGCACGTCGCCCGGTGGGCCTTCGCCATGGACGAGTTCGGCATCGCGAACGACCGCACCACCCTGGACTGGGGCATGACGGTGGGTCACATCGGCGCCGGCGACCAGATTGCCGGCCTCACCCACCTGCTGGAGACGAACCAGGTCGTCCCGGGCGACCTGGTCATGCTGACCGGATTCGGTGCCGGACTCACCTTCGCCAGTGCGGTGCTGGAGATACAGCAGCGGCCCGACTGGGCCGAGGAGCGGCTGTGACCACCCGCCAACCGGAGTTCTTCGTCCTGCTCGGCCCCGACTACGCGGGAAAGTCCTCGGTGCTGTCCGAGCTGACACGCACCGGCGCACCGTGCCGGGTGGTCTCGACGGATGACGAGTTCACCGCGCCGGCCCACGCCCTGATCTCCCGGCTGCGCCGGGACGTGGTACGGGACGTGCTGCCCGCGCTCGGCCGAGACTACTCGCCGGAGTTCCTGGCGGGCCTGCTGCAGACGGCCGTGCTGCACCAGCGCGACCTGGTGCTCCGGGCCGCCCCGGGCGAGCCGGTGCTGGTCGACTCCTACTACTACAAGATCCTGGCCAAGTGCAGGCTGTCCGGCGTGCCCGACAACCCGATGTTCGACTGGTGGCGGTCGTTCCCTCAGCCGCGCCGCGTTCTGTTCCTGGACGTGACGCCGGAGAACGCCTGGCAGCGCAGCGGCCGGGGCGCGGCGGTCAATCCGCTGGAGCACTACGGACGGCAGGCGGACCGGCTGTCCTTCGAGACCTACCAGGCAGACCTGCGCAAGCTGCTGCACGAGGAGGTCCGACGGCTGCCGGTGACCGTGATCGAGCCGCGCGGCGACGTGGCACGCACCGCACGGGACGTACGAGAGGCGATGATCCGTGACGACGACTGAATCCTGGGGCGAACCCGATCGCGTCCGGCGCTACCGGGAGCGCGTGCTCGGCGAACGTGAGCACCTGCGCACCGCGTTCGCCGATCCGGCCGCACGCCAGCGCCAAGTGCTCGCCGAACTACTGGAGTTCAACAAGGACACCGAGTTCGGACGGGCGCACGGCTTCGGCCGGATCAGCTCGCTGGACGAGTACCGCAAGGCCGTTCCGGTGCACGACTACGCCGCGCTGGCGCCGCTGATCGAGCGGATGGCGGCCGGTGAGCACAACGTGCTGAGCGCCGACGACCCCGTCGTCTACTTCACCAGCAGCGGCACCACGGGCGCCCACAAGAAGATCCCGGTGACCTCGGCGTTCATGCGCACCACCTTCTTCCCGTTCTACTACGCCGCCTGGGCCCCGCTGATCGAGCACTTCCCGGACGTACTGGAGCGACCTGACGCTGTACTGAACCTCAAGCACGATCCGCTGAGCCTGCCGCCCACCACGGCCTCCGGATCCCCCCATGTCGGCGCCAGCCAGGTCGACTTCGGCGTCAAGTTCGGCGAACCGCTCGCCGCCGAGCCCGGCACCGGTGCGCCGTGGGCGACCGTGCCGGTGCCGGTCGCGCAGAACGACCACCTGGAGAAGACCTACCTGCGGCTGCGGCTCGCGGTGCAGAGCGATGTCCGCTGCGTCATAGGGATCAATCCTGCGATGGTGGCCGCACTGCCCTACCAGCTGAACCTGTGGCTGCCACGGATCGTCGAAGAGGTCCGCAATGGGACGCTCGGCGGCCTGCCGTACGGCAGACCCGACCCGGAGCGCGCCGCTGAGCTCGAGCGGTACGCCGAGCGGTACGGGGAACTGCGTCCGGCACACGTGTGGCCGCGGCTGAAGGCCCTGTTCTGCTGGACCACCGGGCTCGCCTCGCTCTATCTTCCCCGGCTGCGCGAGCAGTTCGGGACGGGCGTGACGGCATTGCCCGCTCCGGTGGCTGCCTCCGAGGGACCGGTCGCGGTTCCGCTCGACCGGCACGGTACGGCGGGCAGCGTGGTCGTGACCGCCTCGGTCTACGAGTTCGTGGACGCGGACGAGGACCTGGCGCCCGATGTGGCCACGCTGGGACTGCCGGACCTGGAGCCCGGACGCGACTACCACGTGGTGTTCAGCCACATAGGCGGGCTCTACCGCTACGCGGTCGGCGACGTGGTCCGGGTGGTCGACCGGATGGAGGGGGTGCCGCGACTGTCCTACGCCGGACGGGCGAACCGCTCCGATGCCGCGGGCGAGCGGCTCCGCGACGCCCAGGTGTTCCGCGCGCTGGCCGACGCGCTCGACACCACCGGGCTCGAGCTGCGCAACGTCGCCTGCCGGGTGAGGAAGGAGGCTGCGGCCGCCCCGCGGTACGAATTCGCGGTCGCGCCGCAGAGCCCTTGGCGGGCGGAGGAGGCCGCCCGCTTCGCGGACCGGCTCGACGCCGCCATCAGTGCCGAGGCCCCGCGCTACGGCGCCGCCCGTTCGGCGGGCCGGCTGGATGCCGCCACCGTGCGCACGGTGGACCGGGACGCCTTCGTGCGGGACTGGCAGGAGATCGTGGACAGTGGGGTCCGTCCCACCCAGGTCAAGGACCGGCTGTTCCGGCAGGACCCTGCGCACTGGGACCGCCTGGTGGACACCCCGACTGCCGAGCGGGGCGACGGATGAGCGTACTCGCGCAGACCGGGCAGCGGGCCGCCGCGCGGCCGACGGCGCCCGTCACGAACCGGCCGCGGCGCCGGGTGCTGCTGGCACCGGTCACGGTGACCCCCTCGAAGCCGCTGACACCCAGTCATCTCAAGGGCCTGCTGTGGACCGACGTGATGTACCGGGCGACCGCACACGTGGCGGACGTCGACTACCGGTACAGCCACACGACCTATCACTGCACCGAGCAGACCCTGGGCTTCTGGGAATTCCTCGACCGCGCCGCCGCTGACGTCGACCACGGCGCCCTCTCGGCGGAGCAGATCGGTGAACTCTACGTCCGTTACCGGGCAGAGCCGAACCGGGTGCCGGCAGACGCGCTGCGCCCCTATGCCGACGCCGTCGAACGGCACGGCTGGGTGCATCCGGCCGCCGAGCGGGTGCTGGATCTGTGGACCGCGCAGTACGCCCGGCTCGGCATGCACGACCCGGGGCTGACGACGCACCAGCCACCCGGCCTGGGCCTGGAGGAGACGATCGACCGGCTGTGCGCCATGAACCTCTGCCTCGACCTGCGTGCCATCGGCGGTCCGGTCTATCTCGACGGCACCCGGCACGGGCTGCCACTGCGGGTGATCGTCAGCGCCGACGGCCGTCCCAACTACCTGGCCTGCGCACTGCGGGAACTGGTGCCGCTCGCGCCGGAGTACGACGAGCTGGTACTGCTGTACGACGACGAGCTGGCGGCCGACTATGTGCTGCTCCAGCGCACGCTCGGCGCATGCGGCCCCGACGTCCGCCGGGTGGCCCTCGGCCGGGTGCCGATCGACGGCGTGGTCAGGTCCGCCCGCCACGGCGGCTGGCAAGGCCACACGGCTGGCGCCGTGCTGCGCACCCTCGGTCCCGATTACGAGGAGGCGGCGGTGCGGATCGGCGTCCGCCTCTACTTCATCGCGATGCTCGGTCCAGGATCCCAGCAGTCCTTCCGGTACGACCTGCTGCGGAAGGCCTGTGCCCGTGCCGACCGCTGGCTGGCGGACGGGCCGGCCGCCGATCCGCTGCCGGTCGCCGAACTGGTGTCCCGGCACCAGGGTGAGCACTGCTACGTCGACCCGTACCGGCTGACCACGGGGCTGCTCGGCCGGCACCGTTCCGCACCGGCCGGCGGACTGCTCTCGGCGGTGTATCTGTGATGCTGTCCCAAGAGCTGCTGCGCAACGTGCTGGCCGACCGGATCCGGTCCGCCCGGCCCGAACTGGGCGAGCGCTTCGACCTGGACTCACCGGCCGGGCAGCTCGGCGCGCAGGCAGAGATCACGGCGTACGAACCTGAGCGCGGCGCGGCGGCCGTCGCGGTGCTGTCCCGCTTCGACCTGACCTCATGGGTTCGTACCGCCGTCGTGTGCGCGCAGGCCCTGGACCCCGCGGCCGCTGCGGCCTGGCGGCGCGATTTCACCCGGACCGTCTTCCTGGCCGGGAACCCCCGGAACCTGGTGGACCGGTTCCGCTTCGACCACATCGCCGAGGACCTCGACACCGCCTGGCTCGGGCCGACCGAGGCTGCGGCATCCGAGCAACTGCGCCGACAGCTCAGGCTCTTCGACGGGCGCCGCGCGGTCACCGATCTGCTGACCCCGGGCGCGTCGGCGCCCGGTGCCACGGTCGGCCGGGACCTGTACGTCGCAACGGCCGGGGTGCCGGCCTCCGACTGCTTGATCCACGTCACTCATCTGGTCACAGAGGCCGTGTTGGATGGGCTGCTCACCTCGGGGGACCGCCTGATCGTACAGCCGCGGCCGTATCTGGAAAGCGGTCGGCAGGCGTTCGCAGCGCTGCGGGTCGGTGCGGCGGACGGCACCCGCCCGGGAATGCTGCGAGCCTATGCCGCGCTCGGCACGTCACCAGCCGTCAGGCCTTCCTGACAAGCCACCGGTGGAGCACGCAGCTCACACAGTTCTGGAGAGGCTCGAGTGCCGCGCGCCCGGCGCGCGGCACTCGACTCTCGCGAGGCCGCCTGCCCCGCAACTGTGCTGGGGCACCACACTGGACGTGAAAGGCAGGCGGCCTTGATTCAAGAAGGTCAGAGCTGAAGCGACTTGGTCTGCAGGAATTCCATGAGCCCGTGCTCACCGAGCTCTCGCCCGACACCCGACTGCTTGTAACCGCCGAAGGGCGCAAGCGGGTTGTAGGCGCCGCCGTTGACGGTCACTTGGCCACATGCCATCGAACGTGCGAAGGTGATCGCCTGCTTCTCGTCAGCTGCCCAGACGGACCCGGCAAGGCCGTAGTCGGAGTCATTGGCGATGCGCAGGGCATTCTCCTCGTCCTCGTACCTCATGAACGAGAGCACGGGACCGAAGATCTCCTCGCGAGCAATGCTCATGTCGGCGGTGACGTCAGCGAAGACCGTGGGACGGACGTAGTAGCCCTTGTCGCATCCGTCCGGGGCCTCAGGGCCACCCGCGACAAGACGGGCACCTTCTGCCAGGCCCTGTCGGATATGGTTGCGTACCTTCTCCTGTTGGGTGCTGCTCACCACCGGGCCCAGGCGGCAGTCGGAATCGGCCGGGTCACCGGGAGCAAAGGCAGCAATCTCCTCGACGGCAATCCGGACCGCCTCTTCATAGTCATCGGCGTGGACCAGCGTGCGCGTGAGCGCGTTGCAGGACTGCCCTGCGTTGCGAACGACGTCAGCGACATTGACGCGGACAGCCTGTGCGAGGTCCGCACCAGGAAGGATGACGTTTGCGGACTTGCCCCCGAGTTCAAGGGCCACACGCTTGACTGCGGCCCCGGCAACGGACCCGATGTGCTTGCCGACAGCTGTCGAACCCGTGAACGAGATCATGTCTACGCCGGGATGGCGCACCAGCGCCTCCCCAGCTTCGGTTCCCCTGCCGGTGACGAGGTTGAAGACCCCGGCAGGGAAGCCTGCGGCTGCCACGCACTCCGCGAACAACTGGGCCGACAGAGGAGTCAGCTCCGCGGGCTTGAGGACAACCGTGCAGCCCGCGGCGAGGGCGGGAACAACCTTGCACACAGCTTGGTGCAGCGGATAATTCCACGGAGTGATCGCACCGACTACGCCGACGGGCTCGAGCAGGACAAGCGAATTACCCACCCGCTTCTCGAAGGCGAATTCGGTCGCAAGCTTGCTGTGCAAGCGCGTCACGGTGACAGGTAGACCGGCCTGCACCCTACGGGAGAACCCGATCGGGGTGCCCATCTCAGCTGTGATGAGCGACCCCATCTGGTCCTGGCGGGCTGAGAGTTCGTCAGACAGCGTAGCCAGTAACTCGGCACGACGGGTGGGCGCTGTGGATGCCCACCCTGACAGTGCCGATCGAGCCGCATTGACCGCGGCGTCGATGTCCGCTGCAGAACCGGCCGGAACGGTCCCGATAATCTGCTCGTTGGCCGGGTTGACCACATCAATGACATCGGTTCCGACGGCAAGTTGCCAGTGCCCTGCGATGAACACCTCGTCGTGCGCAGTCACAAACATACTCCTTCATAGATCATTGGCGGCAGTGGAAACTTAGCCCTGGAAGCTGTACGCGCACCAGGTTGCACGGCCTAGGGGTGCACCGCGCTCGGCTGCTGTGGCATGGGCAGCGCATCACCCATCGACGGCCAATGCCGGGCGACTGCGAGGAGCAACGACGGGCTGCCGGTTTCGACCCCAGGGAGGGGACAGGGAGCAGACGGTGCTTGCCCGGCCAGCTTCGTTCTCCGGGCCAGTCCTATGGCCCCCGCGAGGGAGGCTGCATCGAGACCATCTGCGGAGGTGCCGGCTCGTTCGGCGTGTCTTCGCGCCTGCTCGTATGTTTCCGGCCGGACGTAGGACTGCAGGTCCAGAAGAGCGTCGTAGGTCTCGATGGTCTGACGGTGCGCCTGGAGTGTCAACGGGACGTGCGGCTTCAACACTTCCTTCAGCCGGGTCCGCTGCGGTTGCGCCAGAGCCGCGTTTGGCACGGCGGCCAGCAGATCCCTCCATAGTGGCCAGAGTACCCACGTCGTCCGCAAGGCCATTGCCATTCTGACGAAGGCGCTGCCAGCAGGTACCAGCAACAGGGCCGCGCGAAAGATTCCGTGGATATTGACAATGACCGACATGTAAGGAAGGGCGCCGGGTATGCGATCGTACAAATGAACCAGATAGAGTCCCCAGAAAACGACGGCAAAGATACATCCGACAGCGTATAGCCGCAGGGACCACGCGAGTTCGCGATCGTCTGTGCGCTGACTGTACTTCCAGCAGATGACGGTTGCGAGGCCGTCCGCAACCAAGTGTGCGCCGATGACGATGACCCAGTAAAGCGGTGACGGCGTTGCAGCTTCACCCGAGGAGGGAATAGCCGGACCCGGGTAGTCGCCGTGCAGGAAATCCATGACGACAAGAGCGAAGAGCATGACCGTAAAGTTCACCAAAACTACCAGGCGGAGACGGCGTCCGCTGGTCGAGTCGATGATGAACAGGAGTGAGAGCCCTCCACTCAAAACGCCGACAAGATTGCGAGCCACAGTGATTACGTGGGCACTCCCTGTGGCATTCACGGCCCAAGCAATTACTTGTGGCTGGAAAAGCGTAATTGCTACCGTCGCTGTCAACACAACGAGCCAGTGGCGGCGATGATGGCGTGAGCGTATGGCCGCTGTGGCGCGCCCGGCAAGCGATAGCCACAAGACGGCGACACTGCACCAACCGATGATCTTTGCCAGCTCATTCACCTTCGTTTAGCCCCAAAAATGCCCCGAGGCGGCCAAGAGGGCCCCTGGGTCGGACAGGCTTCCCGGTGCTCTGTAGGAGACTGGCTATCATTTCGGCTTCTTGTTCCTCGTTGGTCGTATAGCTGGTCCTGCCCATCAGACGCTTGATCATATGGGGCTGGAGGTCGCTCAGCATCTCACCGAACACGTTGCCATTCGATTCGACTCGATTATGGTCGCAGATTATGTGGGCGAGCTCGTGCAGGACTATATGATCCTGGTGAATGCGCGCTGTGCGAACCTCGTGGAATACGTAGTCTGCGTCGTCCGTACCGATCCACAAACCACACGCACCTGCGACAGCGGCCTGACTCGGCAGTTCTCGCAAAATCAATGGGCGCTCCCGCAGCTCCTCCACCCATCGACAGATCGCTTCGAACGAGTAGACCTTGGGTGCGTCCAGAGCGTCCAGAATCGATTGACATCGGCGGCTCAACAACGCGTAGTCGCTTGCCCCGTTCACCTTTTCTTCTCCGTACCCTTGTGGTCAGCACTGGTAGAGTCAGAGGCAGTATGACGGATTCTGTGCCGCATCGTATAGAAGACGGAATTGCCGTCGCCAGTGAGATTCAGCTGAGCGACGGCGGGATCCAGGATGGCGTACGCGTCCGGGGCCTTGGCCATGGCACGAGTGCCATCGGCCAGGTCCTGCGCCCTCGCGGCATGCCGCAACCCGCCCTCGCCGGCCGTCGGCCACCAGATGCCGGTCATGCCCCGGGCGATCTCGCGGGCCTTGTACGCGACGCTCACTGTCCGTCAGCCATCGCGGCCACAGCCTCGTGCATGCCGACCGTACGCCTTGCCGGTCAGGGTCTGTGCAAGGGCAACGCGTTCAGGGTGGAAGTGAGGTGCTGTTACTTCCAGGTCTGCGATCTCGTTGTCGAGTATCTCGCCCCCGTCACCCATGACTTGGCGTCTTCCCCCTCCGTTACTGCCCGGATGCTCGACTCTAACCGCCGTTCCCGTCTTCGCGGCCAGGAAGGCCCAATGAAGAAGTAAAGACGCATGAGTTGGTCGGTGAGTTCCCTCACAGCCCCTGCGACGCGTGGTGAGTGCAGCTCCAGACGCTCGGGCCGCGGGCATCGGCGCGGCCCTGCTGACCTGGGCCGGAGGCAGCCGACCGGTCCAGGGCGCGGCACACGATGTCTTCGCGCAGGTAGACGGTGCGCGGGTGCGTCAGGTCGGGATAGAGCGCGGCTTCTTCCTCTTTGAACTCGCAGCGGTGGTAGACGATGCGGCTGCGGATGGTGGCCGGTTGCATCTTGCGCCCGCACAGGATCCGGACCGATGGAGGCAGGGCTCTCGTGGTGATGGCGGACATCACCGATCAGCGCCAGGCCGCCGCCGCGGTGGGCACTGTGGTGGCCCAACTCGGCCGCCTGGACACCGTCGTCAACAAGCCGGCTTCATGGGTGTCGGGCAGATAGTGGACTCGCCGCTCGGAGAGTGGGAGCAGATGCTCGAGGTCAACGTTCAGGGCCTGCTCTACATCACTCACGCCGCGTTGCCGCATCTCCTGCGCGCTGCGGAGGACTCGCCGCGAGGCGTGGCGGACCTGGTCGACATCTGCTCCACGGCCGGTCGGGTCGCACGGCCCGGCACGGCTGTTCACAACCTGACGAAGTTCGGCGTCAACGGATTCACCGAGACCCTGCGGCAGGAGGTCATGCAGAAGCACGTGCGAGTGAGCGTGGTCGAGCCCGGCACCGTGGACACCGAGCTGAGCACCCATCTCCGCGACGGCGTGCGGCAGGCCATCGAGCGCTCCGCAGTCCCGATCGGGCCATGCGCCTCGACGCATGCCGGCGAGGCCTCGCGGCCGCCGCACGAAGTGTCATGTCAGAGGCAGTCCCCGTCCTTCGCGCAATGCTGCAAGCCGGGCCATTTGCTCACCCATGCCGCGTGCTCCGGCCAACGGCGTGTGGACGTGCGGCCAGACGGAGCGCACGAGGCTGATGTGTCGTGCACCGCCGAGGGCCACCACCGGGTCAAGGCCCACGATGTCACGCACGGTTGCCTGTTCCAGAAGGACCCGGTTCGTCACCGCGTCGGCTGCGCCATGAGGTGTGTCGTACGGCTCGATGACGTCGTCGAGGTCGAGGAGCCCGTGGCGTGCGGAGAGAATGAGCAGCAGGTCAGGATGCAGTGCGTCGGCCGCCTTGCGGCATGCCCGGTGGTAGGAGCCTACGTACATGTCTGCGGAGCGCGCGGGCGAGCCCAGTTTGCGGCTGCCGCACGGGATGACGACGAGTCGTGGCTTGACGTAGTCGAGATGGTCGTTCGTGGTCATGTCTGTTGTCCTGCCTGTGCGTGTGATGTGAGCACTACTGGTCGTGTGCCCGCCCGGCGTGTTCTGGTGGAGACCCGCCTGCGGGGCGGCCGAGCCGGGGGGATGACGGTGTCGGAGTGGAATTTCGAGAAGAACAAGGTCATGCCGGATGACGGGCTTGAGGCGTCCACGGGAGGGAGCAGGGGAGGCAGCCGATGGAAGCTCAGAGCCGGCAATGCCGCCGTTGCACGAACAGCCGGCGCACACTCGGCCTCTTCGAGTGGGGCCCACTATGTCCCCTGACACGCAGCGGCAGCACCATTCCGCCAGGCCCGCCGCGGCCGCAGACTCTCGCTTTCGCCGCCGGCGGCACGTCAGACCACGCGCTCCTCGGCGTTGGTCCTCACCGTCGGAGTCTCGGCCGGTGTCGGGCGGATTCCGGCGAAGCCTAGGAGCGCACCGAAGGCCGTCATGCCGGCGGCGATGGTGAAGCTGAAGGCGTAACCGTGCGCGGCGGCGGTCAACGGGTCGGCGCCCGCACGCCGCAGCACGGCGGCGTGGCCGGTGCCCAGTGAGACCAGGGCAGCCAGACCGATGGCGCTGCCGATCTGCATGGACGCATTGTTCATGCTGGTGGCGATGCCCGCGTCCTCACCGGTGGCGCCGTCCACTCCGGCGACAGTGGATCCGACGAGGACGAGTCCGCCTCCCAGCGGCACGAGGATCAGTCCGGGCAGTACGTCGGCCACATAGGTGCCGTGGCTGCTCAGCCCGGCAAGGAGGAGGTAGCCGACGGTGGTGACCGCAAGCCCTCCTCCGTTCAGGGCTCGCAGACCGAACCGGGGAAGGAGGCGTGGTGCCATCACGGTGGCGCTGAAGAGAATGACCAACCCGAACGGTACGAAGGCGAATCCGGTCGCCAGCGCGGAAAAGTGCAGTATGCGCTGGACATACAGGCTCAGTGAGAAGAAGAGGGTGGCGAAGCCGACGTAGTAGCAGATGCGAACGACGTTGGCGATGCTCCGGTTACGTGAGCGCAGGAATGCGAGGGGCACCAGAGGCTGGGCCACGCGGGCCTCCACCAGCACGAAACCGATCAAGCAGAGCACACCGAGCCCGACGCAGCCCACGACGGAGAACGAGAGCCATGCGTGGCTGTCCTTCGCCAGGAGGCCGAACACGACCAGGAGCAGACCGAGGGTGACCGTCACGGCGCCGAGGACGTCAGGCCGACCGCGCTTGGTGGCCCGGCTCTCGGAGACGAGCTTGAAGGTGGCGAGAAAGGCGAACGCGGCGATGGGCAGATTGATGAAGAAGATCCAACGCCAGCAGGCGATGGTGGTCAGGACGCCCGAGAGCACGACGCCCAGGGCCACACCAACTCCGGCCAGGCCACTCCAGATGGCCATGGCCCGTGCCCTTTCCTGCCGCTGTGTGAACAGCAGCGTCACCAGGGACAGTGCCGCCGGGCTCACGAGTGCCGCACCGACGCCCTGTACGAAGCGGCTGGCGATCAGTACACCGGCTTGCTGGGCCACTCCGGCGCTCGCCGACGACAGCGCGAAGATCGCCAAGCCGGTCAGGAAGAGGCGTCTGCGGCCGAGCAGATCGCCCAGGCGCCCGCCGAGCATCAGCAGCCCACCGTAGGTGACGGTGTAGCCGTTGACGACCCATGCCAGGCCGGTGGTCGTGAAGCCGAGATCGTGCTGGATGGGGGGCAGCGCAACATTGACCACGGTCACATCGAGGAGCAGCATCACCTGCACCAGGCAGATGATCCCGAGCGCGCGCCACCTGCGCGGATCCGGTTCGGGAGGGGGACTGATCGCAGTCATCACTGATCGCCTTCTGTTCGGTCGGGCCGCCGCCGTTCCCCCGGACGCCGTCTCAGGAGGCGAGGGCACGAGCCGGCCCGGCCCACGGACACTTCCTGAGCTGTTCAACGCGCAGGCGCCGGGTGTGCGTGGCCGCGGATAAGGACAGCGAAGGCGCACATTCGGTCTTCGCTGCGGGATCGGTACCGGAGCGAGCCTGAAACACCTTCGGGTGCCGCCGCCTCCGAGGAACGGCGTCGGCACCTGCGGTGTCCCGCGAGGGACGGAGGGGTCAGCCCTGCGCCCTCATCCCTCGGCGATACCCCGGGTGCGCCCGATAGGGGCTGACACTCGACTCGCCCAGCATCCAGAAGCGCCAGGGGTACGAAGCAGCAGAACCGCCCACCCCCGTCCGCGGCCCTCGACCGACCCGCGCGGACGAGACGCCCCCGGCGGGTTCCGCGAGGAACAACTCCGCCGCCTGGTCGCATGCTGACTGTCCGTCATGACGCAGATCGGCGATGCCCAACGCTCGCGCGAGGTTGGCCGGGCCGCGCGCCAGATCGCGCGCCCGTACCCCAGGCCCCCGGCGTTCTTGCGCGACGTCTGCTCCCTCCACGACGGTGCCGGCGCGGAGCAGCACCGAAGCGGGACGCCGCCCGGGTCCGCAGACGGCGTTCAGGCACCGATGCACCGCGTGCGTCCGGTACACATAGAAGGTCCCCGGGGCCCCGAACTCCGCTCGATTGGTCCGGTTCGGGCCTCGGAAGGCGTGCGAGGCAGGATCGTCCGGCCCCTCGTACGCCTCCACCTCGGTGATACGCACCGCCGTCACGCCGCGCTGCGAGCGCGAGACCACGAGAGCACCCAGGAGTTCGGGAGCCACTTCAAGGGCGGGCCGGTCGAAGAAGTGCTCGCGCAAAGCGGGCCGCCCTGCCGACGCCGCCCCTGGCTCATCGAACGCCCGCAATTGCTCGTGATCGGCCCCGCCCGCGCCCGGGACCGTCAGGTTCTCTGTCAAGCCGCTGCCTCCTGTTGAGATTCCGGGTCGCCGGATCCGGTGACCCCTCCGTCCCAGCGCTCTCCTTGCGTTGCTCCATGGCCGTAGAAGCTGCCGTGAGGCGCTCGGATACGGACGTTCGAGCCCCAGGGTGAGCGTTTCCGGGGCCGCGAGAAGATCGCGGCGCAACGCGGCATCCGGCCGACCGGCACTTCACCGTCCTGCGCATCACCGGCCAGGCGCATGTATGGGTGAGCGAATGCGTCATCACCTACGACGGTGCGCCTTCGTACTCGGTGAGCGTCATGGAATTCGCCGACCAGCAGGTCGTCCACGAGACGCGGTACTTCGCCGCTCCTCTCGGCAGGCCCGCGTGGCGGGCCGCGCTCGCGGAGCCGAGGCCGGGGCGAACCGTTGAGGATGCCTGATCGGCCTCGTCCGGCACGGCCGACGTGCCGGATCTCGGCGATTGCCCATGCGCGCCGGACACCTCCAGGGCATCAGGCAGGTTTGCCGTGGCCGGCGGTGTGCGTGGTGCGGAAGCGTGCTCGGTAGGCCCCCGGCGTGATGCCCAGGTTGCGCGTGAAGGCGCGGCGCAGCGACTCCGGTGACCCGAAGCCGGTGCGCCGGGCCACCGTGGCCATGGGGTCGTCGCTGTCTTCCAGCATCGCCTGGGCGGCCTCCATGCGGACCTGCTCGACGTAGCGGGCCGGGGTCGTGTGCATCTCGTCGTGGAAAAGGCGTGTCATGTGGCGGGTGCTCACACCTGCCCGCCGCGCCATGGCGGCGAGGGTGTGCGGGGCGGACGGGTCCTCGGCGACCGCGTCCAGGACCCGGCGCAGCATCTCCTGTCTCGCGCGCGGGGTGTGGGTGCGGACACTGAACTGGGACTGGCCGCCCGGCCGCTGCATGAACACGACCATGTCCTTGGCCACGGCGCGGGCGACGTCGGCGCCGAGGTGCTCCTCGACCAGGGCGAGCGAGAGATCGATGCCCGAGGTGACGCCTGCGGAGGTCATGATGTGGCCGTCGCGTACGAACAGGGCGTCCGCTTCCACGCTCACCTTCGGGTAGCGCAGGGCGAGCTGGTCGGCGAAGCGCCAGTGCGTGGTCGCCTTGCGTCCGTCGAGCAGTCCGGCCGCGGCGATGAGGAAGGCTCCGGTGCAGATGGACGCGGTGCGGCAACCATGTGCGTCGAGCGCCCTGATGGCGTCCAGCAGGGCGTCGTCCTTGATGAGGGAGGGCCATTCCGGGCCGCCGGGGATGATGACCACATCGCTGGCCGCCTGTACCTGCGCGGCAGCGAGGTCGACGCTTAGACCGGTGCCGGCTGCGGTGACCACGTCGGCGCCGTCGGGGGAGACCGTGCGTACGCGGTAGCGGCCGCCGAATTCGTTGGCTGTCGTGAACACCTCGATCGGGCCGGTGACGTCGAGCAGCCGTACGCCGGGGAAGACCAGCACGGTCACCAGGAGCGGCTTCCTGCCTGACGGCCTGTCCTTCATCGTGCGCCTCCCGGACGGACTGGGGCCCACATCGGAGGACACCATCATCCGCCCGGCGATGTTCTGCCGCTCCCGTGCCGATTGTCGTCCGCGTCCCTGCGGCATGCTGCTGCCTTCCGTGGTGTGGAACGAGGCATCGGGCTTCGGCGCCTCGCCCGTGTTTCAGCGGTCGCTTGCCGTCTCGTCATGGCCACAGGTGTGGCCACAACACGCTCGGACAAGGACATCGGGGCATCCGGCCGGCACCCGGCAACGGGCCTGCACGGTGCTCGATGTCCTGGTGTGAGGGCGTCATGGCGCGTGCTGTCCTGTGGCGGGAGCCGCGCTTCGCCATAGCGTCGAGGGCGCCAACGGGCCGACGGTCTCGGCCGCGTCCCTGAGCTGCTGGGTGTGGCCCGGCCAGTCGGCCGGCCCGTCACCGTGGCTGGTCGTGGACGGTGACGAATCCGACACCCCAAGAGAAGGCACTCCGCGCCGTGACACCCCACCCCAGTACCAGCCGAGCGGTCCCGTCCCAGGTCGGCCCGGCCACGAGAGCGTCCGCGGTCGGCTCGGCCCCGAGATCATCCGTGCATGTACGTGACCAGCCGGACGAGGGGAACGGCAGGGAGCGGGGCCGGCTCGGTCCCGGCTGGTTCGCCGCCGTCATGGGCAGCGGGATCGTCGCCGCCGCGGCCGCCACCCTGCCGCGCGGTTTCCCCGGGCTCGGCGAGGCCGCCACGGTGGTCTGGGCGGGGACCGCGCTGCTGCTGATCGTGCTCGCCGTCAGCTATATCGGGCAGCGGACGCTGCGGGCGCATGCCGGCGATCCGGTACTGGCCCAGTTCTTCGGGGCGCCCCCGATGGCTCTGCTCACCGTCGGGGCCGGGACGCTGCTGCTCGGCCGGCGGCTGATCGGGGAGCGTGCGGCGGTGGATGCGGACTGGGCGCTGTGGTCGGCCGGTACGGTGCTGGGTCTTGCCACCTCCTGCACGGTGCCGTATCTGATGGTCACGCGGCACCGTTTCACGCCGGACGCGGCGTTCGGCGGCTGGCTGCTACCGGTGGTGCCGCCGCTGGTCTCCGCCGCGACGGGCGCGCTGCTGATCCCGCGGGCGCCGGCCGGGCAGGTGCGGCTGGCCCTGCTGCTGTGCTGCTACTCGATGCTCGGGCTCGGGTTGGTCGCGGTCCTGCTGGTGCTGGCCATGGTCTACACCCGCCTGGTGCATCATGACGCGCCCGGCGGTGCGGTGGTGCCCACGATGTGGATCGGCGTGGGGGCGCTCGATCAGGCGGTGACGGCGCTGGGGACGCTGGCCACGGCGGCGCCGAGCGCGCTCCCCGCCCCGTACGCGCGCGGGAGTGGTGTCGTAGCGCTCCTGGGTGGGCTCGGGATCTGGGGCTTCGCCCTGCTGTGGCTGGTACTGGCCACGGCGCTGACCGTACGGGAAATCCGCAGAGGGCTGCCCTTCGCAGCCACCTGGTGGTCCTTCATCTTCCCCCTCGGTGCATGCGTCACCGCCACCAGCGCGCTCGCCGACCGTACCGGCTCGCAGCTGTTCGTCTGGATCGCCGTCGTCCTGTACGCCCTGCTCGTCGCCGCCTGGGCGGTCGTCGCCTGGCACTCCCTGCGCCATGCTGTCCGGCAGCGTGAGCGCGCCCGCAGCTGACAGGGCCCGTACAACTGACAGGGCCCGTGCAACGCTCCGCATGACACGGACGCGTCGCGCGAACCCGGCTGTCTGCCGACGGGCAGCCGGGTTCGCGCAGCACCGCAACACGTGCCTATGGCAGCGCCCCGGGTGCCGTCGAAGCCGTGCTCTGCGGGCGGGCCGTCTGCCCCGCACCGGCGGATCCGTGCGCGGTCGTGGGGCGGGCCCGGAGTCCGGCGGCCACCATGGCGGCGAACACGACAGCCCAGAACACCACGGCGATCCAGACCTCCCAGCGGCCCATGCTCGTCATCCACGAGGTTGCGGTCGCGCGTCCCAGCTCATGCGTGGTGACCGCATACATGCCGACCGGGAAGACGAGGTTCCACCAGCCGAGCTCGTAACGCAGCGGGATACGGCGCAGCGCGTGCCGCCAAACGCCCAGAGCCAGCAGGAGCGGGATCAGCCAGCTTGAGAACGCCCACAGGACGACGGACGTCCCGATGACGAACGGGCGCGACAACATCGTGGTGCCTGGATGGAGTGCGATCAGCCGGACTCCGGCGAGCACGGCGATCGCCGCCGCACCCATGAAGATCCATACGGACGTCATGAGGCCTTCCGGCTGCACCGGCCGGGCCAGCAGCCGGGCCAGGACCAGCGCGGCGGTCAGCAGGTACTGCATCAGGCCGACGGCCCAGCACACCACTGCCAGGACGGCCAGTGCGTGTCCCGGGGTCACCCGGGCCAGCGATGCCGCCGCGACCGCCACCGACTCCGATCCCACCGACCACAGGAACCAGGTGCCGTTCACCTGGTCGAGCGAGGGGCCCCGCTTCAGCGTGGTGATGAGCGCGAGCGGGATGCCGTAGTCCAGCACCACCCATCCCAGCGTTCCGAACGCCAGGAACGCCCCGGCGACCGCGGTGTGTCCGGCCGGCACAAAGCGAGCGGCCAGCACGTTCGAGGAGATCGCGAGGGTGAGGAACGCGAAGGCACGCGGTCCGAGGAGATCCGCGACGAACCGCTCACGCCTGCGCAGCAGCCGCCAGCCGTAGGCGGGCACCAGTACGGCATAACCGGCCAGGGCCACCCACAGCAGTACGGCGGAGGCGGTGTCGGCGCCGTTGACGTACAGGGCCGTGGAGACGATGCCGGTGCCCATCACGAACGCGAGTGCGCCGGGGTTCAGACTGGCCACCGCGGCGGAGACGGCCGCGCGGTGTCCGGGCGGCCGGGAACCGGGGGCGGTATGTCCGTGCTCGGGAAGGGCGGCATCCGGGCGCCGCTCATCGTGAGAGCCGGGTTCGGTGAGCCATTCGGCCAGGACCGCGGTATGGCTGTGGTCCATGTCCTGGGTGGATGTCAGCAGGGTGAGGCTGCGGTGTTGGGCCAGGTTGCGAAGCCGGGCAGCTGCGTATTTGTGCCGTTGATCGCCCAGCTCGATGAGATAGCGGCGGCGGAACTCACCGAACTGCTGGGGATGGTGGCCGTACCAGCGCTGCAGCTCGACGGATGGTGCGACCTCCCGCAGCCACTCGTCGAGCGGTGCGCCTTGCCGGCGCAGACCTTCCGGCCAGACCCGGTCGACCAGCACGCGCTCGCCGACCTCGCCGACCTCGCTTGGCGTCTGCTCGTCGATTCTGCGGCAGATGATCTCGCACATGACGCATCCTCCGGCCGCTTTCGCAGTAGATGCATTTTACTGGTATGCGAAATTCATTGCCTTTTGGGTGCGTGGATGGTGCAGGACCGGTGGGTACCGCGGTGACGGCTGCGCGGGCCAGGGTCTGGGTGACGGTGTGCGCGATCGCCTGAGCGGCCGGGCCTGCTTCCGCGAGGATCTCGGCCCGGGTGGCCTGCCAGGGAAACCCGTCCGCCACGCCCCCTGCTCGGCGCACAGCTCCGCCGCTTCGAGAGCGACCGAGGCCGTCGTTCCGACAGCGACCAGCAGGACACCGCCGCCGGGGGCCTGGCGCAGGACGTCGACCGCACCGGCGCGGCCGACCGCCGGGCCGACCGTGCCTCTCGGGTAGCGCAGGACCGTCGGCGCGTCGGTGATCGACACGGACTGCCGCAACTGCCTCCGCAGCGTGCGCGCATCGCGGGGAGCCCCGATACGCAGGCCGGGGACGGCTTGGAGCATCGCAAGATCCCACAGCCCGTTGTGGCCGGGTCCGTCGTCACCGGTGACTCCGGACCGGTCGAGGACCAGGGTCGCACCGAGCCGGTGCAGCGCGAGGTCCATCAGCACGTGGCCCCTTCCAGGGCTGCTTCCAGGGCGGTGATGTCGTGGCCGTCGACGGGTCCGAGGTAGTGCGGTCCCAGCTCGCAGAAGAGCGAGTGCGGCATCACGGCCTCCGCGCTGCCCCTGCGAGGCCCGCTTTCAGGCACTCCTTGCTGCCGTGCTGTCGACGGATACGCGCGGTGGGCAGCCGATGCGCACCGCGCGAGCCGCTGATCACTGGAAGGCCGATGTCACGAGAGCCTTCTGCTCGACGCCGTGCCGACGGGCCGAGCCGACCGCGGGCGCGGGCGCCTCGGGCCGGCTCACGCACTCCACAGCGCGCCGGGTCAGCCGGTGCAGACGCGGCGCGACGAACGACCACGCGCCCTGGTTCTCCGGCTCCTCCTGCACCCACCGCACGTCCGCGGCCGCGGGGAAACGGGCGAGTTCCGTCGCGAGTTCCTCGGCGGGGAACGGGTAGAGGCGCTCCACGCGGACGATCGCCGTGTCGGTCGTGCCCGCGGCGTGCCGGTGGGCGTCGAGGTCGTAGAAGACCTTGCCCGAGCACAGCAGCACGCGCGAGACACGGGCCGGGGCCGTCGTGTCGTCCGGCACGACCGGGCGGAAGCCGCCCTGGGTGAACTCGGCCAGGGTGGAGACGGCCGCCTTCGACCGCAGCATCGACTTCGGGGTGAAGACCACCAGTGGTCTGCGGCCGTCCAGCGCCTGCTGCCTGAGCAGATGGAAGTAGTTGCCCGGCAGGGAGGGCATGGCCACGGTCATGTTGTCCTGCGCGCACAGTTGCAGGAAGCGTTCGATCCGGGCGGAGGAGTGGTCCGGACCCTGGCCCTCCAGGCCGTGGGGCAGCAGTATGGTCACTGCGGAGCGCTGGCCCCACTTCTGCTCGGACGAGGCGATGTACTCGTCGACGACCGTCTGCGCGCCGTTGGCGAAGTCACCGAACTGGGCCTCCCACAGCACCAGGGCTTCCGGACGGGTCTGCGCATAGCCGTACTCGAAGGCCAGCGCCGCCAGTTCGGACAGCATCGAGTCGTACGGTGCGAAACTCGCGGCCTGCGGGCTGAGGGAGTTCAGCGGCGTGTGCTCCGCGCCGGTGCGCCGGTCGGTCAGTACGGCGTGGCGCTGGCCGAAGGTGCCGCGCCGGGAGTCCTGTCCGGCCAGCCGTACCGGGACGCCCTCCAGCAGCAGCGAACCGATCGCCAGTGTCTCCGCGGTGGCCCAGTCGACGGTGCCGGTGTCGAGCGTCGCCGTACGCCGGTGGAGCTGCGGCAGGACACGCGGGTGCACGGTGAAGCCCGGCGGCAGGTCGGTCTGCGATGCGATGACCTGACGGGCTGTCGCCTCGTCGATCGCGGTCGCCGTGCGCTGGGTGACCGCCTGTCCGGCGTCGGCGCAAGGAAGGTCTTCGGCCGGTGCGGGAGCGGGCAGCGCCCGGGTCTCGGCGAAGGCCCGTTCGAGGTGATCCTGGTAGTTGCGGCGGGCACTGTCCGCCTGCCGCTCGCCGATGTCCCCGCGGCCTATGAGGGCCGCGGCGTACAGCGTGCGCACCGAAGCCTTGGCGGCGATGCGTTCGTACATCATCGGCTGCGTGATGGACGGGTCGTCGACCTCGCTGTGCCCGTGGCGCCGGTAGCAGACCAGATCGACCACGACGTCCTTGTGGAACGTCTGGCGGTAGTCGAAGGCCATCCGTGCGACGCGGTCGACGGCTTCCGGGTCGTCGCCGTTGACGTGGAAGATCGGGGCCTCCACCATCCGTGCCACATGGGTGGCGTACGTGCTCGAACGGCCGCTGGCGGGCAGGGTGGTGAAGCCGACCTGGTTGTTGACGACCACGTGGACCGTCCCGCCCGTGCGGTAGCCCGGCAGTTGCGACATGTTCAGGGTCTCGGCGACCACGCCCTGGCCGGCGAAGGCCGCGTCGCCGTGGAGGACGACCGGCAGTACGGGGAAGGGCTCGCCCTGGTCCCCGGCCAGGTCCTGCTTGGCGCGCACCACGCCCTGGGCCACCGGCCCCACGATCTCCAGGTGCGAGGGGTTCGCCACGACCGAGACGGCGATGGTGCCGCCGTCCAGGGCACGGTAGGTGCCCTCCGCGCCGAGGTGGTACTTCACGTCCCCCGAGCCCTGGACCGACCGGATGTCCACCGCGTCCTCGAACTCGTCGAATATCTGGCCGTAGGACTTGCCGATGATGTTGGCCAGGACGTTGAGCCGGCCGCGGTGCGCCATCCCGATGACGGCTTCTTGGACACCGTCTTCGATGGCGCGGAGCAACAGGGCGTCGAGCAGCACGATGGCCGACTCGCCGCCTTCGAGCGAGTACCGCTTCTGGCCCACGTACTTGGTCTGCAGGAACGTCTCGAAGGCTTCCGCGGCCCCCAACCGGTAGAGGATCCGCAGCTGTCCGGCACGGTCCGGGCGGCGCTGCGGCCCCTCGACGCGCTGCTGGATCCAGTGGCGTTCCCGGGCGTCCTGGATGTGCATGTACTCGAACCCGGCGGTGCGGCAGTAGAACTCCCGCAAGGCGCCGAGCACTTCGTCGAGTGACATCGTGGCGCGCCCGGCGAACCCGTCCACGGCGAAGTCCTCCGCCCGGTCCGAGTCGTCAAGTCCGAACGCGGCGATGTCGAGCTCGGGATGTGCTGCGGCGGGCCGCGCCATGAGCGGGTCCGTTCCGGCCATCAGGTGCCCGCGCACGCGATACGCGTGGATGAGCGCCGCGACCCGTACCGCCTTGAGCGCCGCCTCGTCGGTGCCCTTGTGGTGTTGGGCTGCGGCGGTCGGTGAGGCCGCGGCGGCCGGGGACACCAGAGTGGCGAAGAAGTTCCTCCACGTCTGGTCGACCGAGCCGGGGTCGTGGAGGTAACGCCGTCGCTGCTCGTCCACGACCCATTCGTTGAGCCCGAAGTCCAGCCCGTGAGACGCTGCTCGAGCGGTGTCTGATTGCGACGCCATGGCGCGAACGCCTTCTTTCCTCTGCGAAGCCTTGGGATGGCGGACGCGGCTACGGCGGTCGTCCGCCTGCGTGTCAGGTGTTCGAGGACTTGGCAACCGTTGCGGAGACCGACCCGTTCGACCGCGTCGCAGTGACGACGCTAGGACGCCGGGAGTGCGGAGACGGATGGCCGGGCGCGCCACGACGGCCTCACATCAGGACATCGGACGGGTGACGGCCTGCTGCCTGCCCTCGTCGCACATTCGGAGTGCGGGCGGGTGACGCCGTCCTGATCCGAGGGCTTCGTGTCCGTCCGGTCCGGGACCGACGTCGTAGGGAATCTGGTTGTGATGCTACGGCCGCGGGCTTGTGGCCGGAGAACCGACCCCTGGGAAGAAACATGATCGACTACGATTTGTCGGACACCACGCGGTGGGAGGTTCCAGGGGTCCTGCGGACCTTGGGCCTGGTGCACGGTGAGTTGCGGGTGCGGCACGGTCTGTCGATCCATGACTACCTCATTCTCGGCACGCTCGCCGAGGCCGCGAGCGGATCTGTGCCCGTTGCCGAGCTGGCGGCGTTCCTCCAGGAGTCCGGGGACCGGATGTCCTACCTCCTCAGGGGTCTGCAGGCGGCCGGACTGATAGATCGCCGTCGTCGTGCCGGAGACCGCAGGACGGTCGAGGCCACCCTGACCGACGCAGGACGCTCCAGGTTCGCCGCCGCCGAGACGACCGCGCAGGTGCTGATGCGCCAGCACCTCGGTCCGGGACTGGACACCCAGGAGCCGTCCGGCCGATCGTGTGACGTCACTTGATCTGCTCGTTTTCCACGCCCACGGCTGTGGTCGGCGGACGGCACCTGGGCTCGCGGCTTGTGCGGCGAATCCAGCCCGTGGCCTACAGCGGGCGAGATCGACTGCGACGTCCTTGAGCAGCGTTTCCCCTTCCGGACCCCCGGGATCAGCAGGACGTCGCATGGCTCCCGGACATCATCGACCCGCACATCGGCGCCGAGGCGGGTCCCAGCGGAGGTGATCACGTCCGTAGTGACACATCCGCCTTCGGACGGCCTGCTGTCAGAAGGCACGCATACGATGGGACCTATGTGCGACTGAGCGCGCTTCTCGGCGAGGCACAGCCTCATGAGGGGGCTGCCCCGGCTACCGCCGCGCAGGAGGTCCACCATGGCGACGCTGTGGTCCGTCAACGTAGGACTGCCCAAGGATGTGCCCTGGCAGGGAAGGACCGTGCAACTGGAGCCTGGAAGGCCCCTGTCCAGGGCTCCCGCATGGTCCGGCGGCTGAACGTCGACGGAGACGGTCAAGGAGATCTGGCCGGGCACGGCGGCGAAATGCGAGCCGTCCTCGTCTACCAGCTGCAGTCCTACCAGTACTGGCAAAAACAGCTCGGACGCGACGACCTGACCTTCGGGATCTTCGGGGAGAACTTCACGGTCGACGGCCTGGCCGACAACGAAGTGTGCATCGGTGACCGGTACCGCATCGGCGAAGCGGAATTCGAAGTCTCCCAGCCCCGCGTCACCTGCTACCGGGTCGGCATGCGCCTGGGCGAAGTGTCGTCCTCGATCTGTGATCGGCCGACAAAGCGGGTGAGGAGCCGGCTGACCAGCCACGTAGCCGTGGTGAATCACACGCCGGACGCACACCCTCGATACCCGTGGCGGCCGTCTGTCCGCCGGCACCGAAACCGCGCAGGGCCGGCGTTCAGGACTGCATGAGCCTCGACCGCACCTCTCTGATGGGTTCCGCCGTTGAAGCGCGGGCGGCGCGGAGCCGACACCCGGCCAACGTCAGGCCGCTTTCGACCACCAGGGTGCGCCGGTCGTGTGCAGCGCGTCGTGGTAGTCCGCGGTGGCGCTCATGGCTGTGGTAGCCCGGCGCACCGGGTGCGGCTCACCCGAGTCGCTTCGCAGAGCGTTGCTACGGCAGCTGGCTGTGACACCTGGTGCGTTCCGGGCCACTTTCCGCACGACCGGCGTGGGCACTTCCGAGGCGGGCTCGGCGCATTCGGAGGTGTCGGTGCGGGACGCGGTCGGACCGTCATCCGACTACGAGTTGAGCGACCACATCCCTTGTGGTGCGACGCCTTCGACCACGTCGCACCGACAACGCCAAGGCGCCGGGAGAGCTCCGATGGATAGGATCACGTGCCATAACTGCCGTATAGGCGCCGCCGACGTCGCTCCACAGGTCCTGATGCCTAGGCTGTGGTGGCCGCAGTGTGGAAGAACTCGGCCGCGGTGACGCCGGCGGGAACGCCGAGTTCGGCGGCGACCGCGGTGATCGCCTGGTCGCCGACAGCGAGGTCGGCCTGGCCGTCCGTGGTGAAGTACGGCGCGATGAACGTGTCGTAGTGGGCTCGGGCTTCTTCCGCGGTCTGTCCGCCGAGGAATGTCTGCATGTGGCGCACCGTGGTGTCGGGGTCGTCGTGGATCACCTGAAGGGCGCGCCGGTGGGCTCGTACGACGGCCTGGACCGCGGGGTCGTCGGGCGCGATGTAGGTGGGGTCGACCGCCACGCCCACGGTGGGAATCTGGAAGTGGTCGCCGACCCAGGCCAGCACGTTCCAGCCGTGCTCGGCGGCCACCGCCTCCGGTGCCATGGTGCTGCCGACGTAGGCGGCGTCGATGCTGCCGTCGTTGAGCCGGCGCAGGTCCATGCCGTAGTCGCCGGGCGAGCGGACGATGGTCTTCACGTCGCGGTCCGGGTCGAGGCCGGCCTTTCGCAGCACGATCCGGGCGAATGCGCCGGGCGGGGTGTGCGGGGCGTGGACGGCCAGCCGCCGCCCGGCCAGGTCGGCCAGGGAGGTCAGGCCGGGGCGGGCGAGGAACCAGAACAGCGGGCGTTGGGTGTTGACACTGAGTGCGACCCACGGGGTGCCGTCCGTCAGTCGTGACAGCAGTGCCCGGCCGAGCCCGATGGTGGCGCAGCGGCGCAGCCGTTCCACGTCCCAGGTGCAGCCGTCGCGCAGTGCGACGTGGACACCCTCCTCGGCGTAGTAGTCCTGCTGGTCGGCGATGTAGGCGGCGAGTTCTTCGTGCAGGCCCCGTCCGACGTAGGCCAGGTCGATCGTGTGCATGAACGTCTTTCCTTGATTGTTTAAGGCTTCGGCCGCGTGTGCGGAGGTCAGCGGGGTGTCAGTACATGGCCAAGCCGCCGTTGACCGCGGCCGTGGTGCCGGTCATGAAGGAGTTGTCCTCGGCGGCGTAGAAGGCGACCGCTTGGGCGACGTCGGCCGGGTGAGCCAGGCGTCCCAAGGGGGTGGCGGCCACCTGCCGCTGCCTCGTCGCGTCGTCGAGCACGGCATCGGCGGTGCGGGACTCGACCGGGCCGGGCGAGACGACGTTGACCGTGATGCCCTGCGGGCCGAGTTCCTGGGCGAGATACCGGGCGAACTGCTCGAGTGCGGCCTTGGAAACGCCCAGCGCGATCATGCCCGCCCGAGGCAGGCGGCTGAGTCCGGTGCCGATGTAGATGAGGCGTCCCCACCCTCGTTCGGTCATCGTGGGCAGTACGGCTTTGGTGACCGCGAACGCCGCATGCATCTCGGCGTCGATCTTGCCGCCCAGTTCTTCCCACGTCATGTCCTGGAACGGCTTGACCGCATACGGGATGAGCGCGTTGTGCACGAGCACGTCGATGCCGCCCCAAGCCGCCTGGACCTGTCCGACCATGCTCTCGACGGCCGCCTCCTCGCGCACGTCGGCCTGCACGGCCATGGCCTGGCCGCCTGCGGCCTCGATGTCGGCCACGACCTCCTCGGCCGCCTTGGTGTTGCGGAGGTAGTTGACCACCACGCGCATTCCTCGCGCGGCCAGAAGTCGCGCCGTGGCCGCGCCGATTCCGCTGCTGGCCCCCGTCACCAATGCCACCCGGCCGGTTGTCCCGGTCATCGGCCCACCTCCTGCTCGTCGTCGCGGGCCGTCGGGATGACCGCCCGGGGTTGTTCGTCGTCGATGCCCTGGCCTGTCGGGCGGATCGCCCCGTACAGCACGGTGTCGACGGTCGCCCGCAGCAGATCGGCCGCGGTCCAGTCCAGATCGCGCGGCAACTCCGACATGAGCAGCCGCTCCAACGCGCCGCGGGTGATCTCACTCAGCAGCTCGGGCGGCGCCGGCAGCAAGCCCTGCTGGTGTCCCTCCCGGAACAGCTCGTCGAGCCGCTGGTAGACCACCGCGTCCACACGCTGCTCCACGTACTGGCGCAGCATCGCGTCGCCCCGCCCGGTCGCGAGCTGAGGCGCGCCGATCCGTCCGAGCTCACTGCCCGCCGCGATCAGGAACCGCTGCACCCGTACAGCGAACGGCTGCCCTGCTGCGTCCTCGGTCGCCGCCATCAGCGTGCGCTCCACCGCGGCGAACTGGCGGTCCAGCACCGCGGCCAGCAGGCTGCGCTTGTCCGGGAAATGGCGGTAGATCGTCTTCTTGCTCATCCCGAGCTCACGAGCGAGATCGTCCATGCTCACCCGCGCGAAACCCGACCCGAAGAACAGCCGGCCGGCCGCCTCCACGATCACGTCCGCACGCCGCTCGTCACTGGGGGAAACCGAAGAAACCGAATTAGTTTCCATGGTTCCCATCGTTGTCCTCGGTCCCTGCGCTGTCAAGGCATGCCGTGCGGCCGCAGTGCCTGCCGTGCAAGCTCAGCCGGGGGCGCGCGCTATCCGGTGGTGGCAAGCCCGATGAGCAGCAGGGCGATGTCGTCCGTCCGGGGCGCGGTCTGCCGTGCATGGTCGATCAGGGTCGTGGCGAGCCGGTCCATGGGCTGGGCCGAGGCGCGGGCGAGCTGGGTGGCGAGCCCTGACATGGCGTCGTCCATGTCGACCCCGGGAGTCTCGACGAGGCCGTCGGTGTACAGGGCGAGGACGGTGCCGGGGGTCAGCGGGATCTCGGTGGCGGGATAGTCCGCGTCGGGGTCGATGCCGAGCAGCACGCCGGGTCGGAGCGGAAGGACCTCGGCGTGGCCGTCCGGGCGACGCAGAACGGGCGGGGGATGGCCGGCGGTGGCGAGGACGGCTCGGCTGTGTGCGAGGTCGAGATGGGCGTAGAGGCAACTGACGAAGCGGCCCGGGTCCATGGCGACCAGTTGGCGGTTGGCCTGTGCGAGGGCCTGTGACGGCGTGGCCCCGGAGGCGGCGTGCGAGCGGATGGCGGGGCGCACCCGGCCCATGAGCGCGGCGGCGTTGACGTTGTGGCCCTGGACGTCTCCGATGACCGCGGCGGCGGTGCTGTCGTCGACCCGGACGAGGTCGTAGAAGTCGCCGCCGATGTCCATGCCGCGGACGCTGGGCAGATAGCGGGCCGCCACATCCAGTCCGGGAAGGTCGGGCAGCGAGTCGGGGAGCAGGGCCGCCTGCAGGGTCTTGGCGAGTTCGTTGCTGGTGTCGTACAGGCGCGCCCGTTCCAGCGCCTGCGCGATCAGTCCCGCGAGCGCGATGAAGACGACCCGCTGCTGGTCGGGAAAGGGGTGGGGCCGGTCGAAGGCGAACACGCACGAGCCCACCGGACGCCCGGAGGCGATCAGCGGCAGAAACACCCAGGCATGCAGACCCTTCTGGTGCGGGGCGGGCGGGTAGGCCCGGGACAGCTCGTCGAAGGAGGCGAAGAAGCTGGGCACGCCCGTGGCGAGGACCCGGACCGCGGGTGCCGGGTGGGTCAGCGGCATGCCGTCGAAGTGTTCGAGCAGCGAGGGGTTGTAGCCGCTGCGGCCGATGACCCGCATTCTGCCGTCCTCGGCTGCGAGCAGGGCGACGGTCCGGGCTCCGAACGCCGGCAGCATCTCCTCGGTGACCAGATCGACCACGTCCGAGACGCCCACGGTTTCGGAGAGGGCGGCGGCCAGGTGCAGTACCCGGTAGACCTCGCCGAGGCGGATCGGCTCGCCCTGGAACGTTTCCGTCCCGGTGGGCGCCGGCTGCGAGTCTCCGCCCGGACCGGTCGGCGATATGCGGACGCTCACCCCCGAGTCGTCGGGGTAGAGCTCGAACGCGAGCCACTGGTCCGGTGGGTGCATGGCGGTGTAATAGCCGGGCTTCCGGCTGACCACGGTGGCGCGGAAGTGGTCCTCGAAGGCCGGGTCGGTGTGCCCGGGCAAGGACTGCCAGGGACGCGTGCCGATCAGATCGTCGGGGCTGCTCGCGCCCAGCAGGGCGGCGGCGGTGGCGCTGACGTAGGTGAACCTGCCCTCGAGGTCGAGGGAGCAACTGCCCCAGGGCAGCCGCTCGACGAGGTCGGCCGCGGCGAGCGCCTCGGCCGGCCCCCGCTTGCGAGCGGGCGACTGCACCAGGGTGCGGGGTGTGGGTCCCGGACCGAGGGCATGGCCAGTGCCGGCGGCGTCGCGCAGGAACCGTCCCAGACGCCGACCGGCGGCACGGACCCGTTCAGGGCTCGGGCCGTCGGCACGGGTGGAGCCGGCGCCGGGCCAGAACAGCAGCAGTGCGCCCCAGACCGTCGTGCCGGTGAGGAGCGGCGCCGCGGCCACCGCATGGTGGTAGGGCAGGGCGATCGCCGTGCGCGGGTAGCGACGGGCGAGCTCCTCCGGGTCGCCGAGCCAGACGAGCCGCCGCTCGCGCACCGCATCGGTCACGGGAAAGCGGCTCGACAGCGGGACCCCGAACCAGGGCGCGAGATACTCCGCCGGCATCCCTGCGGTCACCTCCAGCCGCAGGGTCTGCCCGTCGGACGCCAGCAGGAAGACCGCTCCCGCGTGTACGCCCGTGTCGCGCACGGCGAGCTCCAGCAGCCGGTCCAGCTCGGCACGGCGCAGGGACCCGGCGGGCGGCGAAGGGGGGCGGGGCCCCTCGGGCTGCGCCGTGCCGCCTTCCCGCATGGCGCACATACCAGTACCGTACGTCCGCACCTGCCGACCCCGCGCGGAAGCCGCTGCCGATCCCGGTCCCGGACGCTGTTCCCCACGACGGTCTGCTCGTCCCGTGCGTGTCAGCGTTCGAGGACGAGGGCGAGTCCCTGGCCCACGCCGATGCAGAGGGTGGCCACGCCGGTGCCGGTGCCGCGGCGGGCGAGCTGGTGGGCGACGGTGCCGGCCAGGCGGGCGCCGGAGGCGCCGAGGGGGTGGCCGAGCGCGATCGCGCCGCCCTGCGGGTTGAGGATCGCCGTGTCGAACTCGGGCCACTCGGCGAGGCAGCCGAGGACCTGGGCGGCGAAGGCCTCGTTCAGCTCCAGTACGTCGAGGTCGGCGAAGGTCCGGCCGGCTTTGGCCAGGGCCCGGTGCACGGCTTCGACGGGGGCGAGGCCGAAGTAGTCGGGGTCGATCGCGGACACTCCGGTCGCACAGACGCGGGCCAGCGGCTCGCGGCCGATGGCGTTCACGCCCTCCTCGTCGGCCAGCAGCAGGGCGGCGGCTCCGTCGTTGAGCGGGGAGGCGTTACCAGCCGTCACTGTGCCGTCTTTGGTGCGGAAGGCCGGCTTCAGCTTCGCCATCGCGGCGAGGGAGACGTCGGGGCGTACGCACTCGTCGGCCGCGAACAGCTGGGGGTCCCCCTTGCGCTGCGGGACGGGGACGGCCGCCAACTCGGCTTCGAACAGGCCCTCTTCCTGGGCGGCGGCGGCCTTCTGGTGGCTGTGCAGGGCGAAACCGTCCTGCTGCTCTCGGCTGATCCCGTGCTTTTCGGCGATCAGCTCGGCCGACTCCCCCAGAGGGATGGTCCATTGCGGGTTCATCGCCGGGTTCACCATCCGCCAGCCCAGCGTGGTGGAGCACAGCTCGGCGTGGGCCGCCGGGAACGGCCTGTCGTTCTTGGGCAGCACGTAGGGGGCGCGGGTCATGGACTCGACGCCGCCGGCGATGGCGATGGAGGCGTCGCCGACGGCGATGGCGCGGGCGGCCTGGATCACGGCTTCGAGTCCGGAGGCGCACAACCGGTTGACCGTCGCCCCGGGCACGCTCGTGGGCAGGCCGGCGAGCAGCGCCGCCATGCGGGCGACGTTGCGGTTCTCCTCGCCGGCGCCGTTGGCGTTGCCGAAGTACACGTCCTCGATGCGCTTGGGATCCAACTGGGGTATGCGGGCGAGGAGTTCGCGGACGACCTGGGCGGCCAGGTCGTCGGGGCGTACGGAGGCCAGGCCGCCGTTGTAGCGTCCGATCGGCGTGCGCACGGCGTCGACGATGTAAACGGGGTTCATAGGAGGCCCTCCGTGACGGTCAGCTTGGCGTCGGTCCTGGCGATGATCTCCTCGACGTCGACGGCCGGCGCGCACTCGACCAGCACAAGCCCCTCGTCGGTGACGTCGAGGACACCGAGGTCGGTGATGATCCGGTTCACGCAGCGCCTCCCGGTCAGCGGCAGCGCGCACTCGGTGAGGATCTTCGGCGAGCCGTCCTTGGCGGTGTGCGTCATGACGACGATGACCGTGCGGGCACCGTGGACCAGGTCCATGGCGCCGCCGATCCCCGTGATCATCTTTCCGGGGATCGCCCAGTTCGCCAGGTCTCCCTGCGCGGAGACCTGCATGGCACCCAGCACCGCGACGTCGATGTGGCCGCCGCGGATCATCGAGAATGACAGCGCCGAGTCGAAGAAGGAAGCACCTGGCAGGACCGTGACGGTCTCCTTCCCGGCGTTGATGAGATCCGGGTCGACCTCGTCCTCACCCGGGTAGGGGCCGGTGCCCAGGATGCCGTTCTCCGACTCCAGGATCACCTCCACCCCTGGCGGCAGGTAGTTCGGGATCAGCGTGGGCAGGCCGATGCCGAGATTGACGTACTGGCCGTCGCACAGCTCACGCGCGGCGCGGGCAGCCATCTCCTCACGGGTCCAGGCCATCAGCTGCTCACCGTCCGCCGCTCGATCTTCTTGTCGGCCGCCTGCTCCGGGGTAAGGACCAGCACCCGCTGGACGAAGATGCCGGGCAGATGCACCGCGTCCGGCTCGATCTCGCCGGGCTCGACCAGTTCCTCCACCTCCGCGATCGTGACCTTGCCGGCCATGGCCGCGAGGGGGTTGAAGTTGCGGGCGGACTTGCGGAACACCAGGTTTCCGTGCCGGTCGCCCTTCGCGGCCCGCACCAGCGCGAAATCGGTGCGGATGCCGTGCTCAAGCACGTACTCGGTGCCGTCGAAGTCCCGCACCTCCTTGGCCGGCGAGGCCAGCGTGACCCCGCCGGAGCCGTCGTAGCGCCAGGGCAGTCCGCCCTCGGCGACCTGCGTGCCCACCCCGGCCGGGGTGTAGAACGCGGGAATGCCGGCACCCCCGGCGCGCAGCCGTTCGGCGAGCGTGCCCTGCGGGATCAGCTCCACCTCCAGCTCCCCGGCCAGGTACTGCCGCGCGAATTCCTTGTTCGCCCCGACATACGATCCCGTCACCCGTCCGATCCGGCCCGCCGAGAGCAGTACCGCCAGGCCCGAATCCATGGCCCCGCAGTTGTTCGAGACGACCGACAACCCGCCGACGCCCCGCTCGTACAGTGCCTGGATCAGCACGTTCGGCACGCCACTCAACCCGAACCCACCCACGGCCAACGACGCGCCATCCGGCACATCCGCCACGGCCTCCAGGGCCGTATTGACCAATTTGTCCATGTGCTTCGGATCCTCACATGCTCGCGTGAATTTTGGAGACCTGATTCCACGGTCCGAGGTCACGGTTCACTTGGCCATCCCGCAGATCGGCGATATTGGCTGCGATCGCAGGGTTGTGCCGCCGGCCTTTGTTGCACCGAACCGGTATTTCACGTCATTGCGGGAATGAGATGCTGACGTGACAGGCGGGTCACCCCATACGCCACCAGCGCGAGCCCGAATACCTGCAGGGTCAGCCACCAGCCACCACGGAGCCTTTCCCCGTAGAGCGTGACACCGAGAGTCAGGCTCACCAGTGTGTCGCCGAGGGTCAGGGCCGGCTGGGAGGCGACCAGTGGTCCGGACTGCATGGCGTTCTCCAGCAGGAACAGGGCGCACACGCCGAGAGCGGCGAACGCATAGGTCTGCCATGCGGCGAAGAAGGCACTCATGCCCTGGCGGCTGAGGATGACGGTCGAGGACTTCATGAGCGCGGCAGTGAGGGAGTAGGAGACGGCAGCGGCCGACCCCAGGCATGCGGCGCGGCCAGGGCCGTTGGGCAGCTTGACCGCGACGCTGCACAGCACCGCCACGGCGAGCAGGCAGCAGGTTCCCACCGCCGTCCACCGGGCCGCAGGGACCCGGGGAGTGCCACCGGTCGGCGCTGCCGCGAACAGCGCCAGGCCAAGGCCGACGGCGATTCCGGCTACGGGCAGCCAGCCGGCCCTGGGCAACGGGCGCCCGAAGACGACGCTTGCGAGCAGCAGCACGAACGGCAACTCCAGCATGAAGAGCGGCTGCACGATCGCCAACGCACCGGTGGCCAGCGCGGCGCCCTGGAACATCGCCGAGAGGACGACCCCGCCTATGCCGAGCAGCCAGACCGGGGTGCGCAGCAGGTCCCACATGAGGCCGATGCGCAGAGCGTTGGACTGCGGGACGAGGATGGCGGCCCGGCGCTGCATCACCGTTCCCAGAGCGTTGGTTGCAGCTGCGAGGAGAGCGAAGATCGGCGACAGCACGGTCAGCATCGTTGTCTCCTGTCGGCTAGTGCATTGATCGATGATCGATCGCTCTGGGTCGTTCAGTGCCCTGCGAGAAGATCTCGCGCCCTCCGGCCCGGGGCTGTCCCGGACGCCGGGTCGGAGGGCTGTCAATGGGTGGGCAATGCGCTCCTGGAACACCGATGGCCCCTGCGTGCATCCCGTCTGCCGCCGTCGTCCCGGGTGACCTCGATCACCAGCCGTGGATCAGGTGCGTGCCGGGCTGCCGGCACCTGGCCCGGGAAGCGCACGAAAAGCGCCCGGATTCCAGGCATATGCTGCTTGGCAGACTTCCGGATCCACCATCCCAGTTCCTGGGCACCCCCGGCATCCCGTAGATGGGTGATATCCGTCGAGAGCCGGAGGCCCGCGCGCGGCGCCTGTCCCACGAACAAGGTATTTCACCGCCGGCGCTCGTTATCCCCCGCGGATTCCGTTGACCCCCGTCATTCAAGCATCGAGAGTTTTGTTTCCAAGCAGACGGCGGGACTGGGGAAATACTCATGAAGACATTCGTGCATCGGGGACAGATCACCAAGGTGGTCTTCGGCAGCGGTACGCGCAGCCGTATCCCTGAAGAGGCTGATGCCCTCGGATGCCGTCGGGTTCTCATCCTGTGCACACCCGGTCAAGCGGGCCAGGCAGCGGAGGTACACGACGTACTGGGTACGGCGGCGGTGGGAACCTTCACGGAAGCTGCTCCGCACACCCCCGTCGAGGTCACGCAGAACGCGGTCGCGTATGCCAGGACCGTGGGGGCGGACTCGGTCCTCGCCATCGGCGGTGGCTCGACGATCGGCCTCGGCAAGGCGATCGCCCTGCGGACCGGGCTGCCACAGCTGGCGCTGCCCACCACGTACGCCGGCTCGGAGATGACGCCGATCCTCGGAGAGACCGAAGGGCGCCGGAAGACGACCCGCCGACTGCCGGAAGTGCTGCCGAAGACCGTGGTGTACGACGTCGACCTGACGTTCACGTTTCCCGCGGCGGCCTCGGTGGTCAGCGGCATCAACGCGATGGCGCACGCCGTGGAGGCCCTCTACGCACAGGACCGGGACCCGCTCGCCTTCCTGATGGCCGGTGAAGCGCTCGAATCCCTCATCCGCTCCCTCCCGGTCGTCGCGCAACGTCCCGACGACCGCGAGGCGCGGGCCGACGCCCTGCACGGGGCATGGCTGGCCGGCACGTGCCTGGGCACGGTGGGCATGGCCCTGCATCACAAGGTGTGCCATGTGCTGGGCGGCACGTTCGGGCTTCCGCACGCCGAAACCCACGCTGTCGTCCTGCCGCACGTGGTCGCCTACAACGCACCGGCGGCGCCCGAGGCCATGGCACGCATCGCGAAGGCACTGTCGGCGGTTGATGCCGCCGGCGGACTCTTCGACTTCGCGGGAAGGCTCGGCGCCCCCCGGGCACTGCGGGACCTCGGCATGCCGGAATCGGGCATCGAGCAGGCGGCCGAACTCATCGTGCGCGACGGCTACTGGAACCCGCGACCGGTCGAACGGACGGCGGTACGCGCCCTCCTGGCCCGCGCCTGGGCAGGGCAGCAGCCGTGCACATCACCCGGCGACGGACATCCCCGGACCATGTCCGCGACCCACCACCCAACCACCACGGGAGCGCGTCATGCGTGATCTGACCAGCGACACCATCACCGAGGCCGCGATCTCGACCATGCGGAACACCAAGGACTCCCGCGTCGCCGAGATCCTGGAATCACTGGTGCGGCACCTGCACGACTTCGTCCGCGACGTCGAACTGACGCAGGACGAATGGGCCCGGGGAATCGACTTCCTGACGCGCACCGGGCAGACGTGCACCCCGACGCGTCAGGAGTTCATCCTGCTGTCCGACGTGCTCGGCGTCACCATGCTGGTCGACGCCCTGACCAACCGACGCTCCAGCCAGGCCACGGAGAACAGCGTGCTGGGCCCGTACTTCAGGGAGGACAGGCCGCAGCAGGCCGACGCCGCCGACATCTCCGGAGGTCTGCCCGGTACCCCGCTGTTCTTCGAGGGACGGGTCGTGGACCACGAGGGAGCGCCGGTCGCAGATGCGGCGGTGGACGTCTGGCACAGCGACTCGGACGGCCACTACGACATCGAGGTACCCGGCCTGGACGAGCCGGCCATGCGCGCGCTGTTCCGCACCGACGGGACAGGGCACTTCGGCTTCCGTTCCATTCGCCCGTCCAGCTACCCGATCCCCGGTGACGGCCCGGTCGGCGAACTCATGAGCGCGACCAGCAGGTCGCTCATGCGCCCCGCCCATGTGCACCTGCTGATCGAGGCTTCGGGGTTCCAGCGCGTGACCACCATGCTCTTCCCCTCGGACGACCCGTACCTGGACACCGATCCGGTGTTCGGCGTCAGGCAGTCGCTGATCGAGCGCTACGACACGTACGCGGCCGACTCCGGGCCCTACCGCGGAACGACCGAGGTCCCGTACACCCTGCTGCGCCACACCTTCGTCCTCGAACCCCTCGTCACGGACTGATCCCCACGGCGCCACCACGACGAGAGCCGGTCATCCACCAGGACGGCCGACGCCGAACACTCCATCACACCGCGGGGTTCGGCCCCGCATTCACGGAGGTCCTCAGATGAGTGAAACCCTCGACAAAGTCTTCGGCTTCCGCGCCACGATGAGCCGACTCGCCACAGGCGTCAGCGTGATCACCACACGCTCGGGCAGCACGGCCATCGGCATGACGGCGAGCGCCGTCTCCGCGCTGTCCCTCGAACCGCTCCAACTGCTCGTGTGCATCGGCAACCAGCTGTACACGCGAACCGCGATCGCGGAGCACGGTCGCTTCGCCGTCAACGTCCTCGGCGAGGACAGCGAGCACCTCGCGCGAAACTTCGCCGTTTCCAAGCCGGACAAGTTCGCGGGTGTGGAGATCATCGACGACCACGGCGTGCCGGTGCTGAAGGACGCCATCGCGGCTGTCGTGTGCGACGTCGCCGCGGCACTGCCCGGCGGCGATCACACCATCTTCGTGGGCGACGTCCGCCACTTCGAACACCGGGTGGAAGGCCGGCCGCTGCTCCACTTCGGCGGAGACTTCGGCACGCTCAGGCCTCCCTGCTAGCGCCGGTGACAGCGGCCCGACGGAGGCTGCCGTACCCCTGCCCCGGTCCACTACGGCCCCCGGCGTCCGGCTCCTGCAGGCGAGCCGGACGCCGGGGGCTCAGCTCGTCCCGACGAACTCCACCGAAGGTGCCATGACCAGCTCCGTGCCGACCTTCAAGCTGCGTCCTGCGGACCAGCCCCCGCACCTGCTGACCCGCCCCCGGCTGCTGCGCCGGCTGGACGCGTCGACCGAGCCCGTGGTGGTGGTCTCCGCGCCCGCCGGTGCCGGAAAGACGGTGCTCCTGACCGAGTGGGCGCGAAGTCTCGCAACGCGTGGCGCGTGCGCCTGGCTCAGCCTGGACGCGTACGACAACGCCCCGGGCCGGCTCTGGACCGGCATCCTGCGGGCGTTGCAGCACGTACGACCGGAACTGCCCGACCACCCCCAAAGCGGCGAGTGGACACTCGACGCGTGGCTCGAGGAGATCCTGCCGAGCCTCGTGACCGGACTGGACGGACAGGGACCGCTCGCGCTGATCCTCGACGGAGTGGAATCGATCACGGACGTCGACGCGGTCCGCAGCCTCTCGGACTTCCTGACAAGGCTTCCACAGGGCTTTCGCATCGTTCTGTCGACCCGTCACGTACCGGGTGGACCCGTACCGACGCTGCGCGTTCGGGGCGCGGTCGCGGAACTCGACCAGCACGACCTGGCCTTCACCCCCGAGGAGGCGCACGCCGTGCTCACCGATCTGCTCGGGTCCGCTCCGGCCCCGGACACGTCGAGCGCGCTGTACGAGGCCACCGAGGGGTGGGCGGCGGGAGTGTGCATCATGGGCCGTACCCTCGCCCGCGACGACGCCGATACGAAGGCCGGCCTGGCCCGTGGCAGGCGAGCGGTCACCGAATACCTGGCCGCCGAAGTGCTCCACCGGCTCACCACCGAACAGCGCCGGTTCCTGCTCCGCACCAGTGTGCTCGACGAGCTGAGCGCCGGGCCGTGCCGGGCCCTCGCCGGGGACCGGGCGGGCGTACTGCTGCGTGAGCTCGCACGGACCGTCCAACTGCTCGTACCCGTCGCCGCAGATCCCTCGGCATACCGGCGTCACCGCGCACTGTCCGCGCTGCTCTGCGACCTCCTCGGATCCGAAGAGCCGGAGACCGCCGTACCGTTGCACCGATCGGCGGCTCGGTGGTACTCACGGCATGGCGAGACGACCGCGGCCGTACGGCACTGGGTGCGGGGCGGTGACGAGGCCGCCGCCGTCGCGTCGATACTCCAGGACTGGGAACAGGCGATCTCGGCAGGCCGCAGCCGGGAGGTCGCGGGGTGGCTTGACCTCTTGCCGCCCCGCACGGTCGCCGCCGACGCAAGACTGTGCGTGGTGGCGGCGATGGCGGCTCTCTCGAGGGGCGCTCCGGAAACGGCCCGGCGCTGGCTGGACGTGGTCCGGCTCAGGGAGCCGGGAGCGGAGACGGTCGGCGAGGGCAGCACGGTGTCCGATGCGGCAGCCGTCGCCCAGGCCGTGGCCTGCTGGCTCCAGGGGGAGATCCTGACCGGTGACCGACTCGCCGAAACCGTCTACGCCGGCACCGTCCCGTTGACTTCCTGGCGTGCCCTGGCCTGTACGGCCCGCGGTACCGCTCTGCTGTGGACCTCGCGGTACGAGGAGGCCGAGGCGCTGCTCGGCGAGGCGACCCGTGACGCGCATGCCGCCGGGCACGGCCTGACGCTCGTCCGCGCGCTGGGCCTGCGGGCGCTGTGCGCCCTGCTGGCCGGACGCCATGGGCCGGCGCGCATGCTGAGCGACGAAGCCCTGGACGCGGCCGGGGCGGCCGGCCTGCAGCGGCACTTCGTCGCGGCGCCCGCCTACATCGGCAGGGCCGGCCTGCTCCTCGATGAGGGACGGGCCGACGAGGCCGAACGGACCCTGGCCGATGCGGAAGCGGCGCTGGCGGACTCGTCCGGGACCGGCAGCGAACCCCAGATGCACGCCTGGTACCACGTCACACGGGCACGACTTGCCACTGCTCGGCACAACACGGCCGCCGCAGGGGAGGCCCGTGCGGCGGCCGAGCGGGCAGCGGCCCGGTGCGAGTCACCAGGAGCACTGACGAAACTGCTCGGGCGAGTCGGCGAGGACACCGTCGTGCCGCTGGTCGTGTCCGGCCCCCAGGAGCTGTCGCTCGGGGAGCGCCGGGTGCTCCGCGCCCTGTGCGGTCCGCTGACACTGCGTGAGATCGCCGCCGAGTTCTATGTGTCCCACAACACCGTCAAGACACAGGTACGGGCGATCTTCCGCAAACTCGGCGCACACGACCGGAGCGCAGCGGTCGCCAGGGCCCGGGAGTGCGGCATGCTCTGACCCGGGCCCCGGCATCCTGCTACGAGGCCTTCTGACGAGAGGCGTCCTGGCGTCGGGCGTAGTCCGCCTGGGCCAGGTACGCGGTCTCCTGCTCCCCGTCGCTGCTCACGTTCTCGATGCCGCAGACCTTGCGCGCGAGGTCCGCCATGCTGCCGGTCGGGGACATCTCGGCACGCTTCATCGTGAGGCTTCGAATGGCCAGCAGGGGTGTGCCGTTGAAGTTCTCGAAGGTGCTGATGCGGTCGCCCCAGTCGGACAGGAACATGTCGCGGATCACGCGGCTGATCTTCAGCCGGTCGTGCGGCCTGCCGACCGGTCCGGTCTGCAGCGCCGCCAGCCACGGCCGCAGTTCGGGCCGCTCCCACTGCCCCTCGGTGGGATAGATGAGCGCGGCACGACCGGACAGGTCGATGAGCTCGTGGGTCAGGTCGGTGATGTGCTCGATGTAGTACGCCCGCCCGAAGTCGAACATCAGGACGTTCGGCTTGTAGATGCCGCCGGGAGTGAAGAACCCTTCGTCCTCCGAGGCGATCACATGCGCCTTGAGTGTCTGGAGGAAGCCGGCGAACCGGGCGATCCGGGCCTGGACGGGGGGCAGTTGGTAGGTGCCGATGTGCTCGGTGATCAGCAGGGCCAGACCGAGCATGAGCTCGGCCTTCACCATGGCACGCACCAGCGAGTGGTAGTGCAGCCAGTCGAAGACGCGCTGCGGGTACAGCGAGGCGTGCTCGGGGTTGCCGATGTGGAAGACGCGGTTCCAGGGGATGAGCACGTCCTCGAACACGATGATGCTGTCCAACTCGTCACCCTGCGAGGCGAGCGGGTGCTCCACCTCCTCGCCGTCGCGGACGTTGCTCTCGCGGCAGATGATGGTGACCCCGGGGGTGTTGGGCTTCACCGCCCCGTAGATGATCTGCTCCGACACGATGCCGGGGCGGTAGAAGACGCCGATGTGGATCCAGTCCCCGAAGGCCGCGCCGGTGCTGATCGCCTTCACACCCCGCACGGTGATGCCCTCGTCCGAGGTGGCGACCACCCGCAGCGCGGGGGACTGGGCCTGTGCGGAATCGCGCGAGCGGTCCGCCTGCGGGTCGACGAAGGCCGGCGTCGCGTTGAGGTCGCCGTCCCGCATCACGTTCCAGAAGTCGAGGATCCCCCCGGTGAGGTCCCGCCCGTCGGTCCCGACGGACTGGCTGCTCCAGGGCTCGGGGTCGTCGACGTAGGTCAGCAGGACGTAGTTGTTGACGTCCGGTGTGCGCGGGATCGCACCGCCGCCCAGTTCCCGCTGCACCGTCTCCATGTAGCGCCGCTTGCGCAGCAGATCGTCCTTGGAGCGGTGCTGGAACCATGTCATGGACCGCCGGACACCGTCCTCGTCCACGAACGTCATGACGTCCTCGAGGTCCGGGCGGTGGTGCAGATCGTAGAAGTCGGCGATGCTCCGGGCGTACGCCCTCGTCCTGGGGTGCGTGGCCACGTTGTCGACGAGCTCGTCACCCACCCACACCGTGCGGCCGTCATTCAGCGCCGCCAGATATTCCTTGCCTGTACGCACGTCATGTTCCTCTCGGGGGCAACAGATCTGGATGCCCGGAACCATGCGTCGCGACGGGGTGAGCGGACGGCGCGGAACCGACAATCACCCGGGTGAAAGCGCCGGGCACACGGAAACCGGCGTTGAGGTGGATGTGGCCGTGCGGCATGCTGGGCCCCATGCGCAGCACAGACCCCGCGGGCGACCGGCCCGGTGGGCGGGGGAACCAGGCCATGAACGGGCTGCGCCTCAGGGGACGGGTCCGCGAGATGGCCGCACTCCGTGAGGCCCTGGACGCGGTGCGTGGCGGACGGGGCGCCTGCGTCGTCGTGGAAGGCGCACCCGGTGTCGGCAAGAGCCGGCTGCTCGCGGAGCTGGACGATCTGGCACGGCGGTCCGGGTTCGACGTGGTGTCCGTACGGGCCGACGAACTCGACCAGTACGCCGCCGGAGCCGCCCTGCAGTCCGCCCTGCAGCTCTCCGACGGTTCCGAACGAGCGGCCGCGGCCACCGACGACCAGCGGCTGTGGCTGCTGGACAGCATCACGGACGCCCTGGAGGACCGTGCCCAGCGCGCCCCGGTGGCCGTGCTGGTGGACGATGCGCAGTGGGCGGATCCGGCCACGCTCCTGGTGCTGCGCACCCTGCCCCGGAGACTGGCGGCCTCGCGGATCCTGTGGGTGCTGGCGGTACGGTCGGAGACCGAGCGGCCGACCGTTGCCAGGGTGAGGGAGGACCTCGAACGCCTCGGGGCCCGGTGGCTGACCCTCGGCCCCCTGCCGCAGCAGGAGCTGCAGCACATCGCGGCCGACGTCCTCGGGGCCAGACCGTCACCCGGGCTGGCCCGGCTTCTGGGGGGAGTCGCGGGCAATCCGTTCCTGGCGATCGAACTGGTGCGCGCCTTCGCCGACGCGGACGCCGTCAAAGTGGAGGCGGGCGTGGCGAGCCTGCTGCACGACGGCATTCCCGTCGGCTTCCGGCGGAGCGTCGCCGCGCGTCTGGACCGGCTCCCGGAGGATGCCGTGCGCCTGCTCCAGATCGGGTCCGTCCTCGGCCGGGAGTTCGATCTCGGTACGGCCGCCCGCATGCTCGGCAGGCAGGCCGGCAGCCTGCTGTCGGGCGTCGAGGCGGCGCTGAACGCCGGTCTGCTCTCCGGCGACGGGCCGCGACTGGCGTTCCGCCACGACCTCATGCGGCAGGCCGTCCACGAGAATCTGGCGCCGGCCGTACGGACCGCTCTGCACCGGGAGGCCGCCGACATTCTGCGTGGCATCGGGGCACGATCGGCCGAGGTGGCCTGGCACGTCGTCCTGTCGGGCGGACCGGTCGACGACGACGCCGTGACCACATTGACCACCGCGGTGCGGGAACTGTCCTCGTCGGCCCCTGACGCGGCCGCGGACCTGGCCCAGCAGATCGCCGGACTGCTGCCCCTGCACGACCGGCGGCGCATCGCCCTGCTGACCGACGCCGCCGAGTACCTCGGCCGGACCCGCCGGGTGCACCAGGCGCTCAACCTGGTCGACGCCACCCTGTCGGACCGGCTGGAGCCGCTCCAGGAGGCGCGTCTGCGCCTGGTGGCCGCCGAGATCCACCAGGCCGCGGGGGACGACGCCGCCGCGATGACGCATCTCCAGCAGGCCCTGGCCCTTCCCGGGCTGCCGGCCGACCTGCGGGTCCGACTGCTCAAGACCAAGGCGACGGGCCACGTGTACCTCGGGGACATCACCGCTGCCGAGCAGACCGACGTCGGACTGGTCGAGGCCTCCTACCGCAGCGAGGACCCGGCCGTCGTCGTCAGCGCCATGGTGTTCCAGTCGCAGACGTTCTTCTACCGTGGGCGTCTCGCCCGCGCCCTCGAGCTCGCCGAGGAGGCCACGGCACGCGCCGGCACGGAGTCCGGCGTACTCCACCTGCGGCCGCCGCGGATTCCCGCGCTGTGGCTGGCCACGGTGCTGACCGCCACCGACCGGCTCGCGGACACCGAGCGGGTGCTGCGGGAGGGGCAGCGCGAAGCGGAGGCGCTGGGCCTGGGCTGGTCACTTCCCCACTGGCATGCGAGCCGTGCCTGCGCGCTGTTCGAACAGGGGGCGCTGGACGACGCGGCGGTGGAGGCCGAGTCCAGTCTGATGGTGGCCGACGAACTCGAGATCACCCAGCTGAATCCCCAGGCCCTCTCTGTGCTGGCGTTGGTGGAGATCAGACGCGGTGACCTCGCCAAAGCCAGGGAGCAGCTCCGTGCCGCCGAAGCCGGTTCCGGCACGAGTACCCAGAGGTTCGGCCTGTGGGTCTCGCTCGCGCGCGCCTGCCTGGCCCGCTCGGAGGGCCGGGACGCCGCAGCGGCAGCGGCGCTGGGCGGCAGCCTCACGGACGCCGAGCCGACACATCTGCTTGCGGTGCCGCCGTCCCACTGGCCGGGGATCGCGCGCATGGCGCTCCGCGGCGAGGACCGGTCACTCGCGCAGGCCGTGTCCGACGCGTTGCGCACCCTCGCCGAACAGGACGACAGCCAGCAGATCATCGGGACCGTCCGTGCCCATGTGGACGGCCTGCTCCACGACGACCGGGGTGCACTTGAGTCCGCCGTCACCGGTTACCGGAGCACCGGAAGGCGGCTGGCCCTGGCCGCGGTCTGCGAGGACCTCGGGGATCTCGTGGCCGCGTCGGGCGACACCACGTCGGCGATCCCGTACTTCGAAGAGGCGGGTGAGCTGGCGTCGGCTTCCGGAGCCCTGCGCGATCACGAACGGATCATGCGGCGCCTCAGACAGTTCGGCGTGCGCACAGCTGCCCCACGGCACCACACGACCGGCGCACCGGGATGGGAGAGCCTGACCGAGTCCGAGCGGAAGCTCATTCCGCTCGTCGTGGAGGGCCTGACCAACCGGGCCATCGCCGACCGGCTGTACGTGTCCGTGCACACCGTCAACACGCACATGAAGCACATCTTCACCAAGCTCGGCATCAACACACGCGTCGAGCTGACCCGGCTGGCGATCGAACGGGGCGGCCTCTCCGACGGGGCACACTGAGCGACGCCTGCGGCGGCGGGGCGCGGCGGCGAGGATCCCGTGAACGCGCGATGCCGGCGCCCGACGCACGGGTGATGCTGGTCGCGACGGCGCCACAGGCACGGCGCCGTCGGCGATCCGATCACAAGCGGACGGCTGAGCCCGGAGAGCGACCGGGCCGCTTACCAGGCGCTCGAGAAGGGCTCGTCGGGACGACCACGACGGCTGTCTATCTGCTCGCTGCGAGTGCCCAGCTCCTCTGCTTCGCAGTCCGCCGCATCACCTAGATGCCAAAGCCGTACAACCGTAAGAGGTTCACCATGTCACTCGCACTCGACCCCGTAGCCCAGGACCTTCTGTTCCGGGAGCATTCTGTTCTCGCCGTCGTCAACATCGGCAGGCCGGGCGAGAATGCCTGGTTCCCGCGCTCCCCACGCCTGACATACGCCCAAGTGGTCACGACCATCTGATCCACTGCCAGGCATCTGCGCTCCGGAACCCCTCCGGTCATCCACGCGTCCGCAGGCCCGGGGGGAGGGCCTCCCCCTCCGGGACCGGTTCCGTCGAGCTCCCGGCGGTGTCGCCGATGGCGGTGTGCGCGGGCGGCCACGGCAGCAGGGCGATCAGGGAGTGTGCCCGATGGATGAGGAAGGCGGCGAGCGGCAGTTCGGTGACCAGGGCAAGGCCCCCCGCCATCCAGACGTCCTCAGTTCCGGCGTCGAGCGAGATGTCGAACCAGGTGTCGCAGATCAGCAGGACCGCTGTGGCGTGCGCGTACAGAATGACCGAACGGCTGCGGCGCCAGGCCAGGAACGCCGTGGAAGCCAACGCCATGATGAGCAGCACGTCGAATCCGACCCAGGTCAGGCGCCACTCGTGCACGCGGTGGGACGGCGGCAGCGTCAGACCCAGTATCACGGTCCACGGTATGAGACAGGCGGCGCACGTGGCGAGCAGCTCTACGGTGTGCCTCCTGCGGCGGTCCGGCGTGAGGTCGCGGCGGCCGGTATGTTCCTTGGTCACTTTCGGTCCGTCCTCGCGCACTTCCTCCGACACCGGCAGGTTTCCCGGATTACACATGGGCACAGCCGTACACGTCGTTCCGGATATTCCCGCGGCGTCCCACCGAACCTCTCGGGTCGCGGGCGGTGCCGGTGTCACCCACTACGGGCGTGCCAACCCGAACGTCTTCAGCTGCTCCCAGATCCACGGGTAGAAGCGGTCGTACGTGGAACGGTCCCAGACGTGTCCGCGATGTCCGTCGTGGTGCCCACCGACGGTTCCCGTCTCGGCCACCGCACCCGCTCGGGCAGGGACGCGCGCGTCGGCCGGAAGAGCAGCCGCGTTCGCGGAACCCCCCGCGACGAGGAGGGTGCCTCCGGCGAATGCCAGTGCGGCGGCGGTGGTCGCCATACGCCGTACGAGCTTGTTCTTGGTACGCAAAACAATCACTCCCTGGATTCCGGAGAGCAGAAACTGCCAACTCGGCCAGTTTCGATCAGGAAGGTGCGTAGTGCATCGCATGATCTAGTGATTGACTGCTGCCCAGCTGGAGCCATGCTGCAGGTACGTATTGTGGGCTTGAGCCGAGACCTGGCAGTCACATGAATCGCTAGATTGCGCGATGTTCTCAGTTCCTTTCCGGTCCACTCTGCCCAGAGAGCTGACATCGCTCGAGTTCTCTTGACTCGGCGGTCGTCTGCAGAAGAAAAGTGGCACACGAAACCAGATCGGGGTCGGGGGCGTGGAGGGCCGGGATGTCCAGGCGCAGTAGCAAAATCGAGTTCGTAGGCTCGCAGGGCGTCCCGCTCGTGGCACGCCTGGACCTGCCGGAGGGGACGCCTTGGGCGTACGCCGTATTCGCCCCCTGCTTCACATGCGGCAAGGACTGGTTGGCAGCCGCTCGGATCTGCCGGGAGCTGGCCGAACGCGGAATCGCGGTCCTCAGTGTGGACTTCGCCGGCATCGGCGAGTCCGGGGGTGACTTCGCCGCCGGTACGTTCAGTTCCGATGTGGACGATCTCGTGCGTGCCGCCGACCACCTGCGTGAGCACTTCACGGCTCCGTCGATCCTCATCGGGCATTCGCTGGGCGGTGCAGCCGTGCTGGCCGCCGCACACCGGATACCCGAGACGGCGGCGGTGGCCACGATCGCTGCGCCGGCGGACCCGGAGCACGTCGTGCGCACTTTCGGTGGCAGGCGGGACGAGATCGAGCGGCACGGGGAGGCCGAGGTGAGTCTCGGAGGCCGCGTGTTCCACATCCGTCGGGAATTCCTCGACGACATCGCCGCGCAGCCTCAGGCCGAGCGCATCCGCCGGCTGCGTCACGCGCTCCTGGTGCTGCACTCGCCGATCGACGAGACGGTGGGTGTGGAGAACGCCCAGCAGATTCTCGAGGCGGCACGGCACCCCAAGTCCTTCGTAGCGATCGACGGTGCCGACCATCTGCTCACCGATCGTGCCGACGCCCGCTATGTCGCGACGATGCTGGCCGCATGGGCCGGGCGTTACGCCCGCGGTTCGGTCCAGGCCGGGCCGGCGTGACGAAATTCGCACACGCCGAGCTGATCGGCTGGAGCAGGAGTAGGTTTCACAGGTGATTAGAATTTCAGCGATCGCATTTATCGGAGCCCTGGCAGTCACATTCGGAGCCTTCGCGTCGACCGTGTCTCCCTGGTGGTGGATAGCCGCCTTGCTGTGCACGGCGTTGGCGAGTGTGGGTGCCTATGATCTCCTCCAAAAGCGCCACTCGGTACTGCGCAACTACCCCGTGCTGGGACATGTGCGCTTCATGCTGGAGTCGATCCGGCCGGAGTTGCAGCAGTATTTCATCGAGCGCAATTACGACGGCCGTCCCTACGACCGGGATGTGCGCAGTCTCGTCTATCAGCGCGCCAAGGGCCTGGAGGCGGAGCAACCGTTCGGGACCGAACGGAACGTCTATGCCGAAGGCTACGAGTACTTCGAGTCGTCGATGAGGCCACGCCCGGTGCCGTCGGAGCAGCCGAGGATCCGCATCGGCGGTCCGGACTGCACCAAGCCCTACGACATGTCGTTGTTCAATGTCTCGGCGATGAGTTTCGGCTCGCTGTCCGCCAATGCCATCCTCGCCCTGAACCGGGGCGCCGCCCTCGGGGGATTCGCTCACGACACCGGTGAGGGCGGCCTGTCGGAGTACCATCTGCGTCACGGTGGCGACCTGGTGTGGGAGATCGGCACCGGATACTTCGGCTGCCGCACCGCGGACGGCCGTTTCGACCGGGCGCGGTTCGCCGACAAGGCCGCTCACGACAGCGTGAAGTGCGTGTCCCTGAAGCTGTCCCAGGGAGCCAAGCCCGGCATCGGAGGAGTGCTGCCCGGGGAGAAGGTCACCGCCGAGATAGCCCGGGTACGCGAAGTCCCCGAAGGTCGGACCGTCATCTCGCCCCCGTACCACGAGGTTTTCAGTACCCCACGGGAACTGATCCGGTTCATCGCCGAGATGCGCGAGCTGTCCGGGGGCAAGCCGGTCGGCTTCAAGCTCTGTGTGGGCTCCCGGCGCGAGTTCCTGGCGGTGTGCAAGGCCATGATCGAAGAGGGCACCGCGCCCGATTTCATCATCGTCGACGGAGCGGAGGGCGGCACCGGAGCCGCCCCGCTGGAGTTCGCCGACCATCTGGGCAGCCCCCTCACCGAGGGCCTCATCACGGTCCACAACGCTCTGGTCGGCGCCGGCCTGCGGGACCGGATCAGGATCGGCGCCAGCGGCAAGGTGGCCACCGGAGCCGACATCGTCAAGCGCATGGTGCAGGGCGCCGACTTCACCAATGCGGCTCGCGCCATGATGTTCGCGATCGGCTGCATCCAGGCGCAGAGCTGCCACACCAACACCTGCCCCGCCGGAGTCGCCACACAAGACCCGCGCCGCGCCCGCGCGTTGCACGTCGACGACAAGTCGGTCCGGGTCCAGCGCTTCCAGTCCGCCACGGTGAACAGCTCCCTGAAGATCATCGCCTCTCTGGGCGTGAACGGACCGGCCGAGCTGCGCCCGCACATGCTGCGACGGCGCGTGGATCCGGTCACGGTCCGCTCCTACGCGGAGCTCTATGAATGGCTGGACCCGGGGCAGTTGCTGATCGAGCCGCCGGAGTCCTGGGCGGTGGACTGGAAGGCCGCAGATCCTGATCGCTTCGCCGCTTGACTGGTCTTGCCACGGTGAGCGGGCGGGGTGCGCCATCGACGCCGTCACTCCGCCGCTCTACGCCGTGCCCAAGTCGCAGCCCGTGCACGGCCCGCGCATCGACCACGTCCTCGCCCAGGCCCCGCCCGAGGCATGGCAGCATCAGTCGGCAGGTGCGGGAGCCAAGGGCGAACGGTAATTCTTGGACTGCTCGGCGACTGTGTGGTCGCGGGTGGGCACCAGGGTGCCGTCCACAATGAGCACGGCGTCCTTGCGAAACCGCTTGCGCGGCCGGAGCGCGAGCAGGGGACCGAGATGCCCGATGACGCGGTCGGCCGCGGACTTTGAGATCCCGAACAGCGGGGCGAGCTGCCGCAGTGTCAGGTTCGTGCGCCAGTAGGCGGCGACCAACAGAACCCGGTCCTCCAACAGCAGCCGCCCCCAGGGCCGGCCCTTGCGGACCGGGTCCGCGCCCTCACGCCGCAGCGCGGTGATCAGCCTGCGGAACTGGCGCGGGCCCAGCCCGGTGAACGGGGCTATCCAGGACGGGTCCGACGCCGCAATCACTCCTGCCACAACAAGATCATGGCATCGTGTCCAACGGGCCATGGGGGCGGCTGGCAGACGGCCGGATCAGGGATACTCTCGGACGATGGCGAATCGGGCGGTAGCAGCTGGAGTAGGTCTCGCGCGGGTGATGGCGCACTGCGGGGGCAGCCCAGCGGCAGCCGTGCACTATCTGGCGGGTGCCATCGCCTCCGCGCCTGAGAACCCCGAGCCCTATACGGTTCTTGCCGAGTTGTGGAGCGACAAGCCGTCGGAACTGGCCGAAGCCGTTCGGGGTGCCGACTCCTTGAGGACGGTACTGGTGCAGTCGTACATCAGCTTCCTTGAGGGGGACATGAACGGCGCGGCGCTGGCGATCGGATCGGTCACGGGTGTGCGACCCGACATCGCATGGGCCAAAGCCCCCTGGTTCAGCGATGCACGATTCCTCGGTGAGGTGAGTGCGGATGCGCTGGCCGAGGCCGCAATGCGGACGATGGACTACGGCCGTGATCTGGACACCGAAAGCATGCGGGAACGATTTCGGCCCTGGTTCGAAGCCATCGACGTTGTCGCTGCCCGCCAGCCGTTGCCGGAGGCGTTGGCCAAGATGGCGATCCTGCTGCGGGCATGCGGTCTCACCGATGCGTCGTTTGCCCTCTGCGACCAGGCAGACTCCGTTGAGCCGATCATGCTGACGGAAGTTGTGCGAGCGGGCACGTGGCGCAAGCTGGGTGATCTTCACCAGACAGTGGCGGCGTTCGAGCGCGCTCTTGCCCTGGAACCGGCCAACTGGTCCCTCTACCTCGACCTGGCCGATGTGCGTGCTGAGCAGGGCGACTTCACCTCTGCGGTCCAGCTAATCGATCAGGGGATGAGATACGAGCCGGCTGAGCTCTCACTCCGCGCGGCCGGGGCTGCCTACCGGGCACGACTGACCGGCTCGCCTGCCGATCTGAGCGAACTCATCGAACTGGCGCCGAACCTGCAGAACGACTCGTACCGGGATCTGCTGATTGATCACGCGTGTGCTGGTCCCGCGCTGCCTGCTGAGCTCGTGGCTGCGGCCCGCAGCATCCAGGAACAGATGAGGCTCCACTCCTCCACGAGCAGCAGTGCCAGCTAGGAAGTGCCCAGCAGCCAGCCTCGGAGCCCCAGCGCACGAAGATCCACCTGCTGCAGTCGAAGATCAGTTACGGGACAAGTCTTAGATAGCTCTGACTGGCTCACCGTTACTGCACCATCCCCGGTTTGGCGCTGCCATGCTGGGCCGTGGCGGACGATGTTCAGCGGGAATCCTCCGCGAGCTCAAATTTCCATCTGCCGATGGAGTCACAGTGCAGGCACCGTATTTCGGTCCAAGCCTGGTCAAGAATGAGGTGATTGCGTCGTCCACGTTCGGCGGGTGTCTCCGCCCGTTCGGCTGCGATCCGCCGAGCCTGTTGCTGGTCCCTGGCGTTGTCGACCAGGTAGAAGCACCGAATTATACGATCGGGGGCAATGTGGTAGCGGAATCCGATCAACCAGATGACGGTGTCAGTCATTGTCGGCTCATCAGCTTCAACGAGGGGATGGGGGAATAGCATTTTCTGTCAGCGATTCTCCTGGCCGACTGCCAGCCACGCTGAAAGCCAGGGCTCCAGCCCATCGGTGAATGTTTGGCCTGCCTCATACTTCGGAGAGTCGAGATCGGTGGTGGCGCACTCCGGGATGCGCGTGTGACAAGACGAGGAAGGTGGGGACCCAGCTGGCGTAGAGCTCAGGGCACTGTCAGTGCTGCTCATCGTGCAAAACACCCCCGACTTGTGAGTTTCGTGGACGTTCAATGCCCTGGCGCGGCACGGGTCCTGGGTGGCGAGTCCGACGGGGCAGGCGTTGGTGTGGCAGCTGGGGCGAGGAGTTCGCGTTGACGGACGCTCAGGGTCAGTTGACGTCTCCGAGCTCCGTGAGCTGGTCCCAGACCCAGGGGTAGAACCGGTCGAAGCGGTCGTAGGCGTAGCGGCCGCAGTGCCCGTCCGAGGGGTTCCCGTGGTGGCGGTAGCTCTCACTCCCGACTCCGCCGTACCCGCCGTGGTTCCAGCCGGTGGCTCCCGTCCCCGCAACCACATTTGATTGGGTGGGAGTGGGCGTGTCTGCCGGAAAAGCGGCCGCACTCGCGGAACCGCCGACAGCGAAGAGAGCACCTGTGGCGACTGCAAGGGAAGCAGTCGCGATCCCGATGCGATGTGCGAGCTTTTCCATGATCATTTCCCCTTGTGTTATCGATCGCTGACAGGAATCACTATGGATCGGAAAAGGGCGGGGAACATCGCACGATCGAGTGATTGGTCGGCGTGCGACCCGCCGCCCTTCTTCAGGGCGTCCCTTTCGGGCTTGACCGCAGAAAGATCGACCCAGGGCGGTAAGGAGGAGTTACTCGCAACAGGGGAGGGAACGGCCGGACCGATCACCAGATCATGTGATGCGCCTCCGTTCCTTGCCGTGCCATTCTGGCCAGGCAGAAAACCAGTGGCCACATTCCTCTCGCCCGCGCGGATGTCGGGTGTGTCCGGCAGGTCTTGCGGGCCTGGAGTGCGGGCGACGGCCGGCTCGCTGTCCGGGCCGTCAAGGACTCCGAGTCGCCGGTAGGAACCGAGCCCTCCGCACGAAGGAACGGCCGCAGATGAGCGATCAGACGAAAGTGATGGTCCTGGGAGTGATCGCACTTGTCCTCGGTGTCAGCCTTGTTCTCGTACTGCAGCATGGCTGCACGCACTGATGGACATCGCTCCCGAGGCTCGGCCGGGCCTTCCCGAGGGGCCGCATTGGGTGTACGCCGTATTCGCCCCTGCTTTTTACGTGCCGCAGGGACTGGTTGGCGGCCATCCTGAGGCCGCACCTTCGACCGTGGACTCCCGCCCCATGCACCGCCGAACGACCGCCTCACCACACGGGGCACCGTCTTAGCTTCGCTTCCGTCTCAACTCAGCGGTACCCCGGGCGGTGTTCGGCGCGGGCCACCAGGCTGCGTTCGAGAACGGGATCGCCGGTTGGCCGGTGAGTCGAGGCACCACGTCGGTGACCACGGAAACCTCGCCCCTCTCGATCGCCTGATACCACGAGATCCAGGTCTCGATCTGTTCCCCGCTCATGCCCAGTCGCCATCGCCGTCCTCATGGGTGACGAAGGCGGCCCGGCCAGTCGTCGCAGGACCCGCTCACGACAAATTGCTCGTTGGCGAGGGCCGCAGGCGTCGACGTGTAGAAGCCCGCCCGGAGCACTGTGTGGCGCTGACGAGGGACACATACAGGACCCGGCCCACGCCGACCGCGATCGCGGCCTCGACCGCAGTGGCGTGTTCTTCCAGCCGACGACCCGTACGGTGTCCGGAGACCAGGATGAGGGTCGACGCGCCATCGAGCGCCCTGCGCATGTCGGCGGCGTCGGCGTAGGCGGCCGGACCGCGTCGCCGGGCGCCTGGCAGTTCGGGCACGCGGTCGGGACTACGTCCGCCGAGGAGTTGCGGGACGCCGTGGCCGGCGAGTCGGGCCGCGATCCGGCTGCCGAGCGCACCGGTCACCCCGGTGACCGCCACCGTGGCGTGATTCTTGTCAGACATGTGTTTCGCTCCAGCCCGGGCCGCTGCCGATCCCGGCATTCTCGTTTTCCGCATACGTCCAGCAAAGACAGCGATGGTTTCCGTCGCATCCGCCGGCCGTGCGGTGGGCGTGGCCCCGACACGGACTTTTCTAGCGGGCTCACGGTTGTCCGGTATCGGCGCGTGGGCACCGGACGACAATCGCCGGCCAACGGGCAACACGGTGGCACGACGGAGCCCTGCACGTCGGCGCAGGTCACCGCCGTGCAGGGCTCCGTGATGCGTATTTCCGTCACTCCCAGAGGGACGACTCCTCCAACCCGCCAAGGTTGACGCCGGCTGCATCAGCCATCTGTCTTGCCCCTCCGAACATTGAGAAGCGCCTATGACTCTCAGACAGAAAATTGATATGCCAGCTATCCGACCGGTCTCAGCGCCCGCGCGAGCGCGTCGACGGTCACCCCGACGATCGCCCGGAGTTGCTCCGGGCTCGACCCGGCCCTACCCATCACCGCGAGAGACTGGTTCACGGCCGCTATGTGTACGGCGAAGTCCTCGGCGTTCTCGTCGGACATTCCGCCGGCCTTCAGCGCGGTGCGCAGGCGCGGGCGCTGGAGGCCGAACAACTCTTTGACATGCTCTGCGACGCTCGGGCTCAGCGCCGGACTCGCCATGACCGACTGGGCCATCAGGCATCCGTCGGGCACGGCGGGGTCGGCGATGCGCCGCAGGGTGACATCGAAGAACGCACGGACGGCGGCGACGGGGTCCTCGGCCGCGCACGAGAGGGCGGCGTCGAACTTGTCGCCGTAGCGCGTGGCGTAGCGATCCAGGCAGCGAAGGAAGAGCGCGTCCTTGTCGCCGAGCGAGGAGTAGATGGAGCTGCGGTTCAGGCCGGTCGCCCGGGACAGGTCGTCGAGCGAGGTGTCGGCGTAGCCGGAGCGCCAGAACTGGATCATCGCGGCGTCGAGCACCGTGTCCATGTCGAACTGCTTCTTGCCTGCCATGCGGCCCATCCTCCCATCTTGAACTGACCAGTTCAAGATGTGCTAGCGTCGAATCACGGTCCACCCGCCTCGATGGAGGATTCCCATGACCAACCCCGTCCCCGCCCTGCCCCTGCATGACCTGGCCGGATTCACGCACCGCTGGGTCGACGCCGACGGCGTCCGCCTGCACGCCGTCGAAGGCGGTCGGCCGGACGGACCGGCCGTCGTCCTGCTCACCGGGTTCCCGCAAACGTGGTGGGCCTGGCGAAAGGTCATGCCTGCTCTCGCCGATCGGTTCCGGGTCATAGCGATCGACCGGCCGGGCCAAGGCAATTCCGAGCATCCGGAGCTCAGCTACGACACGCACACGGTCGCCGCGCACATCCAGGCCGCCGTGAACGCTCTCGGCGTGCGGGACTACTGGCTCGCCGGGCACGACATCGGCGCCTGGGTCGCCTTCTCCCTCGCCCTGAACTACGAGAGCCGACTGCACGGGGTCGCGCTGCTCGACGCCGGAATTCCCGGTATCACCATGCCGGAAGCGATCCCCCTCGACCCGACTCTGGCGTTCAAGACCTGGCACTTCGCGTTCCACGTGGTGCCCGATCTTCCCGAGACGCTGATAGCCGGCCGCGAGCGGGAGTACATCCGCTGGTTCCTGAAGACCAAGTCCCTCGCGCCCGACGCGTTCGAGGAAGCAGAGCTCGACCACTACGGCGCGGCCCTCGCCGTCGATGGCGGCCTGCGCGCCGGCCTCGCCTACTACCGCGACGCCGCCGAGTCCGCGCGCAAGAACCGCGCGGCACTCGAGCAACGGCGACTGACCGCGCCCGTCCTCGGAATCTCCAGCAGCCACGGCTCGATCCCGGATATGGCGGCCTCCATCAGCCCGTGGGCCGAGAACGTGACCGGCGTCATCGTGCCCGACGCCGGTCACTACATCCCCGAGGAGCAGCCCGAGGCCGTCGCCGCCGCCCTCACCGACTTCTTCAGCGGCCGTTAGTGCTCTAGCAGGAGGGCGATCCCCATTGCCGTCGGGGGCCCGTCAGTTACGGGCCCGCCCCGCGCGCCTACGGACGTGCCGTGAACCGCCCGTCGCCCCGCTTGTGCAGCCAGCCCCGGGCGGCGAGCTTGGTCATCTTCGCCCGCAAAGGTTCCAGCTTGCCGTGTACCGAGGCGTCCAGCCCCAGCTGCTCGCCGACCGCCCTGACCTGCACCGGGCCGTCCGCCTCCCGCACGATCGCCAGGATCTTGCGGTAGTCGCCGGGCAGCCCGCCCTCGTCGGCCGTGTCGCCGCGGTGCGGGATGAGCAGGACTGCCCGCCCGGCCACCTTCGCCGATGCCGGAGCGACAGCCCGGCGTCGGCCCGGGCCTGCTCGGCCAGGCGGTTCAACACTCCGCTCCGCGATCGCCCGTTCGTGCCGCTCGACCTGCCTCCTGGAGTTGCTTGCCCAACTTTTCGGCGAGAGCGTCCAGTTCGCTCCGGCGGGCGGTGATCCGCTGCCGCTCCTGCATCCTCCGCCCCCTCCCGCGTTCTCACGGCGTGCCGACCTGCTGACGGATCGTAGGCGGGGGCCGGTCGTGGGCGCAGCCGAACCCGGCATCCCGCCAGAGCCGGACCTGCCCGATGATCTACACCATGGTCATCGGCCGCCGACCGCCACGAATACCCGACTCGCCCTTCACACCAGACCCGTGACCTGCGACTTCACGATGCACACCGCTCAATGGCGAACCGGGCGAACCGTCCGCAGCGACGCGTACACACGCGATCAGATCATCTCGCTGGCTGAGAACGCATCAGCCCTGCCGTGCGGTGGCGGCGACTTCCCGGGAAACCAAGATCGTCTCGGTGTGCATCGAGCAGGGCGCATCAACCACGTCGGCCCCGGCCGGCGCCATCCGTGTGGTCTCAGGAGCCGTGTCTCGCGTGTCCGAGATCGAGACGTTGAGCGCCCGCGCGGACGGACGTCCCGTCGCGCCGGTCGTGCAGGGTGAAGTCGGCCCGGACGGCCACACCGGACTGCAGCAGTTTCTGGTGGACGAGGGGGTCTCGGCCCGGGTGCGAGACGACGACGCTGATGTATCCCTCGGGCAGACCGGTCACGGCGTACTCGCCCCGTGCGTTCGTCGTGGTCCGCACCAACTGCCGGCCGCCGGTGTCCATGACGGTCACCGCGGCATGGCGGACGGGCTGCTGTTCGCCGTCGCGGACGGTGCCCTCCAGCATCGGCAACGGCTCGCCGAAGTGGTGCGGGTGGACCGGTAGTGCCGTGGGTGCGGGCGCCTCCACGGAGGGGTCCTCCACCGGCGGTTCGGGAATGTCCTGCTGCTCGTCCTCCGCTCCCCGTCGTACGGCCATGCGGTGGTGCCGCCACGCGTCCAGGCCCAGCAGCGCCAGTCCCGCGGTGATCCACGCGCACAGCACGAGGACCGGCTTCAGCACTCCCACATGGTCGAAGTACAGGACTCCCCGCAGGCCGTCGACCGCGTTGCCCAGCGGCATGACGGCGTGCAGGTCCTGGAAGAACCCCGGCAGCAGCTGGACGGGGACCAGGCCGCTGGAGGGGACGCTCAGCACGACGTACAGGCCCAGACCCGCCAGCGGGAAGAAGCGCTTGACGAAGGGCGCCATGCCGAGGGAGAACGTGGCCACGGCCGTGGTGAGCAGGAAGGCGATCGCCAGGGCCGCGGGGTCGTTGGGGAAGAAGCCCAGTCCCACCCCGACGAGGAAACCCACGGCGCTGAAGAGGGCGGCGACGCCCGCGATCGTGATCAGCTTCGTGCGCCGGTTGAAGGTCACCGCCCGCAGCAGGGTCGTGGCGAGTATGTAGCCGGGGACGTTCCAGGCGATCCCGAAGTAGACCAGGGTCGCGCCGGACCCGTCCTTGCTGACGGTGGGGGCTACGTCCGTGGCGGTGAGCTTCTGGTGGTTGTGCGCCGCGAGCTGGGTGAAGCCCTTGGTCAGCGCCTGATCGAGGGACGCGCCGTTGGCCCCGGCCACGTACAGCACGGCATGTCTGCCCTTGGTGGCGAAGCCGGCCACGGCGTCCCGGTCCAGCACCGCCCGGCGGGCTTCCCGGGCGTCTGTGACGGCGGTGACGTCGAACCCGCCGGGATGCTGCCGCTGCAGGGCGGTGTCGACGGTGCGTTCCACCGCGGGATCGGCGATCACGATCTTGGCGTGCTGGGGCTGGGGCTGGTGAAAGGCCATGGGGAAGCAGAAGAGCAGGCCGAGGAAGAGCACTGCCGGGATCGTGAGGGTCTCGACGAGGACTCTGGCCACGGATATGCCCCGGGGGCGCTCGATCCGGTGTTTCACAGGACCACCCCTTGGCCGCCACGGCGGGCCGTGCCGCAGAGCCCGCGGGGCACACGGCCGACCGTATGCCCGGTCACCCCGTGGCCGCCTCTCCGGTACCGGTGGTCCTTCACTGTTCGCGGTCCAACCAGTTTCATCGGCGCCCCTCTCGGCTGTGCCGCGCCTGACCGTCGCCATGGCGCCACTCGATTAACGTACCGATCGGCACATCTACGTCTTCCTGGACCTTACGCGTACCGGTCGGTACAGTCAAAGAGTGCCTCGCCCCGTCAACACCGAGAAGCGCGCCGAGCTGCTGAAGCAGGTGGTGCACCACCTCCAGCAGCACGGCGTCGCGCAGATGTCGCTGAGTCCGCTCGCCGAGTCGATCGGCACCACCAAGCGCATGCTTCTGTACTACTTCGGCAGCCGTGAGAACCTGCTGGCCCAGGCGCTGGCCGCCAGCCGTCCCGATGCGCACGCGATGTTCGACGACGTCCGCGACAGCGCGGGGCTGCGCAAGGCGGCTCATACCCTGTGGGAGGCGATGACCGTCGGGGAGCAGTCCGGGCCGGTCCGCATGCTGCTGCAACTGCTCAGCCTGGCCGCGACCGATCCCGGGCAGTACGGCGACATCGCCGCCGAGACCGTGGAGGTCATGATCGGCCCCATCGCCGCGGCTTACGTGCGGCTGGGGCACCCGCCGCAGCAGGCGCGGACAGCGGCCACGCTCCTCGTCTCCGGCCTGCGCGGTCTGTGTCAGGACCGCTTGGTGACCCATGACGTCGCCCGTACCGACGCGGCCGCTCACCGACTCATCAGGGACGCAGTCGCGGCGGCCGACTGAGCCTGCGCCCCGACCACTTCGGGGTCTCGATATCACCCTTGCACTCGCGAACTCTCATGGAGCGCCGGGTCCAGGCCTGCCGCCACGAACTCCTGGACCGGGCGAAATATTCGGCAGCCGCGCACCACGCCCTCGCCAACTACACCTTACTGGCGCGGGAGTTGCTGGCGGCCCACCGAGAAAGGTCCTCACACATGAGGGGATTGACACGTCGCCAGAGTCAGAAGCCGTTGACAGCCCGAGCGTGCAGGTCCCGTACGCCATCCTCGTCGAGTCCCAGCTGGGCGGCGAGGTCTGTCCAGGGCACCCCCCACTCGCAAGCCCACCTGACGGCGGCCAGCTGGTGCGCCTCCGCATCCGACATTATCTTGCGGAGCAGTCGCAGCGCGGCGATCGGCTGCTGCGCGGTCACTTCTCGAAGGGCGAGGTTCTGCTCCGCCCAGCGGATCGTGTGCCATGCCGGTACGGCTGCGCCGCGCACGGCCGTGACGTGCTGCTGCCACAGTTGACGGACCGGTGCGGCGGCATCCTCGGGCACGGTCCAGCCGCTGTGCCCGTCCCCGGTCGTGGGCTCGAGGCTGCCGGGCACTGGCACGTTGTCGCCGCGCCATCCGCACGCGCACAGCGGATTGAGGTGGTCGATCCGCGGGTCGCGAACCTCGGGCTGCCCTCCTTCGTCCGCATGCTCGTCTCCGTCGAACAACACCGCGCCGGCCCGGAAGGTGAAGCGGATCCCGTCCGCCAAGGCGCCGCGGGCGGAACCCTCGTGCCCCTCCACGCTCCCGCTCTCGTGCTCCCACATGGTCCGGGCGTCCCTCCGTCTGCTCCGCGCAACCTCGTCGGACCGGATACTAGGCCCTGAAGCCGACGGGTCTCGGGGTGTTGTCCAGGGGCCCGTGGATGGTGGTTTGGCCGGACATGACGACGGCCGCCCCCGCATCACCCCACGCGTGCCGCCGCGGACGCGCAGGCAGACAGACACCGAGGGCCCGGTGAAGGCTGAGCCGCTGCCTGGCGGCGCTGGAGGGTGTGCGGTGGGCCCGCCGGTCAGTCGAGGCTGCTCAGCAGCCTTCGGCCCTCCTCCCGGGCGGCGGCCACCGCCGGCTCCCCGAGCCCGCACAGGCGCAGGCACGACGACGCGATGGCTTCGGTGTCAGCCGCATCCGGCTCGCGGGAGCGCCGTATCTGGATGACGACCTCCACCAGCTGGATCAGTAGTTCGCCGAGCCGCTCGGCGGGCAGGCCGCGCGCGACGTCCTCGCTCGCCGCCAGGGCGCCCAGCGTGCCGTAGCTCGACTGCAGACGGCCCCGCTCGGCCCGGAAGGCGTCGAACCGCTCGGCCCGCACTTCCGGCAGCAGATAGAGCGTGCCGATGTTGAACGGAGTGCGGGAGAGGGTGCGTACGTCCATGGCGGCCACGGCGTAGAGTGCGGCGGCCGCATCCGCATGCTCGGGCACCAGGGCCCGGATCCGGTCCACCATCTGCAGACTGGGCCGCACGGACGTAGCCAGCAGCTCGGCGAGGATCTCCTCCTTGGTGGCGAAGTGGTAGTACAGCGAGGCCTGCCTGATGCCGACCCGCTCGGCGATCATGCGGGTGCTGGTGCTGGTGATCCCATGGTCGACGAAGAGCTCCCCGGCGGCGTCGAGGATCTGTTCCCGGGCGGAGGTGCCGGGGTCGGACGGCGGCGTGTGCCGGGGCCTGCCTTGACGGGGACGCGTCGTCGTCATGGTCCCATCCTGCCACCAGGTGTCCGCCCCGCGGCCTCCGGTCACGCGGACGCCGTGTACGCCCGCCAGCCACCGAAGCGGGTGATGTCGCGCGTGCCCTCGACGGCGTACGGCTCGACGAGGAAGCCGCAGACCTGCCGCCCGTCGGCCAGTTCGACGGTGCCGATGGTCATCGGCGCGGGCACGGCGGCGGTCAACGCCCCGAACCCGGAAGCCGACAGTCGCCAGATCTCGCCTTCGATTCCCATGCCCACGTCGCCGCCTGACGCCGTGGCGTGCCCCGCCCCGGCGCCGGCGTCCCGCCCGCCCTCGGTGACCCGGAGCAGGCCGGGCTTGGGCACCTCGGTGGCCAGGGCGTACAGCCGGTAGCCGTCTGCGGTGCGGGCCGGGCCGACCAATGTGGCGCCTGCCTGCACCAACTGGGCATTGAGGGGCTGACCGGTGAGGTGGGCGCCGACCACGAACAGGTCGAGCCCGGGGTTGGCGAACCGCTCGGCCAGCGCGGCCAGGGCGCGGTCGGAGAAGGCCGGTCCGGTGAACATCACACCGAACGGCAGGCCGTCCACGAACCCGGCGGGAACGGCGAGCGAGGCGCAGTCCAGCAGGTTGGCGAAGTTGGTGAACCGTCCCAACCGGGCGTTGGCGCCGACCGGGTCGGCCGCCACCTCGTCGAGGGTGGGATGCCAGGTGGTGGTCGGCGTCAGGAGAGCCGTACAGCCGTCGAGCACCGCGCGTCCGGCGGCGCCGAGCGCGGCGAGCCTGGCGGCGTCGGCGGCCCAGTCGGCGGCGGTCTTCTCCCGGCCTGCCAGCACGATGGCGGCGACGGTCGGATCGAGGCCCGCCCCGATCAGGTCGCGGTGCTTCTCCAGATGCGCGCCCACGGCGGCGTACCGCTCGGCGACGAACGCGCCGCCGTACAGCAGTTCCGCGGCCTGAAGCAGCGGGGTGACGTCGGTTTCGACGATCTTCGCCCCGGTGCTCGCCATGCGGGCGACGGCGGCGTCGAAGGCTTCGCGCCAGCCGTCGGCCATGCCGTTCAGATGCTCCCCGGCCGGTACGGCGATCCGCGGGCGCGCGGGGGGCGGCGGAAGCTGGGTGCCGGTGCGGGAGAGCGGATCGGCCGGATCGGCGCCTTCGACGAACTCCGCGGCGGTGCGGGCGAGTTGCAGGTCGCGGGCGAAGACGGTCACGCAGTCGAGGGTGTAGCAGGCGGGGACCACCCCGGTCACGGGCACCAGGCCCTTGGTGGGCTTGACGCCGACGATCCCGTTGAGGGCGGCGGGCACCCGCCCGGAGCCGGCCGTGTCGGTGCCGAGCGCGATGTCGGCGATGCCCAGCGCCACCGCGACGGCGGATCCGGAGGACGACCCGCCGGAGATACGGGCCGCGTCCCAGGCGTTGCGCACCGCGCCGTAGGGGCTGCGGGTGCCGACCAGGCCGGTGGCGAACTGGTCCAGGTTGGTCTTGCCGAGCACCACCGCGCCGGCCGCGCGCAGCCGTGCCACGGCGGGCGCGTCGGCCCGCGGCTCGTAGGCGTACGACGGGGCGCCCGCGGTGGTGGGGAGGCCGGCCACGTCGATGTTGTCCTTGACGGCCACCACCAGGCCGGCCAGCGGCAGCGCCGGGTCGATGCCGGCCGCCTCGGCGAGCACCTCCTCGCGCGGCCTGAGGCTGATCCAGATCTCGGGCCGGCCGGCGCCCTCGATGCGGTCGTAGGCGGCCTGGACGCGGGCGGCCGGTGCCATGGCGTTCATGCCCGCACCGCCGCGAGGATCTGGCCGGGGGCGACCTGCTCACCGGGCTTGACGTAGATCTCCAGCAGGGTCCCGGCGGCGGGGGCGTTCACGGTGGACTCCATTTTCATCGCCTCCAGGGAGAGGATCGCATCGCCGCTCGCGATGGTGCCGCCCGGCTCGGCGGCGATCTGCCAGACGGTGGCGGTGTACGGCGCGGTGACCGGGACCGCCCCGTCCGGCAGGGTGACGGCAGCAGTGGCGGTCACGGGTTCGGGATCGTCGTCACGGTCGAACTCTCCGGCGGCTCGCCAGCGTTGCTTCTCGGCCTCGAAGGCGGTGCTCTGCCGCCGGCGGAACGCGGCGATCGAGTCGGCCTCCGCGGTCAGGAAGGCGTTGTACTCGGCGATGGAGAAGGTGCCCTCCTCGGTCGGGAAGTCACCGCGCCCGGCGTCGGTCTCGGCCCGCAGTTCGAGCAGTTCCTCCGCGGTGACGGGATACCACTCGATGCGGTCGAAGAAGCGCAGCGCCCACGGCGAGTCCTGGAACAGGCCGCCCTTGCGGAACCGGTTCCAGATCTGCACGGTGCGGCCGACGAACTGGTAGCCGCCGGGGCCTTCCATGCCGTAGATGCACAGGTAGGCGCCGCCGATGCCGACGGAGTTCTCCGCGGTCCAGGTGCGGGCCGGGTTGTACTTGGTGGTCACCAGGCGGTGCCGCGGGTCGAGCGGGGTGGCGACGGGGGCGCCGAGATAGACGTCGCCGAGGCCGAGCACCAGGTAGGAGGCGTCGAAAACGGTGCGGTAGACGTCGTCGGCGGTCCCAAGGCCGTTGACCCGGCGGATGAACTCGATGTTCCACGGGCACCACGGGGCGTCGTCGCGGACCCCGGCCATGTACCGCTCGATGGCGAGCCGGGTCGCCGGGTCGTCCCAGCTGAGCGGCAGCCGCACCGTGCGGGAGGGGACCACCAGTTCGTCGCTGGGCGGGACCTCGTCCTCCAGCTCGCGCAGCAGGGCGGTGAGATCACGGGCCTTCAGCCGGCGGGCGTCGGTGTGGATCTGGAGGGAGCGGATGCCCGGGGTGACGTCGAGGACGCCGTCGGGCGCGTGCGCGGCGAGGGTCTCCTGCAGGGCGTGGACGCGCATCCTCAGGCCGAGGTCGAGCACCATGGGGCCGTACTCGACCAGGACGTTGTCGTCGCCGTCCCGGCGGTAGGTGACGGCGGGGCGGGCATCGGTGGCCTCCAGGCGCCCGAGAACGCCGTCGTCGCCGTCTCCGCCCGTGCTGATCAGCGTGGGGGAGGAGCGGCGGGCATCCAGGGCGGCCGCCTCGGCTTCCCTGACCGGCACGAAGCGGACGGTGTCGCCGGGGCGGAGCTGGCCGAGCTTCCACAGTTCGCCGCTGGCGACCACCGCGGGGCAGACGAACCCGCCGAGGGACGGCCCGTCGGGGCCCAGGATGATCGGCGTGTCGCCGGTGAAGTCCAGGGCACCCACCGCGTACGGAGTGTCGTGGATGTTGGAGGGGTGCAGCCCGGCCTCACCGCCGTCCTGGCGCGCCCACCGCGGCTTGGGACCGATCAGGCGGACGCCGGTGCGGGCCGAGTTGTGGTGGACCTTGTAGTCCGTGGCGTAGAGGGTGTCGATGTCCTCGCGGGTGAAGAACTCGGGCGCCGCGTGCGGTCCTTCGGTGACACCGATCTGCCAGTGCGAGGTGATCGCCGGCCGGCGCTCGGTCGGGGTGGGGCCGCCGCCGGCGGTCGGCGAAGTTCCGGGCCGCAGTACGTCTCCGGCGCGCAGCGCCCGACCGGCGTGCCCGCCGAAGCCGCCGAGGGTGAACGTGGAGGCGCTGCCCAGGTACTCGGGTACGTCGATGCCGCCCCGGACGGCCACGTAGCTGCGCAGTCCCGGCCCCCGGCAGGCACCGAGCACCAGGGTGGCGCCGGCCGCGACCGTGACCGGCTCCCACAGGGCTACCGGGCTGCCGTCGACCGTGACCGGGACGGGAGCGCCGGTGACGGCGACCACGGTGTCGGCCGAGAAGCGCAGACTCAGCCCGCCCGCGGTGACCTCCAGGCCAGGGGCCTGCGCCGGGTTGCCGACGGCCAGGTTGGCCTCGGCGAAGGAGACGGCGTCGAAGGGGCCGCTCGGCGGCACGCCCACGTGCCAGTGGCCGAGCCGGCCCGGGAGGTCCTGGACGGTGGTCATCGCGCCCGGCACCAGGACGTCGATGCGCGGATCGGGGTCGACGGTGGTGGCGAGCGTGCTGGTGCTGTGCACGGCCTCGCGCACCTCGCCCCGCGAGGTCAGCTCGCGCAGCAGGCCCAGGTTGGTGACGATGCCGTCGACCCGGCTCGCGGCCAGGGCCCGGCCGAGCACGTCGAACGCGGCCTCCCGGGTGGGACCCTTCGCGATCACCTTGGCGAGCATGGGGTCGTAGTACGGCGAGACCTCCAGCCCCGTTTCGGCGAAGCCGTCGACGCGCACGCCGGGCATGGTGTCGGCGCCCTGGCCGGGGAAGACCGCCCGGGTGATCAGGCCCGGGGACGGCAGCGAGTCCTTGCCGGGGTCCTCGGCGTAGACGCGGGCCTCCACGGCATGCCCGGCGGGCGTCCACTCCCGCTCGAACACCGCGTCCTCGACCCAGCCGTCGCGGGCCAGGGCGAGCATCAGTTCGACGAGGTCGACACCGTACGCCTCCTCGGTCACCGGGTGCTCGACCTGGAGGCGGGTGTTGACCTCCAGGAAGGCGGCCTCCTCGCGCACGGGGTCGTAGACGAACTCCACGGTCCCCGCGCCCCGGTAGCCGACCGAGGCGAGCAGCCGGCGCGAGGAGTCGTGCAGCAGTGCCCGCACATGAGCAGGCAGGGCCGGGGCCGGGGCCTCCTCGATCACCTTCTGGTTGCGGCGCTGCAACGAGCAGTCCCGGTCGCCGAGGACGGCGATCCGGCCGGTGCCGTCGCCGAAGACCTGCACCTCGACATGGCGGGCGGGGCGCACGAGGCGCTCCAGGAACACCCCGGCGGACCCGAAGTTGGACTCCGCGAGCGCCGCGACGCGCGCGAAGGCCCCGCGTACCTCGTCGGCGGTGGCGCAGGCCTGCATGCCGATGCCGCCGCCACCGCCGGTGGCCTTGACCATCACGGGCAGCCCGATGGAGAAGGCCGCGGTGACGGCCTCCTCGGCGCTCGCGAGCAACTCCGTCCCGGCCAGCAGCGGCACTCCGGCGGCCTTGGCCAGGGCGCGCGCGGTGTGCTTCTCACCGAAGGCCGTGATCTGGTCGGCGGTCGGTCCCGCGAAACGCAGACCGGCCTCCTCCACGGCACGGGCGAAGACGGTGTTCTCGGAGAGGAAGCCGTAGCCGGGGTGGATGATGCCCGCGCCATGGGCGAGGGCGGCCTCGATGATCGCCTCCCCGCGCAGATACGACGCGCGGGCGGGCGCCGGACCGAGGCGGACCGCGTGATCGGCCTCGCGGACGTGCGGGGCGGCCCGGTCGGCGTCGGAGAAGACGGCGACGGTGCCCAGACCCATCCTCCTGGCGGTGCGGATCACACGGCGGGCTATCTCACCGCGGTTGGCGACGAGAACGGCGGTGGGGCGGATCACGCGCCCTCCTTCGCGGTGCGAGCGGCGTCCGCGGACCGTGCGTCGACGTCGTCCGGTGCCGGCTCCACGACGATCATCCGCAGCGGGGTGGGGTTGAAGTCGTTGCACGGGTTGTTCATCTGCGGGCAGTTGGACACCATCACCAGCACGTCCGTCTCGGCGCGCACCGCGACCCGGCGGCCCGGCGCCGACATGCCGTCCACGATGCCCAGCGCGCCGTCCGCCTCGACGGGCACGTTCATGAACCAGTTGAGGTTGGAGACGATGTCCCGCACCCCGAGGCCACGCCGCCCGGCCTCGGTGAGGAAGTTCTCACGGCAGCCGTGCTGGAACATCACATGATGGCCGTAGCGCAGGGTGTTGGACTCCTTGCCGCACGCGCCGCCGATGGTGTCCTGGCGGTCGACCTCGTTGGCGACGACGGTCATCAACGGGCGGCCCTCGTTGCTGCGCAGCACGGTGCCGGTGCGCACATAGGCGTTGCCCTGCCAGGCCAGGGTGTCGGGGACGCTGTAGCGCTCCTCGGGATCGTCGGCGCTGTAGATCAGACAGTCGGCCGACTGGTTGCCGCCGACGTCGACGATCGTCAGGACGTGCCCCGTCCGCACCACCGCCGACCAGGGCGCGTTGGGGGCCACCGTCTCGTCCAGGACGACTTCGCCCTCGACCAGGCTCGCACCCCAGTCCAGGGGGGAGCCCTCCGCGTACACGGCGCCCACGGGGACGGTGGAGGCGACTGTGCCGCCGGCGGCGGTTCGGTAGTTGACGGGCGTGGTCTCGGTCCGTGTGGTCGCCATGTCACAGCCCCCGGGCTTCGCAGTAGTCGACGGTGTTGAGGTACGCCCGGTGCAATTCCGGAGTCGCCGTGAACCGCGGCTCGCCGGGGCCGGTCGGGGCACCACGCCAGGCGTGCACCCGCAGTGGGCCGACCACATAGCCGGGACGAGGATCCAGTGGGTGGGCGACATTCGCGACCAGCACCAGCAGGGGCATCTCCGCGACGAGTTCGACATGTGTGCCCGCCCCTGCGCTGCCCTGCCAGGTCAGGGTGCCGTCCCCTTCGACGCGTACGCCCTGGAAGAAGGACAGGCTGGGTGGCAGGTCGCGCCGGGTCAGACCGTGCTTGGCGGCCGCCTTGAGGAAGAGCCCGCGGCCGGACGGCGACGGCCCCTCAGGGCGGGCGTCACCGTACTTGCGCTCGTTCCAGGCGTCGGTGGTGGTGCCGCAGAAGGCGTCGTGCCGCCCGGAGGAGTCACCGCTGACCACGGCCAGGACCCGGCCGTCCCCGGAGAGCAGCGGATGGTCCTGGCCCGGATACGCCTGCCACGGCACCTTCTGGGTGTCGGCGACGTTCAGCCGCTCCACCGGCTCCAGGGCGTTGAAGAGCAGCAGGTGGGCGCAGGCGTCACCGCTCGGGTCGTCGAAGCGCAGCCGCGTACCGCGAGCAAGGATCTTGTGCGTGTAGCCGCCGGGCGCCACCGTCTCCGCCCACACCAGGGCGGCCGGGTCCACACCCGGCGGGCAGTACGGGCTGTCCGACGCCGGAAGGTACGGCATCCACGCGCCGGCCTGCCCGCCCTGGGCGCGGGCGTCGTCGCGGGCGCTTCGGACGCTGTCGGTCAGGTGCAGATCACGGGCGCGGGCGGGAGCCTGCCCGGTCGCGTAGCGGCCGTGCTGCGGTACGGCCGTCGGGCTCTCGGTGGTGGTCATGGATGTCCCGTCGTCGCTTCGTCGGTACGTCATCGATGCGTCCCCTCGCGTCACACGGGCCCTCAGGCGGGCTCCGCGACGGCCTGCGTGTCCAGGGGCGGCTCGATGTGCGTGTGCGGTACGTGCCTCAGCTCGATACGGCGGTGCAGCCGGCGGGCGAGGAAGTAACCGGCACCGGCGGCGAGGCTGAGCCCGATGAACAGCGGGGCGCTCCACCGCAGCCACCAGGTGTCGCCGGTGAGGTCGTAGATCTCCGCACGGGGCCAGATCAGGTTGACCGTCATGCCGGCCTGGTAGAGCACGGCGAGCGCGTTGACCGCCACTCCCCACCGGCCCAGCGAGAACAGGGGCCGGCCGGTCTCGTCGACGCCCGCCGGCAGCCCCCCGCTGCCCCTTCGCCGGATCCGGGTGACCAGCAGGGGCACCGTCACGCCCAGATAGGCCAGGTACAGCAGGGCGATGCAGAGGCTGGACAGGGCGGTGAAGATGGCCGACTGGCGGATGTTGACCACGAGTGCGATCGCGGCGCCGACGCCCACCACGATCGACGTGATGATCGGCGTACCGGTGCGGGCCGAGACCTTGCCGAGGTGCCGGTGGAAGGGCAGGGCGCCTTCGCGCGCCATGGAGTACATCATCCGCGCCCCGGAGGTCTGCACGGCCAGGGTGCACGCGAACACCGCGACCGCCACGCAGCACAGCAGCAGGCGGCCCAGAACCCCGCCGAGCCGGTCGGTGAGCACCCAGGACAGACCACCGGCTGCCAGCTTTCCGTCGGTCAGGCTGCGCGCCGCCATCAGCCCCGACAGGATCAGCAAGGCGCCGCCGACACCCGAGGTGGTCAAGGCCCGCAGAATGGTCCGGGGAGTGGTTCGGCGCGGGCTGTGGGTCTCCTCCGCCAGCTCGCCGGCCGAGTCGAAGCCGACCATCACGTACGCCGCCATCAGTGAGGACGCGAGGAAGGCCCCGAAGTAGCCGCCGTGGCCGGCCCAGCCGGTGGGGTGGGCCACCACCTGCGGACCCCGCTCGGGCAGGAAGAAGAGGATCAGCACCAGCGCCAGCACGCCGATGATCTCGACCGTGACGCCGAAGCTGGTGGCGGCGGCCATCTGGCGGATTCCCAGGATGTTCACCACCGTCGTGATCACCAGCAGAACGCATCCCAGCAGGACCGCGTTCTGCGCACCGGTCGGGGAGCCCACCGACGGATCGGCACCCGGCCCGCCGACGATCTGGAAACCGGACCAGATACCGGGCAGCACCGCCTGTGCCGCGATCGCGGCCGCCGCGACCGTGAGTATCTGCCCGATGATCATGATCCAGCCGACGAACCAGCCCGTCGTCGTGCCGGCCAGCCGGCTCGACCACTGGTAGATCGCCCCGGATATGGGCCAGCGCGCGGCCAGTTCGGCGAAACACAGCGCGACGAGCAGTTGGCCCGCGAAGACCAGCGGCCAGGTCCAGAAGAACGCCGCGCCGCCGAGACCGAAGCCCAGGCCGAACAGCTGGAAGACGGTGGTGAGGATCGACACGAAGGAGAACCCCGCGGCGAACGACGCGAAGCTGCCTACGCCGCGGCGGAGTTCCTGCTGGTAGCCGAAGAGGGCGTGGCCGGTCGTGCCACCGCCGACAGGGCCCTGCGCAGGGGGGAGTTCGGGCCGGCTCATCGCCGCACCTCCGATCGGTCGACAGATACCTGTCGCTTGATAGGTATTGCGATCGTCGGCCGGACCGGTCTCACGCCCGAGTCGGGGAAGTTAACTTCGTGTATCTGCGGACGCGCCTCGGATATGTCTGTGCGGCAGCACGTTGCGGTGTCCTCGCAGCGGATTCTCCCGCGCGAGACACAGGACCAGTTCTCGGCGCCGGCGCGGCAGCGCGCATGACGTCGCGGTGGCCAAGAGTGGTGTTGGCGCGGTCGACGAGGTCGTGGTCGGTGCGCTGGCGGTTCCAGACCTGCCGACCGGTGTAGCGGGGGTTGGCGAGGATCGCCGTACGGTGTTCAGCACCCACCGCTGCCCTTCTCGGTGCGGGTTGCGGGCGGGCTCGGTGGCGGCCGGGCAGGGGATTCCGGCGTCGTCCAGGGCGCAGGAGGCGAACGCATCCGTGCCCGCGGCGCAGGGGCCAAGGACAAGCTGACCGACGCCGACAGGGGGCCTGGCCACCGTGCTCTACCTGCGCAAACTCGGCACCCGAGACCTGGTGGTACGCGTTGAACGGCTACCAGTACGACGTGAGCGGCGTGTCCACAACCGTTGACGGGAAGACGGTGGAAACGATCACGGTGAGTGTCTTCAAGCGGTACAACTGGGGCAATGTTGCAGGCGGCGAGCCGCGCAGCAACGTAGGCCCTGGCCACCTGATCGAACAGAACGACCTGGCACAGTTGAACGCGGACGGATTGGCCCAGGACTACAACGTCTGGGGCTCCTACAGTTACAACCTGGGCGGCTGACATGAGCGACTGGAACGCCCGCCGGACAGCGGGCGAGAGGTCCCTGGCCCGGCGTTCGGCGGGCGTGGCGATGACCGCGTTGGTGGTCCTGGCCGCGGCGGCCTGCCAGGGACAGCACAAGAGCTTCCCGGGGGCGCTCCAGGGCCAGGACACGGATGTCAGCGCGGCGGAGGTGTTTCACCACCATGGTGTCAAGACGCCGCCTTCGATGCGGAACCTGCGCTACTCCGCGCTGTCGTCGGATGACACCTACCCTCTGGTCGCGTTCTTCTCCGCCGACTGCGGGGACGTCCCGGGGTTCACTGCCCGAAGCTCACTGCGCCGGGTGTCCTACGCCCACACCGACACCTCCGACGTCGATGTCTTCGCCAAGCGCTTCGGCTGGGCTCGCCCGGCGCCGGGCGACAGCTGGTACAAGAGCGACTCCGGCCAGGATCAGACGGTGGAGGCACTGGTCCATCAAGCGGCAGGCAAGTGCACGGTGTACCTGACCGCGTAAGCGACGAACGTCCCGGGCCGCGCCACTCACCCTGGCGCGGCCCGCTGGCGTGCTCCGGCTCAAGGTTTCCACGGATGGGTTGGTCGGTTTCTCGTGTCTGTCGGGTCTGTGCTCGTCAATGGCTCTGTTGTGGTGTCGGTCGCAGCATCTTTGACGGCGATGCCGAGGACCGTTTGTCGTCGCACCGAGGCGTCCCCTGAAGGGAACGGCGTGCGCGCGGCCGTCATCGGTCCGGAATGCGCACTGATCGCCGTCGTCCTCCTCATCTACCTGAACCAGGTGTTGTTCACCGTGTACGTCGTGCGGATGCACGGCGGAGACGCGTCGTTCATAGCCCGGTATCTGCCCGACGGCTGGTTCGCGTTGGCCGATGGCAATCCGCTCGTTCGGTGGCTCGCGGAGCACTTCCCCGCACCGGAGATCCTGGCGCCGTCGGTGCTACGCGTGCAGGCATTCCTGGAGCTGCCGTTCGTGCTGCTCGCGTTCGTGACGGTGCTGCGGTGGCTGGACCGCGGTCTGTACCGGCGGGTGGCCCGCTCGCCGCTGATCCGGCTCGCGGCAGCCTCCTACACGGCGGTGTTCTGTGCCGCCGAGTGGGACCTGCGCAACCCCTACACGATCGAGGACATCGCCATCAGACTGGTCGCAGCAGTGGTGACGCCGCCCCTCATCGCTGCGCTCGGAGGTCGGGAACGCGAGGAACGTCTGCCGATTTCCACGTCGCGGCTTGTGCTGTTCGGTGTTTCGCTGTGGGGCCTGGGGTATTTGGTGCTGGTCGTCTACGACACCGCGCTGCTGTACAACCTGGGGAAGCTGGGGGCCGAGCTGCCGGGGGCCGTGGGGGCGTCGGCCGTGCTCGTGGCGGTGCGGGTGGCCGCGTCCAGGTTTCCCGGGCGTGCGGTCGCCGGCGCAGCGGTGACAATCGTCGGGAACGGGCTGCGTTGGGCGCTGGCGTTGTTCCTCATACCCGCCCTTGCGGTGCGCTACGGGGTGAATTTCGGCAGCCCGCTGCTGGCCGCGGCGGGCGGAGGGTGCGTGTTGCTGGTGGCCGCCGTACGCGCCCTGCGGGAAGGGCTAGGAGCTCGGAGCTCAGGCGGTCCGGCGCAGCTGTTCACGGTGGCAGGACAACTCGGTCTCGCCGCCGCCGCGGGGCTCGCTGCCGCGTACGGGGCCGTCCACTGGGTGACCGACACCTATTACGAGGCGGCCTTGCTGAGGGCGATGTGCGTATTCCTCATCACGGCGATCGCGGTCTGTGCTGCCACCGATGAGGGGCTGCGTATCATCCGGACGACCACCGCGCCCGGAGATGGGCCCTGACAGGTGAGGGCCCGTTTGCCACGGGTTGCAACGAACCGGGCTCACCACCGTGGACACCGGGTGGGAACGCGAGACAGCGAGTTGTGCACAGGCCCCGCTTCAAAAGGAGTCACCTCGGGGGTTTGGGGCTCTGCGGCGCTGTCTGCTTGCCGCGGTCGAGGAACACGCCGTTCCCGGGATCCGGAGCGTCGACACCTTCCCCGAGCGGAGGTCGTCGATGAACTCGGGGAGGCGGCCCTCGAGTTGTGCGCGTTCGGCGGTGACGAGGCCGCGGCCGCGTTGCCAGGTCGTCATGACGGTGAACACGGTCAGGCCGATGAGCAGCTTGGTCATGTTGGCCGCCACGAACAGCAGCCCACGAAGAGCACCACGGTCGCGCCGACGACGATCAGCCACAGGGGCGTACGCCACTTCGTCCGGGCGACGCAGAAAAACAGCAGGGTGGCGATGTGATGGTCCCGGTCACCGCCTTCTCATGGGCGAATCCAGGACTGCCGGAGCTTTCGCCGGTTCACCGGATGCATGCTGTCGGACCGTTGCCTGCACTCAGGTCTGAGGGTGGGTTTCGTACATGCGCACCGCCACTATCAGGCCCGAGGCGGCGGTGAGGGCGGCGACGGCCCAGATGGCGGCGGTCAGCCCGTAGGCGTCGGCGAGGGCGCCGGCCAGCAGGGCGCCGACGGCGAAGCCGCCGTCGCGCCAGAGGCGGTAGACGCCGACGGAGCGGGCGCGCCAGGCGGGGTGGGCGACGTCACCGATGGCGGCCAGCAGGGTCGGATAGACCAGGGCGGTGCCGACGCCGAGGAGGACAAGTGCGATGGCCCAGATGGGGAAGCTGGTGCCGGTTGCCACCATCGCGATGGCCGCGGCCTGGATCAGCATGCCGGCGGTGATCAGGTGTTTGCGGCCGATCCGGTCGGACCACCAGCCGGTGAACAGCTGCCCGAGCCCCCACACCGCCGGGTAGAGGGCGGCAAGGACGCCGATCGCGGCGACGGACAGGCCGTGGGCGGCGAAGAGGAGGGGGAAGATGCCCCAGGCGAGGGCGTCGTTGAGGTTGTTGACCATGCCGGCCTGGCTGGCGGCGGACAGGGCCTTGTCATGGAAGCTGGTGATCCGGGCGATCTGGCCGGTGGTCAGCTCGCCGTGGTGGTCGGGGTTCTTGGGTGCAGGGTGGCGGGCGGCCTCGGCGCGGGCGTGGCCCCTGGTCTCGCGGACGGCCAGGGTGGACAGGCCCAGGGCGAGGGCGGCGTAGGAGGCGCCGAGGAGGAAGGGGCCGGGCCGCAGCCCCCAATGGGCGGCGATGGCGCCGGTGGCCATGGCGGTGGCGGCCAGCGCGACGTAGCCGGAGGCTTCGTTGAAGCCCATGGCCAGGCCGCGCCGTTCCGGTCCGACCAGGTCGATCTTCATGATGACGGTGGTCGACCAGGTCAGGCCCTGGTTGACGCCGAGCAGGACGTTGGCCAGGACGATCCAGCCCCAGGCCGGCCCGAAGATCAGCAGTGCCGGCACCGGCAGCGCCACCAGCCAGCCGGCGACCAGCACGGGTTTGCGGCCATAGCGGTCGGAGAGGGTGCCGGCGAAGAAGTTCGTGATCGCCTTGGTGGCGCCGAAGGCCACGATGTAAGTCAGTGCGGCGGTGTAGGCGGTCAGGTGGAAGACGTCACGGGCCAGCAGCGGCAGGACAATGCGTTCCTGGCCGAGCATGCCGCCGACCAGGGCGTTGACGGCGACAAGCAGGGCGAACTGGGCGAGGTTGGCGCGCATCCCGAGCCGTACGCCGCTTGCCTCGGCTGCGATGGTCATGAGTCCTCCACGAGACGGTTGCCGGTGGCCCCACGGTGGCCAGGGCCGCCGATGAGGCCGGCAGCGAAGGCCCTGCTGCTCAGCCCGGTGCCGACGAGCGGCGGTGGGTGGACGTCGGTAAACCCCATCGGATCCTCCGGTTTCCGGACGGGACTGGTCGCTCCGGCTCAGCGGCCGCGCAGCGCGGCGAGCGTGGCGTCGAGGTCGGCTGCGCGGGGCCGGTTGTGCGGCAACTTGCCGAGCATGGCCGCCATACCGCAGGTGTCGGTGAGGGCGGAGAAGACGAGGCCGCCCGCGATGCCGGCGGAGAGCAGTTGGAAGGCCGGGTGCACGAGCAGGCCGAGGAGCAGCCCCAGGAGCACCACCGCTCCGGCGGTGAAGCGGACCTGCCGTTCCATGCTCCAGCGGGCCCGGGTGTCGCACGCGGCGGGCTGGTGCAGGTCATGCCCCTGCGCGGCCCACCCGGTGGTGCCGCCCGCGAGGGTGGCGGTCGGGATGCCCTGTTCGGCCAGGAGTTTGCAGGCGTTCTCCGAGCGGGCGCCGGAGGCGCACACCACGAGGACGTCTCCGCGCCCGGCCGCGTGCCGGATCTCGGGCAGTGCGCGGCGGATGTGGTCCAGGGGGATGTTGAGGGCGCCCGGGAGATGACCGGAGGCGTATTCGCCGGGGGCGCGGACGTCGATGACGGTGAGTTCGTGGAGTCGCTCTCGGGCCTGGTCGGTGCCGAGCGTGATGGGGGAGAGGGAGCTGGTCATGACAGCGGTGATCCTTGTCGTCTCTTGATGGTCGTCTGGTCGTCGCCGTCCCGAACCGGGACGTAGAGTACCCCTAGGGGTATAGGGAGAGGAGTGGTCGTGGAACTGGAGCTCGAGGGCACGTCCCTGAAGGCCGTGCTGAACCGGCTGCGCCGGGCGCAGGGGCAGATCTCCGGGGTGATCCGGATGATCGAGGAGGGGCGGGACTGCGAGGAGGTCGTCACGCAGCTGGCCGCGGCCTCGCGGGCGCTGGACCGGGCGGGTTTCGCGATCATCGCGACCGGGCTGCAGCAGTGCGTGGCGGACATCGAGTCGGGCAGGAAGAACGGGCAGGACGCGGAGGCGATGCGCGCACGGATGGAGAAGCTGTTCCTGTCACTGGCGTGAGGGCGGCCGTCACGCCACCGCGTCCACCAGCATGAAGCCGGCCACCGCGAGCAGGACGAGGGCGAACACGCGCTGCAGGGTGTCCCCGGGCAGCTTGGCCGACAGGCGTTTGCCGTCCCAGGCGCCGAGGATCGCCGCGCCGGCGAACGGTCCGATGACGGCCCAGTTCAGGCCGCTCGCCGTTCCGGCGCGCATGGCCAGCGCGGCGAGCGAGTTGATGGTGATGACCAGCAGACTGGTGCCCACCGCCGCCCGCATCCGCATGCCCAGGACGTTGACCAGTGCCGGTACGGCGAGGAAGCCGCCGCCCACGCCGAGCACGCCGGTGACCGCGCCGAGCCCGGCGCCTGCGGCCGCCGCCCGGACGGGCCGTACCGGTGCGGCGGTCCCCGGCGCCGGGCGGTGCCGCAACATGCGTATCGCGGCGACCGCCGCGACCACGGCGAAGGACACGGCCAGCGCGGCAGCCGGCAGGCGACCGGCGAGCGCCCCGCCCAGCATTGCCGGGCCGATTCCCGCGGCTGCGAACAGCAGCCCCGTACGCCAGCGGACCTGGCCGTCACGGGCATGCGCGGACAGCGCCGTGGCGGAGGTGACGGTGACGATGACCAGGCTCGCGGTGGTCGCCGCGACCGGGGTGAAACCCAGCAGGTAGATCAGGGCGGGCACGGCCAGCACACTGCCGCCGCCCCCGAGCGCGCCGAGGGCCAGACCGATGACGGCACCGGCGATCAGCGCGAGGATCACAGCACTCATGCGACGGTCCCGTCCCTGCCGTGCGCGTCCACCACCGGCAGTCCGGCAATGGCCCAGTCCCGCATGCCACCGATCACGTCGACGGCCTCCACGCCCCTGGCGAGCAGCATTTCGGCCGCCCGCTGCGAGCGGTTGCCCGAGCGGCAGATCACGACGACGGGCTGCCGGCTCTGTGCTTCGGCGGGCAGTCCGGCACCGGCGGCGAGCGCCGTCAGGGGCAGGTGTACGGCGCCGGGCGCGTGTCCGGCCTGCCACTCGTGGGGTTCGCGTACGTCGAGCAGCAGGGCGTCACCGCCCCGTCCGGCGGCATGGCCGGTGCGGATCGCGGCGTCCTGCACCGTCACCCGTCCCGGACTGCTTCCGGTGCGTCGAAAGAGGCTCGGCATGGTTCTCGCTCCTGTTCGTCCTCGGTTCTCCGGCCTGGTCATGGGGCGCCGACGGTGAGCCCGGCCGTCTCGGCCGAGGCGAAGGAGTCGTCCACGGCCACCACCTCCCGGCCTGCCGCATCCAGCAGGGACGCGGCGATGGCGGCGCGCATACCGCCCACACAGTGCACCCACACCTGACCGGCCGGCACCTCGCCGATACGGGAGTGCAGGGCATGGACGGGGATGTGGACAGATCCTTCGATGAAGCCGGCCGCCCGTTCGGAGGCCCGGCGGACGTCCAGGACGACGACGGCGTCCCCGGAGCGCGCCGCAAGGTCGGCGAAGGTGGCCCTGGGGAAGGAGGCGAGGGCCTCGCCGTCCCGTACCCAGTCGGCCGGCTCTCCGGTGGCCGCGGCGGCCGGCCGGTCGATGCCGACGCGGACCAGCTCGCGCTGGGCGGCGGCGAGCTGCTCGGGCGACTCGGCGAGCAGGGTCACCGGCTTGCCCCACGGGATCAGCCAGGCCAGGTAGGTGGCGAGCTGCCCCTCGGCCTCGAAATTGAAGGAACCCGCGAGGTGGCCCTCGGCGAAGGCGACACGGTTGCGCAGGTCGACCACCCACTCGCCGGCGGCCAGCCGGTCGGCGATCTCCTCGGCGTCGGCGACGGCGGGCGGAGTGAGGTCGACCGGCGCCGGTCCGCTGGCGTTGGCCGGACCCATGTGGGCGTAGTAGGCGGGGACGTCGTCCAGGCCGGCCAGCAGGTCCGCGACGAAGGCGTCCACGTCACGGGTGAGCGCCTCGTTGGCCGCCTTCTCCTTGCCGATCGTGGTGGACTCGCCCTCCGCCTGGGAGGAGGAGCAGAAGCTGCCGAAGCCGTGGGTGGGCAGTACTGCCGTCTCGTCGGGCAGCTCGGCGGCCAGCCGGTGCGCGGAGGCGTGCTGGGCGCGGGCGAGGTGCTCGGTCAGCCGCGGTTCGACCAGGTCGGGCCGGCCGACGGTGCCGATCAGCAGCGAGCCGCCGGTGAACACCGCGACCTCCGTGCCCTCCGCCTCCAGGACGTAGGAGGTGTGGTGCGGGGTATGGCCGGGGGTGGCGAGCGCCCGCAGAGCCAGTCCGGCGGTGACCTCGATCTCCCAGCGGTCACCGTCGTGCACGGCTACGCGTTCATAGGAGACGCGGGCCGCGGCGGGAACGAGATAGGCGGCCCCCGTGACCCGCGCCAGCTCAAGGCCGCCGGTGACGTAGTCGTTGTGGAGGTGCGTCTCGACCACGTGGGATATCCGCACGCCGCGCCGCGCCGCAGCCGCGATCACCTGCTCGATGTCACGTGGCGGATCGATCACCACTGCCGTCCGTTCGCCGCCCGCCAGATAGCTGCGGTTGCCGAGGCCGGCGATCTCAAGGGTGTCGATGAAGAACATGCGATGCTCCACTCCAATGAAGAGTTACCCCCCGGGGTATATGTCGACAATAACATTGATACCCCATGGGGTATTCCGGAGGGCGTGGAAAGCCCTGTGAAGCAGGTCCCAGCCGGCGCTTGACCCGGCTCATGGAGCATCGCTTTCCACAGGTGCTGGCACCTGTGGGGATCGGACCGGACAGCGCCGCCTGTGGAGTCCGGCGTCCGGGTACCCCGCCTCCGCGAAGGCCCCGATTGACCGCTCGGCTGACGGCGGGCCCCTCAGGTGCAGCCCCGTCCGAACCTCAGCCGACGACAGTCAGCTACGACGGTGAGGACGCCGACCGATCACGCGCGCGTATGCCTCAATGCACCCCCGTCGGCCTCGACCGCGCTGCCGGTGCCGTCGATCAGAGCACGCCACGACGGCTGGCCGTCCCGACGGTGCCGGAGCCCTCGGCTTGGGAAGCTCAGGTGATCTAGGGCTTGCTACGGGGTCGCGCTGCGGCGGAGGGCGCCGACGCCCGGTGGGCGGGTTCGTTGATTCCCCGCTGTTCCCCTGCTTCCCCGCAGGATCTGGCACCTGTCCGGCACAACTTCTTCGTCCCGAACTACTGGCTGCCAGTGTTCGGTCTGGTCCGTGGAGCGCTTCGCCTTCCGCTGAGAAGCGTGGCGATCGGGAGGGCTGCTGCCAGGCCGCTGAGCAGGACTCCGGCGAGGGCGCCCAGGACTGCGGGTTGGTCACCGAACGCGAGGCCGATTGCAGCCAGGGCGGGACCTGCGTTACGGATCGAGGCGACGCTACCCATAGTGGTGCGGCGCGTCGGCGGTCCTGTAGCCAGCAGTGTGCCGACGGCGAACGCAGCGACCGCCAGAAGGAATCCGGCGAGGAGGGCAAGTGAGCCGAGGAGGTTCACGACGTCTTGCCAGTTACCAAGCAGCATGCCCGCGAGCACGATCAGGAACGTGATGTTGGAGACTGCGGCTGCCGCGGGGTGCCATGACCGCGCCGTGTCCGGGGCGTAGTGGCTCATCAGCAGCCCGATGGCGAACGGTACGAGCTGCAACAGAGCCACGGTCCGGACGAGTGCCCCGACATCGAGGGAGACGTTCGTGCTGACGTCAGCGGCGGTGAGGATGCCGTTGGCAGTCGGCCCGAAAGTGAGGCTGCCGACGGAGGCGAGCAGTACCTGCATCGCTGCGCCCCCGACGACGTCGCCCTTCTGGATCATGGCCAGTTTCGCCCCGAAGGGACCGCCCGGAGAGGAAGCGACCAGGATGAGCGCGATGAAAGAGGTTGAGGGGAGACTGAGTAGCGCTCCGAGGCCCCACCCGATCAGCGGAATGACCACCATGTTGGCGATCAGTGCCAGCACAAGCAGCGGAACGTCGGAGAAGACGCCGCGCAGAGCCGGAACAGTGGCACCGAAGCCGGCGGCGAGCATCGTGGTCACGATGAAGATGACGGTCACGGCGTTGAGCACCAGGTGCAAGGTGTCCATCGAGCTCCCCTCAGGTGGTGCAGCACCCCGGACGGCGCCAGGGCAAACGTTGCCGTCCTGTCAGTCTTGGAGATCGCCGAGCCGGCGCAGGGCGCTCAGGCTCGGCAGGAAGCAGTACTCGCCTCGTCGGGTGAGACGAACCGGGGCAGCGAGGCAAGGCGGCGCCTCAACGGGCGCCGAGGAACGGTGAAGCCGACCTCCCCGTCTCCTCCCGCCTTTCCGTGGCTGGGACGGATCCATCTTCCCGCCCGATCGCTGGGCGCGCCCGCTGAGCGGCGGGCGACCGACATTCCCTCTGGTGGTGACAGCGGGCGGTCAGGCGTGGTCCGGCGAACGGCAGCGAGGCCAGGTCTCGGTAGCGGTCGGGTGCGGACGTCATCGGACGCCTCAGGTAGGGGCGCGAACCAGGAGGACAGCCGACCGTACAACAGCTGCAAAAGGTGCATTGAGTCTCGCGCGACACGCCCAGCGCACCTGCCCAGCCCGGACCGTGGGCCGACGCGACAGAATCGGGCGCCCCAGAGGTGCGGCAACGCCTGCGCGCCTCAGGTCAGATTGACGATCGCCTCGATGATGAATTTGGCGGACCTCACCACCAGCAGGCCGATCACGATCGCGGAGTTGTGCCTGGACAGTAGAGCCCCAGCGGGACCAGGACGCTCACGGAAGCCACGACGACGAACACGGCCAGTGCGACGGCTTTCACCCCGACACGGGAGACCACGCCGTCGACCGCGGCGATCGCTCCGACGGTCAACGCGAGGTTCGCGGGGTTCGCCCCGGACAGGGCGGCGGCGAGCCCCGCGCATCGGCCGGGCAAGAACTTGTCGACCTTGGCCATCCACGCCGACAGCTCGGCCGCCTCGCCGGGTCGTGGCCGGTCTCGCCACTGCTTGACGGCAAGCAGCGCGAACAACACCCCAGTGCGAGCGTGAGCCACAACGTCCACGTGGCTGGTGACGAAGGCGATCCCGTTGGCCCGACCGTGCGGCGTGGCGAGCATCACGACCAGCGCGATCATCGGCAGTGGGCTGATGGCCAGGCCGACGGCAGCGCTGAGCAGCTGACCGATCGCGCTACCCATGCGGCGTCGTCCTCTCTGCGTGTTACGCCGCTGAGTTCTGACGCCCCTGAGGGGATGCCCCCGGGAGGTTCAGCACTTCCGGCGAGGGCAATGAGGATCACCCGACAACGGGCTCACCCGTTATCTCACCTTGGGCACGAACCCCTGTCCACCACACCCGCAGACACCGTCGAGCCCCCCGCCAGGGTCAGAATCGGCGAAACCGAAGGGGATCAGCGACACCCCCACACCTCCTGCCTCGGGGCGTCACTCGCGGGCGATGATCTTCTTGAGATTGTCCAGGTCCTGGGCGGAGACGCCGGACGGCCGCAGGACCGTGTTCCAACCGTCCACGTACTCGGCCGTGTACGTGTGACCGTGGCCGGCCGGCACACCGGTGGAGAACGGCAGATCAGCGCTCACCTGCCAGAAGGTCACGAACGGGATCCAGACCATGCCCTTGAGCACGTCATGCCCGGGGGACTCGGCGAGCCAGTCGGGTCTGCTGAAGACGAGGTGCGGACTCCACCAGACGATCGGGTCGGACGGATGCAGCAGGTACAGGACCCGCGCGCCGTCCCAGGGCCGGCCTGAGGGTGGGATCGCCGCGCTCGGGTCGCTCGTGAAACGGACTGTCCGCCCGTGCTTGTAGACCGGCTGGATCTCGGGGCTGCCAGGGTCCCGGTGGTCGGTGAACTTGCGGAACAGCGGGCTGAAGTTGGTTGGGCCGACGAACAGCGCGCCCGCCGTACGGTTGGCAAGGTCGTTCTCTCCGCTGAACGCCGTCTCACCGCCGAAGGAGCCCAGGCTCTCACCTGCGACGAAGAGCCTCGGCCGGCTTGTCTGGGGCAGGCGCGACCAGACACCGTAGACCGCGTCGAACAGATCCCGGCCGGCCTCCCTGGCCTTGGACTGGTCCACCAGGTACGAGATCCACGAGGGGAGGTAGGAGTACTGGATCGCCACCGCCGCGGCGTCTCCGCCCGACAAATACTCGAACGAGTCGACCGACGCCGGGTCCACCCAGCCGCTCCCGGTCGTGGTCACCACCAGCAGGTTCTTCCGCCGGAACGCGCCGGCTCGGTCCAGGTCCGCGACCGCGAGCTCGGCCCGGGCCTCCGTGTCGCCCGCGGACCCCAGCCCGGCATAGGCGCGGATCGGCTCCATGGCCGGACGGTGGGTGAGCCGTGCGATGTCCCCCTGCGACGGTCCGGCCCCGACGAACCCGCGCCCCTGCCGCCCCAGCGAATCCCACGGCACGAGCGACCCCGGCCCGCCCGATCGAAGTGAGCTGGTGGGCTGGTGCGCCCCCTCGGGGGTGGCGCTGTCACGCGCCGAGAACACCTGATTGGCGAGAGCCACGGAACCCTGCAGCAGCAGGCCCGTGATGACCAGGTACGTCACGCCGGCTACCAGGAGCCAGCCGACCGTCCTTGCCGCGCGGCGCCCGATCCAGCGTCCGAGCAGGTCCGCCATCCAGCGGAATCCACCCCGGATACCCCGCCCGATGAGAAGGATCAGCCAGAACACCGCCACCGCGACGAATGGCGACAGGACGACCAGCCAAATGGTGTACTCGGTCACGCCCATCATGCGGCGGATCAGGTACTGCCAGTACTGCCCGAGCCCGAAGAACACGGTCAACAGCACGGCCGCGCCGATCAGCAACGCACGCCAGGACCAGGCCCGGGGCGGGCGCGGATCCCGGTCGGCGAGGGCCCGCCAGATCGACGCCAACAGCACTCCGACCGCGTAACCGATAGCGGCACTGATGCCCCACACCACGCCCTGGATGACACCGCCCCGGGGCAGCAGCGACGGCGTGAAGGACAGACAGGAGGCCACCAGCGCCCCCCAGCAGCCGGGAAGAGTCAAGGACCCGAGCTTCCGGTACTTCTTCGAGGAACTCGACTGTGCCGTCACCGTCTTGTCGGGCCCGTCGCTCGGGTCCGGGGACTCGTCGATCGTGTTCACAGCGGCGATCCATCAGTCGGGGGTGCGGCCCACGCACCCGTCCGGTTGGTCCGGACGGGACGTCAGCGGCCCTGCGGAACCGGGCTCTACCCATCGTCGCCCGAGGGTCGGCGCGGTGCCAGCCGTTCCCAGCTCGGTGGCTACCGCGTCCGTGCCAGCACGAACGCGGTCAGATAGCCCAGGGCGTTGGTGGCCCAGTGGAGTCCGATCGGTGCCAGCAGGCTGTCACTGCGGCGGCGCAGCTCGCAGAAGAGCACACCGGCAGCAGTGGTGAAGAGCACCGCACCGATGTCGGCCACGACAGCCCCGATCGGAGTGTGGCCGAAGACCGCGGTAAGTGCGGGCTTCTCCGTGGCCAGAGACAGGGAGGGCAGGACGTGCCACAGGCCGAACAGTACGGACGAGACCGCCATCGCGGCCAGAACGCCGCGGGAGCGCCGGATGAGCCCGTACAGCACCCCCCGGAAGGCGTACTCCTCCAGCAGCACGGTACCCAGCGGGACCGTCACGAACTTCCGCAGAGCCACCTCGCCCCCGGCCAGATGCCTGGTACGCGAGTCGGAGAAGAGTTCCCGCGTGAACGGCAGCAAGGCTCCGACCAGGTACACCGCTGCCACGATGCCGACGAGAGCCGACGCCCACTGCGCGCCGCGCCACAGCGTCCCCCTCCCCAGGCCCACGTCGTCCCGGGTCCCGCCGGCCCACCACACCATCAGGCTGAGCAGCAGGATCGCGACGACGGCGTTGGCCAGGCCCAGAGAGGGCAGGCGCCCGTTCTCAGCAAGGTTCACCAGGACCAGCACCGCCACCACTGACGGCAGAACGATCCTGGAGGACACCGGACGGCGAAGACGCATCAGAAACTCAGGCTACGGCGGCCGGGCCGCGGCCCGGCCGCCGGACACGGAAGGCACTTCCTGTTGGACCGGCATGGAGCGCCCAGACCGGCGAGCCGACTGGACTGATCGGGTGAGCGAGAGGTGCTGCCATCTGTACGCCTCACTCGTCGCTCCGTCAAAGAACCGCGGTGCGAGGAAAGCCACTCACCTGATGAGCGGGCGACCCCACCCGAACGGAGCGCAGACCTGCAGCACCTGCCGGCCGCGCTCGGCGGCCCGAGTATGCAGGGAGGCCATCCGATGCACCGAGGAGGTCTACGGAGTGAACCCGCCCGGCAACCGTCAGCGAACCCCTGAACACCCAGTGGGGAGATTCAACGAGCTTGAGCTGATCCTTGGTGCTGAGGTCGAAGAGTACGGTCCGGGCCGACAGTTCTCGGGCTACGCCGGCCGTGTCGCCAAGGCTGGTCGCATGCTGGAAAACGGCTTTCACCTCATGACCTCAGCGGCCTCGCGGCGACCGCTGGCCAAGCGCCGCAGCCTGGCCCAGTTCGCCGGAGGTTCCGGCTCGGGGATGCCCGGGCGGCTGCGTGGAACCCGAACGCGCAGCGCGCCCGGCCAGGTCGTGGAGGTCACCGGCGTCGACATTGTCACCGCCTCGCCGTCGACGCCGACCGGAATCTGCGCCGCATCTGCGGTGATCTCGATCTGTTGCGTGGTCAGCTCCGTGACCCCCTCGGCGCTGCTGCCGCGGAGCAGATCGATGGCCTGACCGGCGGTGCGCACCCTGACACCGATCACGCCGAGCACGCCGCCATCCAGCCGTGCACGGCGGCCAAGGCCGGCGATGTCATCTGTTCGATACGGATTGTTGGACACCAGCAGCGCCTGCGGCGCCTCGATCTGTGTGCCATTCACTTGGGCTGTCAGCCGCGCTCCGCGGTGACCTTGCAGCAGGTCCGGGAGCAGGTTCAGCGTCGTGCCAATCTTGTCGCCACGGTAGGCCGGGCTCTCCACGACCTCGGCGTAGGCGCCGAAGGAAGCGTTGTTGACGAACGGCTGCCCGTTGATCAACCCCAGGTCGACCCGCAACTCCACGCCGTCCGCCAGCGCGCCGAGGCAGGAGGCCGGGTCCTCCCGGTTCAGCCCCAGGTCCAGGGCGAAGTGATTGCGGGTGCCCGCGCTGATCACCACGAACGGTAGGCCGTGCTCGGCTGCGATGCCCGCTACGAGTGCCTGGGTGCCGTCACCGCCGGCCACCCCCAGCAGGTCAGCGCCGTTGGCCACCGCCCGCCGAGCTACCTCGGCCACATCAGTCGACCCGTCCAAGACGAACACCTCGGCGCCAAGGGCTTCGGCCTTGCGCTTGAGATCGAACTTCTCGACCTTCCCGCCGCCCGACTTCGGGTTCATGATCAGGTACGGATGCCGGGCCGGTGGCTGCGCCGCATACTCGGGCATGCGCCAGTCCGGCTGGTCCCTCTTCAGTGCCTGGCGCCCGGTCACGTCCGCGAGGAGCCAGACTCCCGCCGACACGACGGCCACCCACAGCACGCCGTTGACCGCGAAAATGACGGCCACCGCGATCGGCACCAGGACGTAGACCCCAAGCGACAGCCACCGCACGACGCCGCGCCGGGAGAGGAAGAAGTAGGCTGCCGCCACGCTCACGACCGCGGCAGCCAGGCCAACGGCGAACATGGCCAGGCTCTTCAGCTCGGCGAAGACCACCAGGATCACGATAGCCAGGCCTGCCAGCACGAAGCTGAGGCGCGCTAGCCACCGCTGGGCGGACGTACCCCGTGCGATCGCTGCGGACGTCATAGTCTTAGCGTCGCATGCGGACGGCTCCGGCGCCTCACCCAATCCGACTCGACGAAGAACACCCCCCTCACCCTATTCGCGCAGGTGAGCTGGCGTTTCGTGCAGGTAGGAAGGGGGGGAGGGGCGGGGGTCGAACCCTGCGGCGGTGGCGGCGTTGGAAGAGCCACGCGGTCCTGCATCCGCCTGTGGCGGGGTGTTGGTGCGGGAGTGGTTGACCGTGTGGTTGGGCACCCGGGTCACGGTGTGGGCCTCGACGCTGCGCGGCTATCAGGCGATCTGCGCCAACCACCTGATCCCGTATCTCGGGGCGGTGCCGCTGGCGGCCGCTGAGCGCCCGGCAGGTGGAGGCGATACCGGCGGGGAGCCGGCGCGTGATGTTGGGCCGTTCGGTCACGGACGCCACGGTGCAGCGAATTCATGCGACGTTGCGGACGGCGTTTTTCTGCGGTGCGCGAGGCGCTGGACGATGCGAACCCGGCGAAGGTGGTACGGCTGCCCCGGGTCCTCAGCGCAGCGCGGCGCACCTGTCGTTCGGCGACACGGAGGCGATGGTGCCGCAGGAGACGGGCCTGCGCGGGCTCTCCCCGGCACAGCTCCAGCAGATACTCGGCACGCTCGACCCGAACCGCGCGATCGAGATCGAGTGCGTCTATCTCGCCGCCTTCTTCGACTCAAGGGCAAAGTAGGGGACACCGGCACAGCACCCTGCTCGACGGACCCGACAAGAGGTACCCGGAGATCTCCTTCGACCGCTGACCAGGGCATCCGAAGCGCCGGCGCTGAGCGCTCTGTGCCCGGACATATTCAGTTCCGGTCAATCTGAACCCGTCGCCCAGTGGCCCAGGGGAAGGTGGTGACGACCCGTCGGCCCGATCCGGCCGACGCGGGCACCAACCTCGGGTCTCCCAGCACCAACTGACCACCTTTCGGAGGCTGGCACCGCGACGGCGGACGCTGGTCCGAAGGGCGAGCGACGGCAGCCGCCCGCACCCGGGGAGCCGGCCCCTGCACACCGCGGACATCAGGGCATCGCGAACGCCCGACCGCTGGGATCCCTTGGCCGAGGTTTTGGGCATGAGCACGGGGTGGACGGCCGCGCCGGGCACATTCCGGGGCGGCCGCGTGCGGGTTCGGAGCGCTGGTCATTTCCGACGGCGCGCCGAATCCTCCAGCCGTTCGACCAGTTCCGCAGCCATGGCCTTGATCGTTTCCAGCCCCGTACGCCCCCATGGGTGCGGGTCCTGGTCGACTACGCAGATCGTGCCGAGTACCACGCCGGTGCTGTCTATCAGCGGTGCGCCCAGGTAGGAGAGGACGCCGATCGCGTCGACCACGGGGTTACCGGCGAACCGCGGGAAGTCCCGGATGTCCTCCAGCACCAGCGCCCGGCGGCGCTTGACCACGTGCGGGCAGATGCCCATGTCGATGTCGCGGGGCATGACGCGGCCGGGCACCGGGTCCTCCAGCAACGGCGGTCCCACGTGGGCCGTGGTGTCCTGTGCGACGCTGTACAGCCCTGCGAAGTACTGGCGGTCGGCGTCGAGGAAGAAGTTGACCCCGGCGTAGCAGCCGCCGGTACGGTGTGCCAGCTTCCGTGCGAAGGCGTCGAGTTCCGTATCCGGACGGGCTTCGATGCCCAGCTCGCGCAGCCGCTCGGCTCGGGTACGCACCTGCGGGTCGTCCGGGGGAAGGAGCAGGTGGCGCAGGGCGATCCCGGACTCAGGCCCGGAGGAGTTGGTCGGTGTCGCTGCCATGGGAACTCCTTGTCGTGAGCAGATGCTGAATCAGTTCGAGCAGCACGCGGATGCCCGCACTCTGGACGCGGGCGTCGCACAGCACCACCGGCACCTCCTGCCTGAGGTCGAGAGCGGTCCGCACCTCCTCCGCGCCGTAGCGGTGGGCGCCGTCGAACTCGTTGACGGCAACGACGAAGGGGATGCCACGCCGCTCGAAGAAGTCCACCGCTGCGAAGGAGTGCTCCAGCCTGCGGGTGTCGGCGAGGACCACCGCCCCGAGCGCCCCCTCGGAGAGTTCGTCCCACATGAACCAGAAGCGTTCCTGCCCTGGCGTGCCGAACAAGTACAGGACGTGGGACGGACTGAGCGTGATCCGGCCGAAGTCGAGGGCCACCGTGGTGGTGGCCTTGTTCTCCACTCCGTCCAGTTGGTCCGTGGCCGCACTGACGGCGGTCAGTATCTCCTCGGTGCTCAGCGGCTCGATCTCGCTGAGCGCGTTGACGAAGGTCGTCTTTCCCACGCCGAACCCGCCGGCGACGAGCACCTTGATTCCGACCGGCAGGACTTGGGCGGGCAGCGGATCACAGTCGTTTGAGGAGGCCATCGCGTACCGCTTCCAGGAGATCTCGATCAGGTCGTGCGGAATGGTCCGGGGAAGGCGGGGGCGCATCACCTGCGACCACTGCGCCTCCCTCGGCCAGATCGGACAGCAGCACCTTGACCACGGCGGCGGGCACCTGCATCCGGGCCGCGACCTCGGCGACGCTCACAGGCCGCTCGCACAGCGCCAGCACCTGCGCATGGTCCAGTCCGAAGGCGCCCTGCGTCTGGGCGCCAGTGGCCCGCACCATGGTCACGAGCGTGAAGTGGGACGTGGCCCTGGTCCGGCCGTCGCTCACGGTGTAGGGACGGACCAGCCGTCCGACCGCCTCGTCGATCGGCGGTCCGTCTGGGAGGGCCGGCGTCATCGGTTACCCCACCGGGTGCCGGGGCGGTGTGGCCAGGTGCGGGCGCACGCTCTTCACCATCATCCCCATCTCGTAGCCCAGCACCGCTGCGTCCGCCTCGCGTCCGGCCAGCACCGCCAGCACCGCGCCGTGCCCGGCGGCCGAGACGAACAGCAGCGAGGTGCTGAGCTCGGTCACGATCTGTCGCACGTCACCGCCGTCGTCGAAGTGCCGGCCCGCGCTGCGCGCCAACGAGTACAGCCCACTGGCAAGGGCGGCCAACTGGTCCGCGGCGTCCTCGTCGAGTCCCTCCGCTGCCTTCACCAGCCCGTCAGAGGACAGCAACAAGGCACTTCGGGTGTGTGGCACCCGGTTCACCAGACCCGTCAACAGCCAGGAAAGGTCTTCGCTCGCCACGATCGTGTACTCCTCTTCGACGGAAGGAAACGGCTTGCTGGACGGGGCCCCGGGCCTTCGGGGCGGCTCGGCTGTCAGTGCGTCTCCGCTTCCTCGGCTCTGCGCAGTCCGGTCTGGAACGCGGCCATCAGGCCCGGGTCGTGTGCGGTGTCCTCGGCGGCACCGGCGCTGGGGACCTGGTGCGGCCGCTCGGCGCCGTGGTCCTGGCGGCGCCGCTGAGGCAGCCGCGGGCGGTCGTCCTCGCCGTCGGAGGGCAGCGGGGCGGGCTGGGTTCCGGAATCGGGCACGAGCGGCTCCGTAACGACGTTCACCACTGTCGCACGGGGGTCCGCCGTCTCGGGTTCCACCGGGTCCGGTGGCCCCGTGTCAGGGGCCGGGACGGTGTGGTGGACGGGCGCGGGAGCTGCGGGCTGCGGGCCGAGCAATGCTGTGGGCAGCACCATGACGGCCTGCGTGCCGCCGTAGACGTTGCTCAGCAACTGCACGGCGATGTCGTGCCGCTGAGCCAGGGCGGAGACCACGTACAAGCCGATCCGGCCGTCCTGCAGCAGCTCGCCGAGGGCGACCTTGTCGGGTGCACTCAAAACGGTGTTCATCTGGTTGCGCTCGGCCGGGGACATGCCCAGGCCCCGGTCCTCGACCTCGATCGCCACCCCCGCGGCGACGGGCTCCACCCGCACGTGCACGGTGGTCTGGGGTGGTGAGAAGACCGTCGCGTTCTCCAGCAGCTCGGCCAGCAGATGGACGACGTCGACCACGGCGTGGCCGCTGACCGTTCCCTCGATGGGCGGGACCAGTTTGACCCGGGCGTACTGGTCGATCTCTGCGACGGCGGAACGCAGCACGTCGGTCAGGCCGATGGGGCGGGTCCACTGGCGGTGGGTGTTCGCGCCGCCGAGCACGGCCAGGTTCTCGGCGTAGCGGCGGATCCGGGTGGACAGGTGATCCACCCGGAACAGCCCCTTGAGCAGGTCGGGGTCCTCGACCTCGTTCTCCAGGTTGTCCAGCAGGCCGATCTCGCGGTGCACCAGGGACTCCAGGCGGCGCGCCAGGTTGGCGAACACCTCGAACTGCTCCAGCCGGGAGTTGTGTTCGGTACCGACCGCACCGGCGGCGGTCTCCAGCAGGGCTGCCTCCGCCTCGTGCCGGGCCGCGGCGATCTCGAATCCGAGGCGGGAGAGTTCGTCCGGGCCGGTCTGCGGCGGCAGTTCCGGCCTGCGCCGCGCAGGCCGCTCCCCGGCCCGCAACCGGCGGCACAGCGACTCCAGTTCGGCCCTGCCCTCGGCTGTGGTACGGGTCAGCTCGGCCAGCTCGGTACGGTTCCGGTCGGCCGCGCGGGACAACTCCGCCCAGTGCTCGGTGACTGCTCGTGCCTCCGACGAAGCTCGTACACCCGCGATCCCGGACGCCACGGCGCCGATGAGGGCCAGGCCGGCGAAGACCGCGCCCTGCTCCGCCCGGTCCAGATGGCCATCGCTGACCAGCGCGGCGGCCACCGCACCGGCCATGGCGACCACGCCCGGCGGCAACACGGACCACAGCACCTGACGCCGCCTCAAGAACCGGCCCCGCGACTCGGCCGGCACACGGGCGGTCATGGGTGACACCTGCCGGTCGTCCGGCGGCGTGGAAGGATCAGGCATAACAGTCCCCGGACAGTACGATGATCGGACCGGGGGCGCACGTTACCGCTTAGCAGGACTCCGGTGTCAGCCCCTGGCGCGCACAGAGATCGAACCGTTGTCCTTCGACTTCGCTTTCGACGTGTCCGTCCCGGTCGTGAGTGGTGACACGGCCACTGCCACGGGGGACAGGACCACGCCTGCGGCCGTCACCATAAGCTGGTGCGGCTCGGCTCGCTGCTCGGCGGACACCTCGCGGAGGCGTGGGGCTGCGTTTGCTGTTGGCCGGGCCGGGGGCGCGGTCGTACGGATGGCCGTAGGCCGATGTGCTCTCGCCGGCAACGGGGTCGGCCGCTGCCGAGCCGCGATGGACTTGCGGCCACCGTCCATCTTCAGTCCCCGCAGACAGCAGTCGCCCTTGGCCCGCTGGTCCTTGCCCGGCCCCGAGGCGAACAGGTCCGCGCTACCATCAGAGGCGCGGTCCCTCACGCGGGGCCGCGCCTCCATTCTCGGTCAGATGAGCCAGTTGTAGATGTTCCAGCCGGAACCGATGGAGGTGCGGGCCAGGAAGGGCGCTGAGGTGTTGCCGGTGCCTCGGTACAGCCACAGGCCGCCCTTGGTGTCGCGGGCGACGAGGTCTGCTTTGCCGTCCCCGGTCAGGTCGGCGGTGCCGACGATGGAGTTGTAGGTGTTCCAGCCGTTGCCGATGGAGGTGCGGGCCAGGAAGGGCGCTGAGGCGTTGCCGGTGCCCCGGTACAGCCACAGGCGACCATTGCTGTCGCGGGCGACGAGGTCTGCTTTGCCGTCCCCGGTCAGGTCGGCGGTGCCGACGATGGAGTTGTAGGTGTTCCAGCCGTTGCCGATGGAGATGCGGGCCAGGAAGGGCGCTGAGGCGTTGCCGGTGCCCCGGTACAGCCACAGGCGACCATTGCTGTCGCGGGCGACGAGGTCCGCCTTGCCGTCCCGGGTCACGTCACGGGCGCCGACGATGGAGTTGTAGATGTTCCAACCGGAGCCGACCTGCTTCCGGGGCGCGAAGGGTGCCTTCGGGTTGCCGGTGCCCTGGTAGAACCACAGCGTGCCCTTGCTGTCACGGCCGACGGCGGTTCCGGTGCCGTCCGCCATCTCACCGCTGACACTGGTGACGATGTTGTAGGTGTTCCAGCCGGTTCCGATGGCGGCCCGGGCGGCCAGTGCCCCGGAGGGCACACCGGTGCCGCGGTACTGCCACAGCGTGCCGGAGTTGTCCCGTGCCAGCACGGTGCCCAGTTGCGACACCGGTGGCACACCGATGCCGGTGAGCGGCTCCAGTTGTGCCCCCTGTCCGGCGTCGCCGGTGACCTCGTACGTGGCCGACTGGTTGCCGCTCACGGTCGGGGCGAAGGTGACCGTCTGGCGGACACTCTGCTCGGGACCGATGACCAGGCCCTCGGCAAGTTGGTCGGCGCTGCTGAACGCGCCTGCCGGGGCCTTCGCCTTGGTGACGGTGACCGGGATGTTCCCCGTGTTCGTGATCGTGAAGGTCCGTGTGCTCGACGTGCCGCGGACCACCGCCCCGAACGAGAGAGTCGTCGGATTGAACACCAGGTGACCCTGGCCGCTGATCGCGTCGCCCTCGACCGGGATGGTGAGCGCACCACTGGTGCTGCTCAGCGTGATCGACGAGGAGTTCTGGCCGGTGGCCGTGGGCTCGTACCCCACCTGCAGGACGATCGAGCTCTGGGCCGGTATCACCGTCGGGTTCGCGGGGTCCGCGCTTGGCAGGTCGGCGGCCGTGAACGGTCCGTCGGGCGGGGTGACGGAGGTGATGGTCTCGGGGTCGGTGCCCGTGTTCGTCAGCTGGACGTTCGCGGTGGCCGTGGTCCCCGTGGGCTGGTTGTCGAAGGACACGCTGCCCGGGAACGCCGCCAGACCGGGCTTGGTACCGACGCCGTGCAGGCTCAGTTGGAAACTGCCGGCGTCGGTGGCCACGGTGAGCGTTCCGCTCCCGCCCAGGACCGCGGTCGGTGTGAAGGAGACGGGTATCGACAGCTGTCCGCCCGCCGGGATTGTCGAGGGCAGCGACGAGGTCTCCGCGGTGAACGGACCGTCGACGGTGACGCCCTTGATGCCGAGGGTCCGGGACGGGCTCTGGTTCTCCGTCAGGACGACGTCGGTGCTCGCGGAGCCGCCCACCGGCACGAGCCCGAACTCGACCGGTCCGCCCTTGAGCGGGCTGCCCACCGGGTTGCCGAAGGCGTAGACCTTGCCGTCCCGGGTGCCGACGAAGACCTGCCCGCCGTCGGTGGTCGGGGTGGCGAACTTCGGTGCGGTGCCGATCGGCGCGGACCAGACCAGCGGCAGGACGCCGTTCGCGTCGGGAACCGGGCCGTACGCGCGCAGCTGGGCGTTGGCGCCGCTGGACCCGCCCGACCAGACCACCCACACCAGGGCGCTGCCCGAGCGCGTTCCGTCGGAGGTCACCACGGGCGATCCGCTGGTGTAGGGGAAGGAGTCCTGGCTGGACCCGGCGACGGTCAGCGCGGGGTCGCCCGAGCCCGTCACGCCGCGGTGCAGCGCCACCAGCGAGCCACCGTTGCCGACGACGTAGACATAACCACCGTCACCGCCCCAGACCCCGGGGTGGCCCCACTGGCCCTTCAGCGGCCCGGTGATCCCCACCACGTCGTCGGTTCCGCCGGTGCCCTGCGAACTCCCGCCGAGGTCGTCGCGGTCCAACAGGAAGACTCGGCCGTCCTTGCCCTGCTGCACCAGCAGATGCGGGTGGGAGGCGGTGCCGAAGCTGTCCGGCAGGCCGACCGGCCCGCCGGAGGCCAGGTCCTTGTCCTGTTGGTCCAGGGTCGGCGCGTTGGACGGGCTGAAGAAGTCGGCGGCCTTCAGGCTCCGGTCGGCCTGCACCTGCAGCCGGACCACGGACTCCGCGAGAGTGCCGGGCGGGGCGCTGCCGGGGCCGGGCGCCGGGCTGACGCCGTTGCCGGTGGCGAGGAAGATCCTGCCGGGACCGTCCGAGACGAGTCCCCCGCCGGACTGCCAGATGCCGGCCCCGCTGTTGCTGGCGCCGGTCTCCGTCGCCCACATCGAGGTCACAGACGGGCTGGTGGTGCTGACACCGACCACATAGCCGCGATATGGCTTGGCGTCGCAGTGTCCGCCGAACGCCGCGTACACCACCCCGTCGAGCAGCAGCAGGCCCGGACGCTGCATCTGGTACGCGGGCAGGAAGGACTGCGTGGGGTCGTTGGAGGGGGTGCCCTGGATCGTCACGGGGAAGCCGGATTTCTCCACCCCTGTGACCGGATCGAGCGCGTGCATGTACCAGTGCGGGCTCAGGTGGGTGGGACCGTCGTCGACCTTGGTGGTCAGATAGACCGCGCCGCTGGCGGGGTCGTATACCGGGGTGGCGGTGCTGCCGATGGTCGGCACCAGATCGCCGCAGTTGAGGGTGGACGCGGGCCATGCGGGCCCGAAGCTGCGCTGCCACAGCACGGCTCCCGTGGCGCGGTCGAGGCCGTAGGCCTCGTTGTTCTCGGTGACCGCCACCACGGTGCCACCGACGACGATCGGCTGAGCGTATATCTGCCCGTCGAGCTGCGTGGGAGCCTTCCAGAGTTGCCCGAAGGAAGAGGAGCGCACGTCGGACGGGCCGAGATCCGGTTCACTCCTGTCCCAGCCGGTTCGGAGGGTGTCCACCGAGCCGGTCGTCTCACTCGCCTGCGCCTGAGAGATGCCCAGCCCGACCAGGCCTGCGGTCACCGCGGCGGTCAGGGCGAGCGCCGGGCCGCGCCACCGGGTGTGTCTGCGTCCGTGTGCATGTCTGGTGGCACCCACCACCGCATCGCTTTGTGACATCGCCAAGGAAACCCCCCTGAGTCCCCATCCCCGAAGGCCCCCACGCCCTCCCCGCGCGCCCCGGCGGCCTCCGCGATCGCGGAGCCTGCGCCACACGGGCCACAACCCGCGCATCCAATCACAGACCGGCGTCCGTGCCTACGGTTGTGAATATTTGATGCATGCGGTCCCGTCGCATACTCGCGCACGGTCGATGTGTCACCGCCTGACGAGGCATCGGGCGGTCACCGGGACAACGCGGTTGTTGATGGTGATCCTTTCTGCCTGAGGTGTGTTCGCGGTCAGGGTCCTGGCCAGGGGGTCGTAGGCGATCAAGATCTCTTGACTGCGGAGATGGGCGATCGCCTGGGCGGCCGTATGGCGTCCTTGCTCACCGCAGCCTGGCCGGGTTGATCCATGTGACCGGTGGCGATCGGAGTATCGTCCGCGCCCGCATGGAGGGGCGGGATCACGAAGTGATGGACATGTGTCACTCGCTGATGAGGGTGAAGCGGGCGGGTGCGGGGTCGGTCGGCAGGTCGGGGCGCCAGGCAGGCGTGTGCATCCACGCGTCCCGCGCACCCCACAGTCCGGAGTTGTGCTACTGCCGAGTGCCGCACCCCGGGCAGAAGGCCGCGCCGTCCGGCACGACGGCGGAGCAGGAGGCGCATGCGGTGGACTGGGCCAGGTGATAGCCGCAGCCGGAACAGAAAGCGGCGCCACGGGTCTCGGTGCGGCACTGCGGGCAGACCAGCTGCCGGGGCGTGGTGGGGTCGTACCCCTGCCCGGCCTGTTGACCCACGGCGTACGCCCGCTGCGAGGCCATGTCGTTCAGGCCGCGCTGCTGGGCCGCCATGGCCTCGGCCGCGGTGTCCGGGGCGCAGTTCAGGCACAGGCCCTGCGCCGCGTTCCAGCAGCGTCCGCAGACGTAGTGGGTGCATCGCGCACAGCGGTTGAAGTGTCCTTGCGCATTACCGATCGCCCGCTCGAAGGCCTTGTCGCGGGCGGGCCCCCAGCCGGCGCCCGCGAGTCCGTCGGCCGCGGAGGTGAGCCCGCCGCCGGCCCGGCCCAGCAGGCTCCAGGCCATGTCGACGCCCTTGCCCAGCCAGGTGGCGGCCCGCTCACCGGCGTACGGCTCGAAGGGTGAGCGCCAGGTGTCGTAGCAGCGGGAGCACGAGAACTCGAACTGGAAACCGGCCCCCGTACCGCTGCGCTCGCACAGGTCACGGTAGTTGTTGTTGAAGTAGATTTCGCTGCTCATGTGGTCCCCCCACGGTTCAGGCCATCGGCACACTGCCCTACGACGCCGGCGGAAGGCTACTGGTTCTCGCCATCAGCGAGGCATTCGGCCAACGGTAGGGCCGCCCGCCACAGCTCCGTCGGGTATCAACCGAGTGGGCCGGCGACGAACCCGGTGAAGCTGTGCTGCGAGACGAACTTCATGTGCGAGGGGTGCGGGGTGGTGAGCCAGCGCTCCACCTGCTTGATGCACGCGGCGGCGTAGCCGCGGGTGCGGGGCACCAGTGCCCCGTCACTTGACCGGCAGCTCCACGTCCTGCTGGGCGAGCGAGCCGGCCGATCCGCCGTCCGGCTCCGGCCGGGCCGTGCTGGAGGTCCTCATCGGCGGGGAACGCGACCCGCAGACGCTGGCGGAGCTGGCCAAGCGAAGACTCCGCAACGGTCGGATGATTCATCGGCACCCGAAGCCCCGGCTGCCGGGAGCGGCAGCCGGGGCGAGGGGGACTGCGGTCAGGAGGCGGTGCCGGTCACCGTGGTGCCGGACTTGGTCACGTGGTACGTGACGGTGGCGCCGGACCAGAAGTGGAAGGTGAGCGTCACCGGAGCGCCGTCCTTGAGCGACTTGAGGAAATCGGCCTTGACGGTGGTGGTGTTGGCGCTGTAGTCGGGGCCGTAGTTGGCGAACGACTGGAACGTGGTCCAGGAGGCCGGTCCGGCGGCGGTGCCGTCGGCGTAGGTGGACTCCACGTTGGCCATCAGGTCACCGTTGAACCGGGTCGGGATGGTGAGCCCGTCGGCGGTTCCGGTGGCGTCGGAGAGCACCGGCTTGTCGTACGAGCGCACGTTGAGCTGCCAGGGGACTCCGTCGGAGTACCGCACCCGGAGTGTCGCGTCGACGCCGTGGGCGCGGTTGCCGGCGAGCCGGGTGAGGGCGTCCGCGGTGAGCGTCAGATGGTCGCCGTCGAGGGTGTAGTCGCGGGAGGGGATCAGCCGGCGGTCGCCCTGCCAGAGCCCAGTGAACCTGAGGCCGTTGCGGTTCAGGGTGATGGTCTGTGCCGTGATGGGGCCGGACTTCGGCAGGAAGATGTTGTCGGTGGAGGCGGTGCCCGAGCGGGTGGTCCAGGACGCCTTGATCAGGGCTGCCAGCTCGGGGTCCCGCCACTGCATGGTGGAGCGGTTCAGGAAGTCGTTGGCGGCGTCCCAGACCGCGCTGATCATGCCGTTGGCCCGGGCCTCGTAGTTGACCGCCTCGAAGTACTTCAGCATCTCCCCGCGCTCGACGACGCCGGAGTAGGGCGAGGTGAGCAGGCCGTACTCGCCGAGGTAGACGGGGATGCCCTTGGCGACGAGGGTGTCGTGCACCCGGGCGAAGCCGTCGGTCAGGTCCTTCTGGGTCCTGGCGTCGAAGGTCGTGCCGCCTGCGATGTTCACGCTGAACGGATAGAAGCTGTAGTAGTGCACGGTCGCCACCAGGTTGCGGTCGTGCAGCGAGTTGATCGTCGTCGACAGGTCGTCGAGCCAGTGCTGGGCGGAGTTGGTCTCCTCCGAGGGCAGGACGAGCAGGCGGTCCCGGTTCCGCCCGCCGGAGTTGCGGACGATGCTGTGGAACGAGGTGTTGAGTTCTCGCAGGTACTGGGTCTTCTGGGCGTCGGTCGCGTTGGAGAACTGCGGCTCGTTGACGCTCTCCATGAGCAGCGTGCGCGGCTCGTCCTTGAAGGCGGTGGCGATCTGCTGCCAGGTCGAGTTGAACCGCGCCATGACGGTGTCGTGGTCGGTGGACATGTTCTCGATCCACTTCCACGAGTCGTGGTGGACGTTGATCTCGACGTAGAGGCCGTCCGCCAGCGCCAGGTCGACCACCTGCTTGACCCGCTTCATCCACACCGGGTCGATGGTGTAGGGGGCGGTGTCGGACTGGTGGGGGAACCAGGTGACAGGGATGCGGACGCTCCTGAAGCCCCGGGCCCGGAGGCCGTCGAAGGTCGCCTTGGTGGTGAGCGGGTTGCCCCAGGAGGTCTCGTCGGGGATGGCGTCCAGGGTGTTGCCGAGGTTCCAGCTGGGCTGCATCTGCGCCACGGCGGCCATCGGGTCGTGCGGGACCCTGGCCCCTGCCGCCTCGGCCGCGGACCGGGGCTGGTCGGCCGGTACGGCGGTGGCTGTGCCGCAGGCGAGGCTGCCGGCGGTGAACAGGGCCACCACGAGGCCGGCCGTCCGGTGGAGCCGGCGGCTGCGCGGGCGTGCGGTGTGCGGTGCGTCGTTCACGGCGTGTCCCTTTCGTGTGAACGGGTCGGAGCTCCCCTGACGGCTTGTCAGGGCAGCGGGAGGGGCTCGTAGTCGAACCGGTCGAAGTGGACGGTTCCGGCAGCGGCGTACATGCCGATGACCCGGCCGGTGAAGCCGCCGGCCACCTCGGTGGACAGGTAGCGGCCGTCGAGCGCGGCGAGTGCGGTGAAGGTGCCGTCCGGCTCCTCGATGCCGAAGGAGAGGGTGTCGGGCCCGGTCCGCGCGCCGCTCGGGGGCAGCGGAGCGATCTCGACACCCAGTACCACCGCTCCGGCGGCCACCGGACGAGCGGCGACCTCGGTGCGCAGCGAGCCGATCCGGGCGAGCACCCTCACCTCGCCGTCGGCCGCCTCGATCTCGTAGTGGTGCTCCTCGTCCAGGCGGACAGCGAGGCCGCCGCGGCCGCCGGTGGCGTCGACCAGGGTGCGGGCCCGGCAGGCGAGGTGCTGCTGGCGCCGGCCGACGAAGGCCGCGTCGTTCTCGTCCAAGGAGGCCCCCGCGGCGTGAAGGGTCAGCCAGCCGGGTCGTTCCTTCGTGGTGCACAGGTGCTCCGGCCGCTCGCGCAGCGAGATCCACCGGGGATGCAGCTCGGCCTGCTCGAAGTCGTCCCGGGTCGGTGCGGCGGGCGCGGGGTGCAGCGGCCAGGCCGGGGTGGGCAGTTCGGGGGTGACCTCGCCGACGACCGGCCAGCCGTCCACCCACTCGACCGGGGCGAGGAAGGTCTCCCGGCCGAGCACGTGCCAGCCCGGGGTGCCGCCGCGCGGCCGTACGCCGAGCAGCACCATCCACCAGGAGCCGTCGGGAGCCTGGACGAGATCGGCGTGCCCGGTGTTCTGGATCGGGCGGGCGGTGCTGCGGTGGGTCAGTACCGGGTTGGCCGGGCACGGCTCGAACGGGCCGGAGGGCGTGAGGCCGCGGGCGATGGACACGCCGTGGCCGCGCTCGGTGCCGCCCTCGGCGATCATCAGGTACCAGTACCCGCCGATGCGGTACAGGTGCGGGGCCTCGGGGGCCAGGGCGCCGGGGGTACCGGACCAGATCCGGTACGGCTCGCCGAGGGTCTCGCCGGTGGTCGGATCGATGCGGACCTGGGAGACGCCGGCGACGGTGCACCAGCAGGTGCCGTCCTCGTCCCAGGCGAGGTCCGGGTCGATCCCGGGGACTCCGGGCAGCCGGACGGGGTCGGACCACGGACCGGCCGGGTCGGTGGCGGTGAACAGCATGTTCCCGCCGTCGCCGACGTTGGTGACGATCAGCCAGAAGCGGCCGTCGTGGTGGCGCAGCGTCGGTGCGTAGATCCCTCCGGAGGAGGGCATGTCGCGCGGGAGGCGCAGCTGGCTCGGCCGGTCCAGGGCGTTGCCGATCTGCGTCCAGTTCACCAGGTCGCGGCTGTGGAAGACCGGGATGCCGGGGAAGTACTCGAAGCTGGAGCAGACGAGGTAGTAGTCGTCGCCCACGCGGCAGACGCTGGGGTCGGGGTGGAAGCCGGGAATCACCGGGTTGGGGACGGTGCCGGCGCGCTGGGACTGGTCTGACACGTGGTCGGTTCCTTTCGGAGGTCTGTGTTCGGTGGGTGGTGCCCCGGACCCTGGGGAGTCCGTGGGCACCACCGGCTCATCGGGTTCAGCCGATCGCGCAGGAGGCGCCGTTGAACCAGAAGGCGGACGGATCGGCGTCACTGCGGGACCAGGTGGCCCGGAAGCCCCACTGGACGCTCCCGCCCTGCGGGACGGTGGCGTCGTAGGACACGTTCGCGGCGTTGATGCTCGGACCGCTCTGTGACGCCGAGGCGTTCCAGCTGTTGGTGATGGTGTTGTCGCCGGGGAAGTTGAAACCGAGGTCCCAGCCGTTGACCTGACCGAGGCCGTTGTTGACGACGGTCACGTTGCCGACCATGACGCCCGACCACTCGTTCTTGTTGTAGACGACCCGGCAGGCCGCGTTGGTCGGGTGCATCTGCACGACCGTGATGCCGTAGGCGGGCACGGTCTGGGTGGTCGGGCTGCCGCTCTGGGTGGTGCCGATCGAGCGGGCGTTCTTGAGGTAGGAGTGGACGGTCGGGGTGGCGGAGGAAGGGGTGAACCCGGTGTAGGAGAGGTTCACCGTGGCGTCGTTGTTCGGGTCCTTGTTGATCAGCATGACGTCCACATCGCCGTTGGCGCGGCGGACGGCGTGCGCGGAGAGCAGCGAGGACGAGCTGGCGGCCTTGACCAGCGTGTCCCCAGGTGAGCCCAGCCTGCTGATCATCTGGATGCCGTAGTAGGCGGGGAAGGGGGTGTTGAGGGGCGGCTCGCAGCTGGAGGCGCTGGAGACCATGCCGCCGTCGTTGTAGTCGGCCGCGCCCTCGACGGTGGTCACCTTGCTGCAGTCGGTGCCGTTGCGCAGGTCCCACCAGTCGACGTTGAACGCGCCGTTCTCCAGCCAGGTGAGGTAGTTGTCCGGCGCGAACAGTCCGTTCGGGGAGGTGTCCAGGTAGGCCTGGGCGTTCGCCTCGGTCACCGCGATGCCGACGTTCGGGGCGTTGGATCCGGCGTACTGGTTGATCAGCGAGCGCACGGTGCCGGCGATGTTCGGGTTCTGGGCCTGCGGTTTGGTGAGCAGGTCGGCCGGGCTGGTGCTGGTGGGGTAGGCGTGCACGATGGCGAAGTCGATCTTTGAGCCGGCGATCGACAGGACGGTGTGGTTCCAGTCCATGGTGTCGCCCGGGCCGACGATGCCGTCCGGCCAGTAGCCGGGGGTGGTCAGGACGGCACCGATCTTGATGCTCGGGTCGGCCGCCTTCATCGCCGAGATGTACTGCAGCAGGTTGTCGGCGTAGGTGGTGGCGCTGTGGCTGCTGTGGGTGTCGTACTCCCATCCGCTGCCGTTGCTGTACTCGCCGTTGCCGTAGACCTCGTTGCCGACCTCCCAGTACTTGACGCCGTAGCCCTTGGTGACGTTGGCGTACTTGACCCAGGCGGCGGCCTCCTGCGGGGTGCCGGAGCCGTAGTTGGCGGTGATGATCGGCTGCGCTCCGGCGGCGCGCACGGTGCCCATGAAGGCGTCGAAGCCGGTGTTCGGGGCGACGTACGCACCGTCGTCGGCGGTGCCGGTCTGCCAGTGGTAGACGTCGGAGTGGCTGCCGCCGGGGTAACGGACGGTGTTGATGCCGGCCGTGCTGAGCAGGCCGGGGGTGGCGGCGGAGTTCATGTTGGCGTCGTAGACCGGGATGTTGACGCCGACGCCGGTGGCGGGGACGGTGGCGAGCTGCAGGGCGGCGTCGACCGACACCGACACGGAGTTCGCGGCGGCGGCGGGCGGTGCGACGGCGGCGATCGCGCCGGTTACCGCGAGTGACAATGCCGCCGCGACGGATATGACGCGATCATGACAGAGTCGGACGGGTGATCTCATTGCGTCTCTCCAGGGGGTGTGGGGGTGCGTGGTGTTCGGGTGGGGAATCGAACTCCCGCGAGCTGGACGGTGGAGCCCGGCGGGTTGCTTGGGGTCGGGCCCGGACGCGAAGTGTGTTCCGCACGGATGGGGGCCGGCGCGGTGGGGCGCGCGCGGTCGCACGGCGCACGATCAACTCCCCTCGGGAGAAGTCCTGGTGAGGCGGAGCAGGACGGCGGACGGTGCCGCCGGCGGGGTCAGGGTGAGTCCGGCGGTGTCCGGGTGCAGGACGGTGGCGGCCTGGCTGGACGACGGGTAGAGCACTCGACGCGGACGTCGGCACTGACCAGGTGGGGCAGGTCGAGATCCCGGATGGCCTCCGCGCCGTGGCGGCGCCAGGCGGTGACGTAGGTGGTGGTCGGGGCCAGGCGGGCAGCGCTTGCGGCAGGTCGGCGCGGATCGCCTGGTGGGCCGCCACCGCTTCGTAAACCAAGTCGCATGCCTCGGAGGAGAGTTCGGTGAGTCGGCCGGAGAGGTGGATGCGTCCGAGGAGCGCGTTGGCCATGGTGAGGGCGACTTCGTCGGGGGAGTCCTCGGGCAGCGGGTACGCCCAGACGGCACCCTGCTCGGGCGTGACGGCGGGAGTGGCGCGGCGGTAGTGGGTGAGGGCGGCGAAGGCACCGTCGGGCCCGCCGTCCGCGCAGAGGGCCAGAGCCACCGGCACGGTGCGGAACTCGGCGCCGGGCTCCAGCGGGTGGCGCAGGCCGTGGTCGGCGTCGTCAGGGCCGTACAGTGCCCGCCGTCCATCGACCGGCAGACCGCCTCGGCGGTCGGACCGGTCTCCGGCTCGTGGAGTTCGACGGTGAGCACGTGCCGGTCGCCGTCCCGGCTCGCGCGGTGGGAGCGGTGGCGCAGCCGCGCACCGGGGAGGGAGTCGATGAGGTGCCGGCCCGACCAGTGGCGGCCGAGGCCCGCGGTCGTCACCTCCACCAGCGGCAGCGGTGCGCCGGGGCGCGGACTGCTGGTCTTCTCGCCGGGTGCGCCGAGGCGGACCAGGCGGGGCGGGCCCGGCTCGCCCAGGGAGATCTCCGGCTCCAGGGCGTCGTGGCCCCAGCGGATCGTCTCGTGCGGGTCGGTCATGATGCCTTCCTCGATGGGGAGACGCGGCGGGAGGTCAGTGCGCGCGCAGGACCGCGCAGCCGCCGGGCGCCAGCTCGCTCAGCGGCCCGTCCGTGAGCAGGTCATGGCCCGGCCGGGGCAGCGGTACGGCCTCGGCGCGGTGGTTGAGCAGCAGGTGCCAGCCGCGGCCGTCCGGGGCGTGCCGGGTGACGGCTTCGACGCCCGTCGGCAGGCCCGGAAGCTCCGGGGGCACCCTGGCCTCCGTGAGCAGTCGGCCGACCAGGGCGGCGTAGCCGGATTCGTCGAGGCGGGTGGAGAGGTACCAGCCGTGGCCGGAGCCGAAGTCGTGGCGGGTGAGTGCCGGGCTGTCGGCGAGCATGCCGTGGGTGTAGGCGGCGAGCGCCTCGGCGCCCTCGGTGCGCAGGGATTCGCTCCAGGAGGTGGCCGTCGAGCCGTCGGAGAGCGTGATCTGCTCGTCCTGGCGCAGTGGGCGGTACTCCTCGACCCGGATGCCGAGCGCCTCGCGCAGCGGGGCGGCCGGGTAGCCGCCGAGCCGGGAGTGCAGGCGCTCGTCGACCATGCCGCTGAAGTGCTGCACGAGCAGGGTGCCGCCGGCGGCGACGTAGCGGCGCAGGTTCTCGGCGCCCGCGTCGGTGAGCAGGAACAGGGCGGGGGCGAGGACCAGCCGGTAGCGGCTCAGGTCGTGCTCGGGGTGGGCGAAGTCGACCGTCCGGCCGGTGTCCCAGAGCGCCCGGTGGGCGCGGCGCAGCGCGGCGAGGTAGTCGAGCTCGGACGACGGGAGCCCGTCGACGCGCATGGCCCACCAGGCGTCCGAGTCGTGCAGGACGGCGACCTCGGCCCGGACGGTGGAGCCGGCGAGTTCGCCGAGCCGGGCGACGGCCTCTCCGGCCGCCGTGACCTCGCGGAAGGTGCGGCTGTCCGGCCCGGCGTGCGGGACCATCGCCGAGTGCCACTGCTCGGCGCCGGCCCGGGACTGGCGCCACTGGAAGAACAGCGCGCCCTCCGAGCCGCGGGCGATGTGGGCGAGCGAGTGGCGCAGGATGTCCCCCGGCTCCTTGGCGAGGACGCGGCCGCCGGCGTAGACAGTGTTGGTGCCCTGTTCCATCAGCAGCCAGGGGGCGCCGCCGGCGATCGAGCGGGCCCGGTCGGCGTCGAAGGCGGCCTGGGCGGCGGCGTCGACGCCGGGTGCGCTGGGGTAGTGGTTGACGGAGACCACGTCGACCTCGCGGCCGAAGGCCCACAGGTCCAGGTTCTGGTAGCCGGGCAGCATGAGGTTGGTGGTGACGGGGCGATCGCTGCGGGCGCGGATCGCGTCGCGCTGCTCGCGGTAGGCGGCGAGGGTCTCGTCGGACCAGAAGCGGCTGAAGTCCAGCGTCTGGGCGGGGTTGTGGTGCCACTGGCTGGCTCGGGGCGGGAGGATCTGTTCCCACGAGGTGTAGTTCTGGCTCCAGAAGGCGGTGCCCCAGGCCTCGTTGAGGGCGTCGAGGGAGCCGTGGCGGGCGCGCAGCCAGACCCGGAAGGCGGCGGCGGTGTGGTCGCACAGGCAGAGGGTCACGTACTCGTTGTGGACGTGCCACAGGGCGAGCGCCGGGTGGTCGCCGTAGCGTTCGGCGAGGGCGGCGGCGATGCGGCGGGCGGCCCGGCGGTAGGCGGGGGCGGTGAGGCAGTAGGTGTCCCGGCTGCCGTGGGTCAGACGGGCGCCGTCGGGGCGGACCGGCAGGGCGTCCGGGTGGGCGAGGGTGAACCAGGGCGGCGGGGAGGCGGTGGGGGTGGCCAGGTCGACGGCGACGCCGGCCGCGTGGAGGCGGTCGAGGTGGGCGTCGAGCCAGGCGAAGTCGTACCGCCCCTCCTCGGGCTCCATCAGGGCCCAGGAGAACACGCCGACGGTGGCGAGGTTGACCCGCGCCCGGCGCATCAGCGCGTCGTCCTCCTTCCACACCTCCGCGTCCCACTGCTCGGGGTTGTAGTCCCCGCCGAAGGCGAGCCCGCCGAGGCGGTCGGTGAGCCGGCGGATGTCCATCGGGGAACCGTCCTTCCGGTCGTGGTGTCAACTGCGGCGCGGCACCGGGGCGGTGCTTTCGCGGACCACCAGCTCCGGTGGCAGCAAAAGGAGTTGGTCCTCCGGCCGGTCGCCCGCGCCGGTCGCGGCGATCCTCGCCATGACCTGGTCGACGGCGACCTGCCCGAGGTCCTTCTGGGAACCGGTCACCGAGGTGAGCCGGGGGGAGTGCTGCTCCGCCAGCGGATCGGGGCAGATGGCGAGCAGGGAGGTGTCCTCCGGCACGGTCCGTCCGGCGGCGCGCAGCAGGCTGAGCAGCGGGCCGATCGCGGCCTCGTTCTGCACGACGAGCCCCGTGGTGTCCGGGCGGTCCGCGAAGATGCGGGCCAGGGTGCCCGCGGTGCTCTCGTACGTGCCCTCGCACGGCCGGTGGAGGACGCGCAGACCGCGCTGCTCGGCGCGTTGGCGGAATCCGTTCAGGGTTCGCTCGGCGTAGCCGGCGTGGCGGCGGTAGACGCCGCTGCTGTAGCCGATGAAGGCGACGTCGCGGTGGCCGAGGTCGGCCAGGTGGTCTGCGCACAGGGCGCCCGCAGTGGCGAAGTCGTGGTCGACGCAGGAGAGTCCGGCGGGGTCGTCGGGCAGGCCGATGAGGGCGGCCGGGACCTCCTCGGCCTGCAGGACCGGGATCCGGTCGTCGTCCAGCCGGACGTCCATCAGGATGACCCCGTCGGCGAGTCCGGTGGCGGCGACCCGGCGGATGCCCTCGGGCCCTTCGTCGTTGGTGAGCAGCAGGACGTCGTAGCCGTGCTCGCGGCGGCCACGGTGACGGCAATGGCGATCTCCATCATGGTGGGTACGTGCACCTCGGGGTGGAGCGGCACCACCAGGGCGATGATGTGGGAGCGCTTGCCCGCGAGAGCCCGGGCACCCGCGTGGGGGTGGTAGCCGAGGTCCGTGACGGCCTGCTCGATGCGGGTCCTGGTCTCGTCGGAGATCGGGCGCTTGCCGCTCAGTGCGTAGCTGACCGTGCTGGACGAGACGCCGGCGTGCCTGGCCACATCGGCGAGTGTCACCATCGTTCTGCTTCCTTCTGTCGGTTCTGGGGAGCGGTCCCTGTCACGCGGCTGGGGAGGGGCGCGCGGGACCGCTCCCGTCTGCGGGAGTCCCGGGCTCAGCCCTTGATCGCGCCGGTGAGGACGCCGGTGCGCAGGTGCTTCTGCACGAACGGGTAGACGATCAGCAGCGGTACCAGGGTGAGGACCACGACCGCCATCTGCAGCGACAGCGGCGCGGTCTGCGCGTGGGTCGTGCCGAAGCCGGAGTTGACCGAGCCCGGCAGGCCGTTGCCCCGGTTGACGTAGGTGAGCAACACGTACTGCAGCGGCCACTTCTGACTGTCCGTCGGCATGTAGAGCATCACGTTGAAGAACGCGTTCCAGTAGCCCACGGCGTAGAACAGCGCGGTGACGGCGGTGACGGCGCGTGAGGTGGGCAGGACGACGGACCACAGGATCCGCCAGTCCCCTGCGCCGTCCATGCGGGCCGCGTCGATCAGTTCGGAGGAGGTCTCCTGGTAGAAGGCGCGCAGTACCAGGATGTTGAAGACGGAGACGGCGCTGGGCAGGATCAGCGCCCACCACTGGTCGTACCCGCCGAGTCCCGTGACGACCAGGAAGCTCGGGATCAGGCCGCCGCTGACGAACATCGTGGTGATCAGCAGCAGCAGGACGAAGCGGTGCCCGAGGGAGCGCGGCCGGGAGAGGCCGTAGGCGCACAGGATGGAGACGGCCATGGAGATCGCGGTGCCGACCACGGTGATGCCCAGGCTCACCATCAGTGCGGTGACGACCGTCGGGTCGCCGAGCATCTGGCGGTACGTCTCGGTGGTCAGGCCGTCCGGCCAGATCACCAGGCCGCCGGCCCGGTTGACGGCGCCGGGGGTGGAGAAGCTGGTCACCACGATGATCCAGAGCGGGACCAGGATGACGGCGAGCGTTGTGCCGAGCGTGAGCCCCTTGGCGGTCTGGCCGACGGCGGTGGGCGGCTCCTCCCAGGGTGGGCGGGCGGAGCGGGCCCGGCGGCGGGCGGCTGCTGCTGCCGTGCGGCGCTGCTCGCGCCGCGAACCGATGGTGAGTGCGTTGGTCATCTGCGATACAGCCCGTCCTCGCCGAAGGCGTGCGCCAGCCGGTTGGCGCCCCAGATGAGCAGGAGGGAGACCACGCTCTTGAAGAGCCCGGCCGCCGCGCCGTAGCTGTAGCCGCCGGTGGCGATGCCGTAGTAGAAGGAGAAGGTGTCCAGGACGTCCGCGGCCTCGTGGCCGACGGCGTCACGCTGGATCAGGAACTGCTCGAAGCCCACCGACAGCGCGTTGCCCAGGCGCAGGACCAGCATCAGCACGATCACGCCGCGCAGGCCCGGCAGCGTGATGTGCCACATCCGCCGGAACCGGCCCGCGCCGTCCGCCGCCGCAGCCTCGTACAGCTCGCTGTTGATCGCGCTCAGCGCCGCGAGGAAGACGATGATCCCCCAGCCCGCCTCCTTCCAGATCGCCTGGGAGGTGACCAGCAGCGCGAAGGTGTGCGGGTTGGTCATGATGTCCCAGGTCCCGATGTCGTGCCGGCGCAGGAACTGGTTGAGCACGCCGGCGCCGCCCAGCATCTGCTGGAAGATCGTGATCGCGAGCACCCACGAGAAGAAGTGCGGCAGGTAGACGACGGACTGGAAGATGTTGCGGATCCGCTCGCTCACCACGGAGTTGAGCAGCAGGGCCAGGGCGATCGGGACCGGGAAGAAGAGGACCAGCTGGACGAAGCTCAGATACAGCGTGTTCTTCATCGAGGCCCAGAACGCCGGGTCGCCGAACAGCTGCCGGAACTGATCGAAGCCGACCCAGTCGCTGTGCCACACCCCGACCAGCGGGTCGTACTCCTGGAAGGCGGTGAGGATGCCGAACAGCGGGACGTAGTTGAACACCAGGAGCAGGACGACCGCGGGCACCGTCATCAGCAGGAGCGACTTGTCGCGCCTCAGCCTGATCCGCCAGTTGAGCCGCGCGGGGCCGGCCGGGCGTTTTGGTGCTGCGGTGCTCATTGGCCGGTGCCGTACTTGTTGAGGACTTTGTCGGTCATCCACCGCTTGAGCCGCTCCCCGGGGCCGGACCGCCAGCTCGCGATGGCGTCCTGCACGTCGGAGACCTTCTTCTTGCCGTGGTAGCAGTCCTTGATGGTGTCCTCGACGCCCTGTGCGGCTGCGGCCGAGGCGATCGCCTGCGGCATGGTGAAGTTCATGCCCCAGAAGGCCGGCTTGGCGAGGTACTTGACGTTGGCGGCCTGCCAGGCGGCGTAGTCCTTGGTGACGATGTCGCCCCCCGGATTGCTGATGACGGAGGGGGGAGCGGCCAGGAACGGGTAGGTCGTCGCCTGGACGTCCTTCTTGCCCTCGTCCGTGAAGGTCGGCACGCCGTTCACGCGCTTGTGGTGCACGCCCTCGACACCGAAGTTGACCAGGGTGTACTCGGCCGTGCCGTAGGGAGCGGCGAGGTAGTTCGCGACGGAGAGCAGTTCCTCGATCTGAGCGGGCTTCAGATCGGCGTTGAGGTAGCTGATCATGCTGGCGGCGGTGCCCATCCAGATCACGGGCGTGCCCTTGCCGTCGCCGGTGATGGCGTTGAAGGCGCCGCGCCGGTAGTTCCGGTCCGCTGCGACGCCGGACTGGTGGTCGGCCAGATTCCAGGCGCCTCCTCCGCCACCCGCGATGAGTACCTTTCCGCTGTAGAAGCGGGTGGCTCCGTTGGCGACGTCACCGGCGAGGGCGTCGGGGTGTATGTAGCCGGAGGTGGCCAGGCGGTGGTGCCAGTCGAGGGCCTCCAGGAACTCCTGGGTCTCGTACTTGTGGACCAGCTTGCCGTTGTCGACCTTCCAGTTCTGGGGAGCGCCCCAGGCCGTGAAGAGGTAGGTCCACACGTCGTCGAAGGCCCACACGCCCCTCTTGGCGTCGGTCAGCTCCTTGCCGAGGTTCATCAGGTCGTCGGCGGACTTCACCTGGTCGGCCGTGATGCCCCGGGCATCGAGGACGTCCCGGCGGTAAAAGGTGGCGCCGGGGATGCAGAAGCTGGTGGAGAAGCAGGGGATGCCGTAGAGCTTGTCGCCCCAGACCCCCATCTGCCAGGCGCCGGAGGGGATGGCGGCCAGGTTGGGGTACTTCTTGACCCTGTCGCCTGACAGGTACGGGGTCAGGTCCGCGAGCTGGGTGCCGATCAGCTCGCCGGTGTTGAAGTTGTTGTTCCACCAGGACGGCAGGTTGATCCAGTCCGGCAGCTTCTTGGCGGCGGTCATCGTCGGAACGATGGTGTCGTAGTGGGTGCCGTCGGCCGGCTTGATCGTGAGGTTGACACCCAGGGCCTTGTTCATGGCCTGGTAGAAGGAGTTGCCGGCCGGCGGGACGGTGCCCCACAGCGGCGTCACGGCCGAGTAGCTGCCGCCCTTGCCCGGAACGCCGGAGACGCTGGCGACCGGGGAGGCCGGGTAGGAGAGGAAGCCGGGGTCCGTCGCAGTGCCGTCGCCGCCGGTGACGGAGGGGATGTCGGGCTTGATGACGGTGCTGGGCACGTAGGCGGGCAGGGCCGCCTTCAGGCCCTGCGCGGTGTTCGCACCGGTCTTGTGTTGCGTGCTGCCGCCGCAGGCGGACAGCAGGGGTGTCATCGCGGCGGCTCCCGCGACCGTGGCGGCGGTACTCAGGAAGCTCCTGCGGTTCAAGCCGGATCTCATGGTGGCGTGGCCCCTCTCCGTCGAAACGCGGTCGAAGCGTCGAAGCGCTTGAATATTTCGGCGACACTAACGACGCGTTACCCATTGGGCAAGAGGCTGAACAAATGCAAAATCCAAGTGACCTGGGGAGTTGACACTCTCGTTGGAGCGTGCCAGCGTCGAAGCGCTTCGATTACGACCGCCGAGCCCAGTCCGCCCGAGGGGTATTCCACGTGAGTTCCGTGCCCGCGTCCGCAGCCGGCCTGCCCGACTTCCGCCATCCCGCGCTGCCACTGCGCAAGCGCGTCGACGACCTGCTCGAACGGCTGACGCTCGACGAGCGGATCGCGATGCTGCACCAGTACGCGCCTGCCGTCCCGCGCCTCGGCGTCGCCGCATTCCGCACCGGCAGCGAGGCCCTGCACGGGGTGTCCTGGCTGGGTGAGGCGACGGTCTTCCCACAAGCCGTCGGACTCGGCGCCAGCTGGGACGAGGACCTGGTGCGCGAGGTCGCCGAGGCGGTCTCGACCGAGCTGCGGGCCTTCCACCACCACCGCCCGCCGGCGGTCGGCGGCCCGGAGCGCGGAGCCAACTCGCTGCAGGCCTGGGCCCCCGTGCTCAACCTGCTGCGCGACCCGCGCTGGGGGCGCAACGAGGAGGGCTACTCCGAGGACCCGGTGCACACCGCGCGGGTCGGCGAGGCGTTCTGCAACGGGCTCTCCGGCGACCATCCGACTTACCTGCGTTCTGCCCCGGTGCTCAAGCACTTCCTCGCCTACAACAACGAGGACGACCGCTGCACCACCTCCTCCGGACTGCGCCCGCGCGTGCTCCAGGAGTACGACCTGGCCGCCTTCCGGCCCGTCGTCGCCTCCGGCGCCGCGACCGGTGCGATGGCCGCCTACAACCTGGTCAACGGCCGTCCCTGCCACGTCAGTCCGCTCATCGAGGCGGAACTGCGCCGCTGGGCCGAGCCGACCGGCCACGAGCTGTTCGTGGTCAGCGACGCCGAGGCACCCTCCAACCTGGTCGACCCGGAGCACTACTTCGACGACCACGCCGAGTCCCACGCGGCCGCGCTCAAGGCCGGCATCGACAGCTTCACCGACCACGGCGAGGACAGCGGGACCCCGGTCGGCCGACTGCGCGAGGCGCTGGAGCGCGGCCTGATCGACGAGGCCGACGTGGACCGCGCCGTTCGCCGGCAGCTCGAACTACGCTTCCGCCTGGGTGAGTTCGACCCCGAACTGGACCCGTATGCGGGCACCGGCCCCGAGGTGATCGACAGCCCCGAGCACCGCGCCCTGGCCCGCAGGGCCGCGACCGAGTCGACGGTGCTGCTCAAGAACGACGGCCTGCTTCCGCTCGACCCGGCCCGCACACCGCGGATCGCCGTCATCGGCCCGCTCGCCGACACCCTCTTCGAGGACTGGTACAGCGGCACCATGCCGTACCGGGTGAGTATCGCCACCGGCCTCGCCGCGGCCCTCGGCGCCCACGGCGGCGAGATCGTCCCGGTGGAGGGCTCCGACCGGATCACCCTGCGCTCGCGCACCACGGGCGAACTGCTCGGCAAGACCGCCTTCGACCTGACCGACTGGGGCGGCGGCGCCTCGACGCTGCGCGCCGCCGACACCGGCCGCTACCTGAGTCTTCAGGACGACGACGCCCTGGCCGCCGATCAGGACACCATCAAGAGCTGGTTCGTCAAGGAGACCTTCCGGCTCGAACCGGCCGGCCCCGACACCGTGCTGCTGCGCTCCGTGTTCACCGGACGCTACGCCGCCGTGGACCGGGCCGACGGCCGGGTCACCCTCACCGCCGAGACCGCGGAGGAGGCCGAGCACTGGCAGCGCGAGTTGGTGCGCGACGGCATCGCCGAGGCGCGGGCGGCCGCCGAAACGGCGGATGTCGCCGTGGTCGTCCTCGGCAACCACCCGATGATCAACGGCCGCGAGACCGAGGACCGCGCGGACATCGACCTGCCCGAGCGGCAGGAGGAACTGCTGCGCGCCGTCGCGGCCGTCCGCCCGGACACCGCCCTGGTCGTGATGAGCAGCTACCCCTACGCCCTCGACTGGGCCGACGAACACCTGCCCGCCGTGGTGTGGACCTCCCACGGCGGGCAGGAGACCGGCAACGCGCTGGCCGCCGTGCTGCTCGGCGAGGCCGAGCCCGCCGGCCGCCTGCCACAGACCTGGTACCGGGGCGACGACCCGCTGCCCGCACCGCTCGACTACGACATCATCAAGGCCGGCTGGACCTACCAGTACCACCGCTCCGTACCCCTCTACCCCTTCGGCCACGGGCTGTCCTACACCGACTTCGCCCACCGCGACCTGCGCCTGTCGCACCCGTCGATCGGCCAGGACGGCTCGGTCGAGGCCACCGTGACCCTGGAGAACGGCGGAGCGCGGCCCGGCAGCGAGGTGGTCCAGGTCTACGTCCGCGCCCTGGAGGCCCGTTACGAGGCACCCCGGCTGCGCCTGGCCGACTTCCGCAAGGTCCGGCTGGAGCCGGGGGAGAGCCGCGAGCTGACCTTCCGGCTGTCGGCCGAGCAGCTCGCCCACTGGTCCGTCGCCACCGGGGACTTCGCCGTCGACCCCGGCCGCTACGAGGTGATCGTCGCCCGCAGCGCCGACCACCCGGTGCTCATCGCGCCGCTCACCGTGACCGGGACGCCCGCCGCACCCCGGCCGGGCGTCGCACACCGGATCCTGGCCGTCGACTTCGACGACTACGAGGACGCCACCATCGTCGACGCCACCCGCTCCGACGGCGACGCCGTCACGCCCACCGATCCCGCCCAGCCCGCGAGGCTCCTCTTCCGCGAGGTCGACCTCTCCGGCGCCCGCACGATCGAGGTCGAGACCGCCCGCGAGGGCACCGGCACGGGCGGGGCGCGGCTCGAAGTCCGCTCCGGCGGCCGGGTGCTGGCCGCGATCGAGGTGCCCGTGACCGGCGACCGCTACGCATGGACCAGCACCACCGCCGAGCTCGCCGCCCCGCTCCACGGCGTGCACGACCTGAGCCTGACCCTGCACGGCGACTTCCGGCTGACCGCCTTCCGCTTCGGCGGGGCCGGCTGAGGCCTCCCACCCCACAGACCGGTGGTCCGCCTATGAGGGGGGCGGACCACCTTCCCCTCCCCTCCCTGCCCGGCCTGCGCGCCGGAAGACCCGCCCGCTGCCGCATCCGTTCCGACCCGTCACCCGCCGCCCGGAGGCGGCCCCCATGTCGCTGCTGACGCCCCACCACCTCACCTCGTCCTCGCAACACCCGGAGGAATCCCCCGTGCCGCTCACCGACTTCGGACTCGACGAACTCGCCGGCTATCAGCCCGAGTCGAGCATTCCGCAGGATTTCGACGAGTTCTGGCGGCGCACCCTCGCCGAGGCCCGCTCGCACGGTGGGGTGGTCAAGACCGAACTCGTCACCGCGCAGTACGGACTGCGCACCGTCGAGGTCGATGACGTACGGTTCCCCGGCTGGAACGGCGAGCCGGTGGCCGCCTGGCTGCTGCGCCCGCGCGGCGTGGAGGGCCCGCTGCCGGTCGTCGTCACGTACATGGGCTACTGCGGCGGCCGCGGACTACCGACCGAACATCTGTTCTGGCCTGCCGTCGGCTACGCCCAGCTCGTCGTGGACAGCCGGGGACAGGGCCACGACACCCCGGACCAGACCATGGGCGACGGCACCCAGTGGGTCGAGGGCTTCATGACCCGCGGCATCGACTCCCCGGACAACTACTACTACCGGCGCCTGATCACCGACTGCGTGCGCGCCGTGGACGCCGTCGCAGAGCTGCCCGGTCTCGACGCCAACCGGATCGTGGTGGCCGGCGGCAGCCAGGGCGGCGGCCTGGCCCTCGCCGTCGCCGGGCTCACCGGGGACCGGGTGGCCGCGGTGATGCCGGACGTCCCGTTCCTGTGCCACTACCGCCAGGGCGCGCAGATGTCCCTGGACGGGCCGTACCAGGAGCTCGTCAAGTATCTGCGCTGGCACAGTCGGCACCGCTTGCAGCCGACCTTCGCCACCCTCGACTACTTCGACGGCGTCCACTTCGCCCAGCGGGCCACCGCACCTGCCCTGTTCAGCGTCGGCCTGATGGACCCGATCTGCCCGCCCCGGACGGTCTACGCGGCCTTCAACCACTACGCGGGAGAGGACCGCACCATGACCGTCTGGCCCTTCGCCGACCACGCCGGCGGCTGCGGCTCCAACCCGCCCGTCCAGCTGTCCTGGCTGCGTGACCGCGGGCTGGCACCGGAGCTGTGACCGCCGTTCCCGATCACCGAGAGAACAGTGAGGTGCGCCGCATGAGCAGGTTGGCCTTCCCTGAACTGCCACCCGGCTTCCGGTTCGGTGCCGCCACCGCCGCGTACCAGATCGAGGGCGCCCACGACGAGGACGGCCGCGGCCCCTCCATCTGGGACACCTACAGCCACAGCCCGGGCCGTACCCTCGGCGGCGCCACCGGCGACACCGCCTGCGACCACTACCACCGCTACCCGGAGGACGTCGCCCTGCTCCGCGGACTCGGCGTCGACGGCTACCGCTTCTCGATCTCCTGGCCGCGCCTGCTGCGCGACGGCACCGGTGCGGTCAACCGGAAGGGCCTGGACTTCTACGACCGGCTGATCGACGAACTGCTCGCCGCCGGAATCGCGCCCGCCGCCACCCTCTACCACTGGGACCTGCCCCAGGCCCTGGAAGACCGCGGCGGCTGGCGCGTCCGGGAGACCACCGAGGCCTTCACGGAGTACGCGGCCCTCGCCGCCGAGCACTACGGCGACCGGGTGGAGCGCTGGATCACGCTCAACGAGCCGTTCTGCTCCGCCTTCGTCGGCTACGCCGAGGGCCGGCACGCGCCCGGCGCCCGGGAGGGCCGCGGGGCCCTGGCGGGCGCCCACCACCTGCTGGTCGCCCATGGCCTGGCCGTGCGGGAGCTGCGTGCCGCCGGCGCCCGCGAGGTCGGCATCACGCTCAACCTCGACCGGCTGCACGCCGCCTCCGACCGCAGCGAGGACCTCGCCGCCCTGCGCCGGGCCGAGGTGCTGCACAACGAGGTCTGGACGGAGCCGCTGTTCGCCGGGCGCTACCCCGAGCACGAGGCCGAGACCTGGGAGGGACTGGCCGACGGCCCCTGGCGCCGGCCGGGGGACCTGCAACTGATCGGCGCACCCATGGACTTCGTCGGCATCAACTTCTACCGGCCGGTCACCGTCGAGGCCGCCCCCCACCGCGAGGACGACCCCGAACTGCGCACCGCCGTGGACATCGGCGTCGCCGAGCCGAACCCGTACGGCACCCGGCTCACCACCATGGGCTGGCCCGTCGTCCCGTCCGCGCTCACCGAACTGCTCTGCGGACTCCACGCCCGCTACCCGCAGCTCCCGCCGGTCTGGATCACCGAGAACGGCTCCGCCGAGGACGACACCGTCGCCCCCGACGGCCTCGTCCACGACGCGGAACGGATCGACTACCTGGCCGACCACCTCACCGCCGTCGCCGACGCCATCGCGGCCGGCGTCGACGTGCGCGGCTACTACGTCTGGTCCCTGCTGGACAACTTCGAGTGGGCCCGCGGCTACGAGCAACGCTTCGGCCTGGTCCGCGTCGACTACGACACCCTGACCCGAACCCCCAAGGACAGTTACCACTGGTACCGGGGCCTGATCACCGCGCACCGCGCGCGGACGGAGGAAGCTGCCCGATGAAGTTCACCGACGGCTACTGGCTGATGCGCCCCGGCGTCACCGCGCGCTACGCCACCGAGGTCGCCGACGTCCGCACCGGCGAGGACCGGATGACCCTCTACACGCCCGTCAAGCACGTGCGCGGCCGCGGTGACACGCTCAACAGCCCGCTGCTGACGGTCGAGTGCTGGTCACCGGCCGAGGGCGTGATCGGCGTGCGCACGACGCACCACGCCGGATCGGTGCGCCGCGGGCCGGAGTTCGCGCTGCTCGGTGCGGAGCCGGGGGCCGGAAAGGTGCACCGCGAGGGCGAGGTGGTGCAGCTCAGCTCCGGAGAACTGACGCTGCGGGTCGACACCTCCCAGCCGTGGCGGCTGGAGTTCACCGCCGGGGGCCGGGTGCTGACCTCCGTGGGTGAGCGCGGCACCGGCTTCGTCACCGACGCCGACGGCCGTCACCACATGCTCGGCCGGCTCTCCCTGGGAGTAGGCGAGTTGGTGTACGGGCTGGGGGAGCGGTTCACCCCGTTCGTCAGGAACGGGCAGACGGTGGACATCTGGCAGTCCGACGGCGGCACCAGCAGCGAACAGGCCTACAAGAACATCCCGTTCCACCTGACCAACCGGGGCTACGGCGTCTTCGTCAACCACCCGGGCAAGGTCAGCTACGAGGTCGGCTCGGAGTCGGTCGGGCAGGTGCAGTTCAGCGTCGAGGACCAGTCGCTGGAGTACTTCATCGTCCACGGCCCGACCCCGAAGCAGATCCTGGCCCGCTACACCGCGCTCACCGGCCGCCCCGCACTGCCCCCGGCCTGGGCGCTGGGCCTGTGGCTGACCACGTCCTTCACCACCGACTACGACGAGGCCACCGTCAACCGCTTCGTCGGCGGCATGGCCGAGCGCGGCATCCCGCTGAGCGTCTTCCACCTCGACTGCTTCTGGATGCGCGAGTACCAGTGGTGCGACTTCGACTGGGACTCCGACACCTTCCCCGACCCGGCGGGCATGCTGGCCCGGCTCAAGGAGCAGGGCCTGCGGATCTCCGCCTGGGTCAACCCCTACATCGCGCAGAAGTCCCCGCTGTTCGAGGAGGGCATGCGCGAGGGTTACCTGGTGCGTCGCCCGGACGGCACCGTCTGGCAGTGGGACCTGTGGCAGCCCGGCATGGCACTGGTGGACTTCACCAACCCGGCCGCCCGCGCCTGGTACACCGGCAAGCTGCGCACACTTCTCGCGCAGGGCGTGGACTGCTTCAAGACCGACTTCGGCGAGCGCATCCCCACCGACGTCGTCTGGCACGACGGCTCCGACCCGGAGTTGATGCACAACTACTACACCCACCTGTACAACCGGGCCGTCTTCGAGCTGCTGCGCGCCGAGCGCGGCGAGGGCGAGGCGCTGCTCTTCGCCCGCTCCGCCACCGCCGGCGGCCAGCAGTACCCGGTGCACTGGGGCGGCGACTGCGAATCGCACTTCAACGCCATGGCCGAGTCACTGCGCGGCGGACTCTCCCTCGGTCTGTCCGGGTTCGGCTTCTGGAGCCACGACATCGGCGGCTTCGAGGGCACCCCCACCCCCACCGTCTTCAAACGCTGGACGCAATTCGGCCTGCTCTCCTCGCACAGCCGCCTGCACGGCAGCAAGTCCTACCGGGTGCCGTGGGACTACGGCGAGGAGGCCGTCGAGGTCACCCGCGAGTTCACCCTCCTCAAGCACCGCCTCGCCCCCTACCTGCAGCGCGCCGCCCAGCAGGCGCACACCACCGGAGTCCCGGTGATGCGCGCCATGGCGCTGGAGTTCCCCGAGGACCCCGCCGCCGCCACGCTCGACCGGCAGTACCTCCTCGGCGACGACCTGCTCGTCGCCCCCGTCTTCACCGACGACGGCACGGTCGAGTACTACGTGCCCGAGGGGACGTGGACCAACTTCCTGACGGGGAATCAGATCACTGGCCCGCGCTGGGTGCGCGAACAGCACGGCTTCCACACCCTGCCGCTGCTCGCCCGCCCCGACTCCGTCATCCCCCTCGCCGCCGACGACCAACACCCGGTCTCCGCCTGGGCCGAGGGCGTGGAACTGCGGGTCCACGCCTTCGCCGACGGCGCCGAGCGCACCGTGGTGATCCCGCGCAGCGACGGCCCCGGCCGGACCGCCGTCTTCCACCTGCGCCGCGAGGGCGGCCTGCTGCGGGTGACCACCGACAGCCCGCACCCCTGGCAGCTGCGCATCGGCGGCCCGGACGGCGTCCTGCACGTCAGCCCGCCCGGCACCGCGGAGGCCGAGCTGCCCTGCCCGGAGTGAGGCCGGCCCCCGGACGCGAGGCCCCGCGCGCCCCCGCAAGGGCGTGCGGGGGCCTTGTCCCCTCCAAACCTGGCACCCGGAGGTGCTCGTGCAGAGCCGCACCAAACGTCACCTCACGCCCGCCGCGCTCGACGCCCTGCTACGCACCTCCGTCGGCATCGGGTGCCGTCCGGAGCACGAGCTGACCGACGGCAGGTTCAACAGCGCCTACCGCGTGCTGCTGGACCGAGTTGGTATCCCTCGCCTTCGGCGGTGGCACCGGCCCGGACAGCGACCTCGCCGCCGGTTACACCGCAGCAGGCGGCAGCCTGGACTGTGCTGCGGAAAGCACATACGACGCCGATGATCGGCGACCGGCTGTCCTCACGCGCAACTTGAGAAGAACAGAGGAATCACCTTGCCCTACATCGTCCGCGCCGGTGGTCTGGAACGGCACACCGCCGCAGAGATTCTCCGCATCGAGCCCTGGGGACCGGACGCCGTCCGGGTGCGGGCCTCGTCCGGGACCGTCGACCCCGCAGCCCCCGGTGCGCTGGAGAGCCCCTCGCCCGCCCCGCAGGCCGAACTGTCCGTATCGGACGACGGCTGTGCCCGCCTGGTCAACGGCCGCCTTGTGGTCGAGGCCTCGGCGGACGGCCGGCTGAGGTTCAGCCACGCCGTCTCGGGCCGCGAACTCCTCGCCGACAAGGGCCTGTACGGGCCACCCGGCGGCCCTCGCGTCCACGCGGCGGGCGGCCGGACGGAACAGCACTTCGAGGCGTACGACGGTGAACGGCTGCACGGCCTGGGGCAGAACCCCAACGGGCGCCTGGACCAGAAGGGTTGCGTGATCGACCTCGTCCAGAGCAACACCGTGGCGGCCGTCCCCTTCCTGCACTCCTCGCGCGGCTACGGACTGCTGTGGAACAACCCCGCCACCGGCCGAGTCGAACTGGGCGCCGACACCACCCGGTGGACCGCCGACGCCGGCGGGCGCATCGACTACTGGATCACCGCCGGCGACACCCCGGCCCAGATCCTGGACTGCTACACCCGGGCCACCGGACGCCCGCCGCTCCTGCCCGAGTGGGCTTCCGGCTTCTGGCAGTCGAAGCTCCGCTACCGCACCCGGGACGAACTCCTGGCGGTGGCACGGCAGTACAAGGAGCGCGGACTGCCGCTGTCCGTCATCGTCTGCGACTTCTTCCACTGGCCGAGGATGGGCGACTGGCGTTTCGAGGAGAGCGAGTGGCCCGATCCCGCCGCCATGGTCAAGGAGCTGACGGACCTCGGGGTGAAACTCGCCGTCTCGGTGTGGCCCACCGTCGAGCCCGGCAGTGAGACACACGACGAACTGCGCTCGGCCGGGCACCTGGTACGGGACGCGGACGGCGGCCTGCTCACCTTCCCGTGGCCGTCCCGGTACAGCGGGGATGCGCTCATCCGCCCGATGGCGTACTACGACGCCACCCACCCCGGAGCACGCGCCGCGCTGTGGCAGCGGCTGAACGACAACTACCGTTCGCTGGGCGTGGCGTGCTTCTGGCTGGACGCCTGCGAGCCCGACCTGCCCCGGGACCGCGCCGACCGCGCCGTCTACGCGGCCGGGCCGGCCGCCGAGGTCGCGAACCTCTACCCCGTGCTGCACGCCCGCGCAGTGGCCGACGGCCTGCGCGCGGCGGGCGAGGACCGGCCGCTGTCGCTGGTCCGCTCCGCCTGGGCGGGCAGTCAGGCCCACGGGGCCTTGCTGTGGTCCGGTGACATCCCCACCACCTTCGCCTCCCTCGGGCGCCAGATCAGGGCCGGCCTGAACGTCGCGATGAGCGGCATCCCCTGGTGGAACACCGACATCGGCGGCTTCTTCGGCGGCGACCCGGACGACCCCGCTTACCGCGAGCTGCTGATCCGCTGGTTCCAGTACGGGACCTTCTGCCCCGTCATGCGACTTCACGGGGACCGCAAGCCCAACCACCCCAGCTTCTCCGCGGACATGACCGGCGGGCCGAACGAGGCCTGGTCGTACGGGGAGGAGGCGTACGGCATCCTCCGCGACCACCTGTTGCTGCGCGAGCGCCTGCGCCCGTACCTGCGGCGCCTGTCCGAGGACGCCCACCGCACCGGCGCCCCGCCGATGCGCCCGCTGTTCTTCGACTTCCCCGAGGACGAGCACGCCTGGGACGTGGACGACCAGTTCCTGCTCGGCCCCGACGTCCTGGTGGCACCCGTGTACGAGGCGGGTGTCCGGGCCCGCCGGGTGTACCTGCCGTCCGGTGCCCGCTGGCTCGACCCGGCCACCGGACGCGTACTGGAGGGCGGAACGACGCTCGACGCCGAGGCCCCACTGGAGCGCATCCCGGTCTTCGTACGGGAAGGGGCCGACGTCGCAGCCCGGCTCGGCTGACCTCCCGCAAGCCCTTGTCACCTCGACTCCGAGTGGGCCGCGAAGGTGTCTGCCGGCACCCTTACGCTCCTGGGCCGTCCATCCCCGCAGGGGCAGCCGCACGTACGTCACGCGGGCTCGCGCCGAGTTCACGGCGGCAGGCCTTGTTGAAGGCCTGGAGATCGGCGATGCCGACGGCCGCGGCGATGGCGGTGATGGACAGGGTGGAGGACAACAGGAGGTGGCGGGCGCGCTGCAGGCGACGATGCCGGATGTACGAAACGACTGTGCGGCCGGTTTCGGCACGGAACACGCGCGTCAGGTGTGTGTGGGAGATCCCGACGGCGCGAGCGACGTCCGGTACGGACAACGGGTCGGCCAGGTGTTCCTCGACGTAGGCCTGGGCGGCTGCCACGAAAGGGTGACGGTGCCCGGCTCCCTCACCCCGCGGCAACTCGGCGATGCGCCACAGAGCGGTCCAGACCTCGGCCGAGGCTCGCGGGGGAGAAGTCGGCATGGCCGTCACGGCGTGTCGGAGCAGATCGGCCAGGCGTGTGCTCTCGGCCGCGGCGTCCTGCATCACCGGCACCACCCGTGCGGTTCCGCCGTCGTGCAGCCGCAGATGGACGTAGAGATGCTCCGACCTGCCCCGGTAGTGAAAGTGCACCTCCGTGTCCGGCGGCACCAGGCTGACGTGGCCGGGGCGTATGGGATGGACCGACTGCCCGAGGGACAGAGCACCCTCGTAGTTGTAGAGGTGCAGCTGCCACAGGCCGGGCAGCCGGAAGACGTCGTGGGCGGTGGAGACGCCGTGCACCCCGATGCCGGCGTCGACCACGGTGGGCGCCTCGTCGAGCCGCAGTGTCGTGTGCTTCACGAGGATGGAAAATTACCAGCACTGGACGATTTCAGCCCACGACCGATCCCGGCAGGGCACGTACGTTCGTCGCATGTCAACCAGTAAGCAACTCCTGACATCGGTTCAGGTGGCGCGCTTCGTCGCGCAGGGATTTCTGCGCCTGGCCGGGGTGGTGCCGCAGGAGATCAATGAACGGGCCATCGCGGCCTTGACCGAGGGCCTGCCGGAAGTGTCCTACGGCACTCCGCTGGGCGTGGCGTTCGCGCGGGACACCTTCGTCCACGAGCTGCTTGCCCTGCCGGTCGTCGCAGGCGCCGTCGAGAGCCTGGTCGGCCCCGAGCCGACCGTCGACCACCATGCGGTGCATGTGCGCGAGCCGCACGAGGGACAGGCGCAGCCGCTCCACTCAGACGCGATCATCGATGTGCGGCCGGATGCGTTCGACATCCAGCTCATGTACTACCCGCACGAGGTGACGGCCGAGATGGGCGGCACCCTCAGTGTGCCCGGAAGCCATCTCCGCAGGATCAACGAGACGGACGTCGGCCGTGTCCAGAACCTCAGGGGGCAGACCCGTCTGACCTGCCCGGCAGGCACGGTCGTTCTCGTGCACCACGGCATCTGGCACAGTGGCCGCCGCAACGACACCGCGGGTCGTCGCTACATGTACAAACTCCGCCTCAACCCGACCGTACCGCAGGTGTGTCTGTGGGACGTCTCCGACCTGCACGACCCTGCGGTGGCCGCGGAACTCAATACGTACTTCCCCTGGTACGAGCAGGCCACGGCCCGACTGGAGATCTACAACCGGGTCCTGTTGTGGCGGGCCCTGACCGGCGACGACTCGTTCGATGTCGAGTACTGGGTCACGCGCGTGAACAATCGGCCGGCCTTGAGGATTCCCGCATGAGACAGCAGGTTCTGGTCCTCTATCTCGCGACGTCGGCGCTGGACTCCGATGTCGTGGGCTGGTCCCGATACGACGGGACCGGCCGTACCCGTCCGACGACCGGCGACAGCGACGAGCCGCCCTATCCCACAGGGCTCGCCGCGCTGCGCGACGGGTGGCGCCTGTTCCAGGCCTCCCAACTGCTGCCGCCTCATGCCGGGCACGAGTACGACGTCTCCTTCCTCAAACACGAGTTCTTCTTCGAGAAGGTGGAGGACAGCCCTCACTCCTGACCCGGTGCTGGGACTGGTGCTCCTGTCCGGTGGGTGGCGTATCGTCAGCCGTCGACCCGCCTCGGACACGGAGTTGCCCCACGGAGCCCCGTTTGTGGGCAGGGGGCGAACCCGGCCCCATCGCAGAGATGGGGCCGGGTTCGCACTACCGCCTACTTGAGCGCCGTACCGCCCCTGTTGTGATAGGCGATCGTCTTGCTGATCAGGTTTCCGCCGTCGGTCTCGATCGATGTCTGCTCCTGCTGCCCTGCACCGAACAGCAGGCCGGCGATATGCGCGTCCGCCACCTGGTCCATGTGCCCGAACAACCAGTCCACCTTGTCGTCCTTGTAGTGGTTGAGGGTGTTGTTCTGCGCCATGTTGCCCACGGGGATCTGCCACAGGACCACCGGCTTGCCCACGGACTCGGCCATCGTCTTGTAGAACCTCAGCGAGTCAGCGGCCTTCTGGTCGGTCCAGAAGGTGTCACGGCCGCCGTGGGCCGGCTGTGCGTACCAGCCTGCGTCGCGGTCCGACACGTCGGTGACCAGGAGGTCGGCGTTCTGTGCCCCGAGGCTTGCGTAGTCCTTGATGCATCCCTGGGTGTTGTTCTGCCAGTCCCAGCAGGTGAGGTGGAGCCCCACTGCGGTGTGCGGCGCGTACTTGTGCGCCATCGAAATCAGGCAGCGGGAAAGTCCGGCGGCGCTGTTCTCCTGGGATCCGCAATCCGTCGGATTTGCGGCCGAGACCTGCGCGGCAACCTTGTGCGGATCGCCGAGCGACCGGACGTAACCCCAGAAGTCGGGTTCGAGGTCGATCATGTCGTTCGAGTTGCCGATCTTCTGGAGGAAGAAACGGTAGTCGTTCATGTACCGGGTGAGCAGGTCGAGCCGGTTGATGGCCACGACCTCGCCCGGACCGTCGCCCTGTCCTGCCGCATCCCCGAGGTCGCGCAACGAGTACCAGGTCCAGAGCATCTTCTGCGGGCGCGGGCTGCCCTTGTACGTCGCGTGGGCCGCCACGGTGTCCCGCCAGGTCACGTAAGTGCCGGGCGCCGTGGTGCTGCCGTTCCAGCAGCCCCACCAGCTCGACCACGCGGCCTGGCAGAGGGATGCCGAGTAGTAGGCCGACGACGGCGCGGGCTGGCTGTGCACATACGCGTACCGCACGTCGAACGGGGCGGCGTTCGCCGAGGCGTCGGACATCGAGCCGCCGATGAGCACCGTGCTGCTCCCCATGAAGCGTTTCGTCGAGCTGTCGCCACCAGCCTCGGGAGACGACGGCGACGACGGGTGCGAGCCGCTCGGAGCCTGGCTCGTGGGAGCGCTGCCGCTCGGCGCGGTGGGTGTGCCGCCGTTGTCGACGCTCCCGGCCGGGACGAGTCGCCATTGCTGATTGGCGCCGCCCCGGTCGGGGTACTGGATGACGTCGCCCCCGTCGGCCTTGGCGGCGTTGCGTACCTCGACGGCCATGCCACTGAAACGATTGATCAACCGCATGTAGCCGTCCGAAGACTCCGCCAGTTTGAACTGCTGGTTGGCGCCGTTCCGGTCGCTCCACTGCACGATGTCGGAGCCGGCGGTCTTCGACCAGCCGAGGTCGTCGAGCACCTTGCCGGAGTTCCGGTTCTGCAGCCGGTAGTAGCCGCCGCCCGCGTCGATGAACCGCCACTGCTGGTTGGCCCCGCTGTGGCGTGCCCACTGCACCACCGCCGCGCCGTCGTTCGTGGCGTAGGCGCGGTCATCCAGCACCTTGCCACTGTTGCGGTTGACCAGCACATACCAGGTCTTCGGGCTTACGGGTTCCGCTGAGGCAGTGCTGACCACAACGGCGGAACCGGCCACGACAGCCATGACGACGGCCGCCCAGAAACCCCGACGCGCGAACAACCGACGGGTGCGATGCATCGGGCGACCACCGCGGGCGTGGCCGCCGGCCCGGCGGCCACTGCCCCTGGACGCCACCGATGACGTGGGTGGGCCAGGGACATGTCTGTGCTCTCGTCCAAGGGACAACTCTTTGCTCTCTTTCAGCCGTTGGATCTGACCGGACCCACCTGCCCGGACACCATTGAGTGGTCCGGCGGGTCCAAAAGGTTGCCGCGGAGATCCACAGATTTTTCGCCTTGATCGCTTCCCCTTCGCCGCCGCGCGGCACGGCGACAGGCCGGTTCAGCGCTGCAGGGTGAGGAGACCCGGCCGCCACGGCAGTCGGTCGTAGGGGCCGCTCGCGGTGGGGGACTTGCCCTGGTAGAGGAACTGCAGGTGGCAGGGGTCGATGGTCATGGTCTGGTCGGGGTTGTTGCGGACCAGGTCACCGTGGCTGATGTCGTTTGTCCAGGTGGCGCCGCTGTTGGCCTTGCCCGCGAAGGGGTTGCTCTCGCCGGCGGCCTGCGGTGTCCACGAACCGCTCAGGCTGGAGGCCGTGAACGAGCGGAAGTAGCGCTGCTCATTCGCACCCCGCGCCTCGACGATCATCAGGTACTGGTTCTGACCCTGGACCTTGTAGACCTGCGGCGCCTCGAACAGGTTCTTCGTGGTGTCGCTCATGACCGTCGTGTACGACGAGCCGAAGTTGCCCGGGAAGTTCCCGATCGGCATGCTCGCCCGGTAGATCTTGCCGTTGTCACCGGCGAAGAACAGGTAGATGTTCTGGTCGTCGGCGATCAGTGTCTGGTCGATCGGGCCGGTGGAGGATTCAGTCTTGGGGATGCTGCCGGTGAACAGCGGCTGCGGCGAGGACCAGCCGCCCGGGTTGGTGGGGTCGCTGGAGGTGCGGTAGACGAAGGGCGAGGCGCCCCACTGGGACGCCAGCACCCAGACCTTCTTGGGCGCGAAGTAGAACAGCGTGGGCGCCACCGCGGACTGGCTCATCCCGGTCTGACCGGCCGACGCCATGTCCGACCAGTTCGTGAAGGGAGCGAACGCCATCGAGCCGTACGACGATCCCGACACGCTCGACGCGTAGACCAGGTGCTTGCCGTTGTACACCACGTCGGTGAAGTCCTTCACCGCGTCCCACCCGTTCGCCGGCTGCGCCAACGCACCCGTCGACGTCCACCGGTACGTCGACGGAAGAGCACACGTGCCGCCCGCCGGCGCGGGCGCCGAAGTCCTGAGGTTCCAGTGCTGGTTGGCGCCGCCGGCCGAGTCCCAGATCTGGACGGGGGTGCCGTTGGCGGTCCGACCGCCGGGGATCTCCAGCGCCCGGCCGCTGGCGACGTTGGTCAGCGTGTAGGAGCCGTCGTCGTTCTGGTGGGCTCGCCAGTGCTGGTTGGCGCCGCCGTTCGATTCCCAGACCTGCATCCTCGTTCCGTTGCCCGTCTGGTTGCCCGGCTCGTCCAGTGCCCGCCCGCTGGCGACGTTGGTCAGTGTGTAGGAGCCGTCGCTGTTGCGGCCGGCCCGCCACTGCTGGTTGGAGGCACCGCTGGCATCCCACACCTGGAGCGGGGTGCCGTTGCCGTTGTATCCCGCGGGCTCGTCGAGAACGCGTCCGGCGGCCACGTCGGAGAGCGTGTAGACCGCCCCGGAGGTGATGCCGCCCCCGTCCGGCGTGCCGCCGCCGCTGCTGCCGCCCAGGGAGGTGAGCACCGCGCTGTAGGCGGCCTTTTTGTTGCCGGCCGCGTCGAACAGGAGCGGGTTCTCACCGGTGCGCCAGGAGTCGCTGTCCCTGATCCCCCACACCGTGATGCCGGTGCATCGGGCGACGTTCATGCACGCCTGCACGGTGTTGGCGTAGGCGGTCGGCGAGGCCTGGGCGATGTCGAGTTCGGTGATCTGGACGTCGACGCCGAGCGCGGCGAACTTGGACAGAGTGGTCTGGTAGCCGGCCGGCGGGCCGCCTGCGCCGAAGTGGCTCTGGAAGCCGACGCAGTCGATGGGTACACCGCGGGACTTGAAGTCCTTGACCATGTTGTAGACGCCCTGCGTCTTGGCGTCGGTCCAGTTCTCGATGTTGTAGTCGTTGTAGCAGAGCTTGGCGGAGGGGTCGGCGTTCCGGGCGGTGCGGAAGGCTTCCTCGATGAAGCCGTTGCCCAGCACGTCCTGGAAGACCGAGCTGCGGTGCTGACCGCTGCCGCCGTCGGCGAAGGCTTCGTTGACCACGTCCCAGGCGTAGATCCTGCCCTTGAAGTGGCTCATCTCGGTGGTGATGTGGTTGTCCATCACGCTGCGCAGGGTGTTGGCGTCGGTGATGGACTTGACCCAGCCGGGCAGTTGGGAGTGCCAGACCAGGGTGTGGCCGCGCATGCGCTGGCCGTGTGCGGAGGCGTGGCCGACGATCGAGTCGGCCGGGCCGAAGTTGAAGGTGCCGCGGGAGGGTTCGGTGGTGTCCCACTTCATCTCGTTCTCCGGGGTGATCATGTTGAACTCCCGGTCGAGAATCGTGGAGTACGCCGAGTCGCCGAGCCTTCCCGCAGCCACGGCCGTACCGAAGTAGCGGCCACTGCCGGCCGCTGCACCGGCCAGGGTCGGGGTGCGGGCATCCGGCGTGTGTGCGGCCTGGGCGACCAGGGGTACGGCGGCACCCGCGGCGGCGAGGACCACGGCGGCGGCGAGCACGCGGCGGGTCGCCGGACGACGGCGATGAGAGCGGTTCTGATCTGACAACGGCATGTCCTTCTGGCGCAGCGGGCCTTGATCCGGCCTCGGTTACCTGCCAGTTGCCGCCGCGTACACAAAGGTTGCCGCGATCGAGGGAAGAATTTTCACGGCCGCCGTCGCCATGCCGCACGGCGGCGTTCACCGGGTCGGGACGAACCCTCCCCGGACCGACGCGGAGCCGCCCGAACCCTGCGCGTCGACGCGGTAGCCGTCGCCCGCGGCACTGCGCTTGCCGGTGCCGTTGTTGAACTGGGCGGCGAACTCATAGCTCCCGGCCGGCACGGTCAGGCCCGGCTTGAGGACCCAGCGGTAGACCAGCGTGCCGCCGGCCTCCTGGGCGGTGACGGTGAAGTCGCCGCTCGGCAGGGTCTGCCAGGTGCCGGTGTTCTTCACCCCGCCGGTCTGCACGATCCGCATCTCGATCGTGAGCGAGGTGAGCGGCCGGGTCGTCTTGAGGGCGAGGTTGGTCTGCGTCCAGTAGACGGTGCTGCTCGGGTCGACCGAGCCGGCCGATGACAGCGCCCCGTTGTGGCTCTCGTCGGCGGTCGGCGATGGACTGGTGGCCGGCGGAGTCGGGCGCGCGCTGCCCGGGGTGGTGACCGGGGCCGGCGCGACAGGGGTGGGGCGGGCCGACGTCGGGTGGGGGGAACCGGCGGTCGGGGACGGGGTGGCAGGCGTGGTCACGGTGGTGGGCGGCGACGAGTGCGCGACGATGGCGGCGACGGCGAGGCCGCCGGTCGCCAGGATGCCGGTGGCGGCGAGCCCGGCGAGCGCGACCCTCGTCCCGGACCTCGCGAACGGCCGCGCGCGGTGACGGACGGCGGGGCCGGCCACGCCGCGTTGCACCCGGGCCAGCATCCTGGCACGGTCGGGCCGGTGGGCCTCGGCGGCCTCGCGCAGCCGACGGGCGATGTCCTCGTTCACCGGTTCCTCCTGCCTGCCACCAGGTCCCCGACCGCTCGTGCGCCCAGTATCCTTTCCAGCTCGGCCATTCCCTTCGAGGTCTGGCTCTTCACCGTACCGACCGATATGCCCAGCGCCGCCGCCGTGTCCTTCTCCGACAGGTCGAAGGCGTGCCGCAGCACCACGCAGGCGCGCTTGCGGAACGGCAGCCGGGCGAGCGCCGCGCGGACGTCCAGCACGGCCGCCATGTCCGGCCCCTCCACCTTCTCGGGGCTGCGGGACCAGAACAGTGTGATCCGCAGTCGCTCGCGCACCGCGCTGCGGATCCGTCCCCGCGCCAGGTTGGCCACCACACCGCGGGCGTAGGCGAGCGGGTGGTCGGCCTGCCGCAACCGGTCCCAGCGCTGCCACAGGGCGACCAGGGCATCCGCCGCGAGGTCGTCCGCCGCGTCACTCTCGCCGGTCAGCAGGTGTGCTAGACGGGCGAGTTCGGCATAGTGGCGTTCGAAGAATTCGTGGAACTCCGCGGACGCGTCATCGAGGACCATCCCCCGGTCGCCCTCTCCTGGCAATGACGTGCGCGTTGGTTGCGCGTTTAACAACAACGGGGGTGCAGCCTAACAGCGCCCAGCCCGGGATTCGAACAGCGGTCGTGCTCGGTTGCGGGCCGGTGAAGGCTGACCGGCGGGCTGGTCAGCGCCGGGCGAACTGGACGCCGGTCGGCTGCGCGACGTCCGGCCGCACGGCGATGCCGTCGACGGCCAGCTCCTCCCCGTAGATGCCGGTGATCCTGAGGGCCCCGCCGCAGCCGGTGCTATCGGCGGACAGGAAGTACTTGTGGTCGGTACGGGGCAGCTGCCGCCGGCCGTCGGCGGTCCGCACCTCCAGCGCGGCCACCGGGTTCCGGTGGCCGATCACCTGGATCCCGCACCAGGTGATCGGGAGCCGGCCCACCGACAGGTCGGCGAGCTCGGCGAACGCCCGTCGGCTGAGATCGATTGCCCCGGCGCACAGGGCCACGGGCATTCGTTGTCGATCCGCACCGCCGCCCGCCGCAGACCCGGCATCGGACGGGGCGGCCGCCCGCGCGCCTGCGGCGGACGCGTCGGCTGCCCGCCCGGAACCGGTTCCGCTCCCGGTGAGGACGCTCAGGGCCAGGCACACCAGCACACCCCCGACCAGTCAGCGCCAAGGGAATGCCCGTGACCAGTCCGCGCCTGCGCCACGGTTGCGGCGCGGCGTGCTTCGTTGCTCTCGTGCCCGTCCATCCGGAAGAACATCGGATACGGCGGCAACCTTTCCCTCCTGAGCGGCCACCTAGGGGTGCACCACCACGGCGAGCGCAGTCAGCTGTGCCACGCCACCCGTAGTCCACGCACTCCGATCGGGAGCCACACGTGTCATCTGACGACCCGACAACCGCCGAGCAGCCGACGCCTCGGGGCCGCACGCACCGCCGCAGCCGAACGCGCCGCCGCATCGTGGCGGGGACGGTGGCGGCCCTGCTGGCCGGGGCCGGCGCGGTCGCCCTGGCGCTCAGCGCGGGCGCCGCGCCGACCGTCGCCGTCACCGTCAACGCAGGCACCTCGCTGGGCACCGTGCCCGGCACCGGGGTCGGCCTCAACACCGCGGTCTACGACGCCTACATGAACGACGCCAAGGCGGCGACGCTGATGAAGGCGGCCGGGGTCCGGCAGCTGCGCTTCCCCGGCGGCTCGGTCGCGGACGCCTACCACTGGAAGACCCACACCGTCACCGGCGGCAGCTGGGCCGCGCCCGGTACCGACTTCGACCACTTCATGGCCACCGCGAAGAAGGTCGGCGCCCAGCCGATCATCACTGCGAACTACGGGTCCGGCACGCCCCAGGAGGCCGCCGACTGGGTCAAGTACGCCAACGTCGACAAGCACTACGGCGTGAAGTACTGGGAGATCGGCAACGAGGTCTCCGGCAACGGGTACTACGGCAGCAAATGGGAGGTCGACAACCACGCCGACAAAAGCCCGAGGGAGTACGCGAAGAACCTCCTGGCCTACGCGAAGGCGATGAAGGCCGTGGACCCGACGGTGAAGATCGGGGCGGTGCTCAACACTCCGGGCTCCTGGCCGGACGGGGTGAAAGCTGCCGGCGACGACGCCGACTGGAACCACACGGTGCTCTCCATCGCGGCCAAGTCGATCGACTTCGTGATCGTCCACTGGTACCCCGGCGGTTCCAGCACGGCCAACCTGCTGAGCAGCCCCGCCAGGATCGCCGGCACCGCCTCCGCGGTGCGCTCGCTGATCAACACCTACGCGGGCCCGCACGCCGCCTCGGTGAAGATCGCGATCACCGAGACCTCCAGTGCCGATTCGGTGGCCCAGACCAGCCAGGCCGCGGCGCTGTTCGCGCCGGACACGTACATGAACTGGCTCGAGCAGGGGGTCGTCGGCGTCGACTGGTGGGACCTGCACAACGGGCCGGGCAAGCCCACCACCGTCAACGGCGAGACCGACTACCAGGACGGGGGCGTCCTCTCCGTCGGAGGCTGCTCCGGCGGGACCTGCGAGCCGGCCCGCGAAACGCCCTTCTCCACCTACTGGGGCATCCGCTCGCTGACCTCACTCGCGCAGCCCGGCGACACCATGGTCAAGGCGTCCTCGGCCAACCCGTCGGTCGCCGTGCACGCGGTACGGAGCAGCAACGGCGGCCTGAACGTCATGCTGATCAACAAGAACCCGCAGAACGCGGCACAGGTGTCGCTGTCCTACAGGGGATACACCCCGGCCCCGGGAACGGTCAGGACCGTTTCCTACACCAAGGGCGGCACCGCCCTGACCGCGGCGACACGGGGAACGGCGGCCGCACAGACACTGCCCCCGTACTCGATCACGACTCTCCAGCTGAAGCCCTCGTCGGCGGCCACCGGCACCGACACCCCGTCACCTGCCCCCACGCCGACCGCCGCCGCGCCGGTCGCCTCCGCCTCAGGCGCGATCGGCACCCGAGCGCAGGCGTCGGCAGCCGGCGTACCCGTCGGCCGGCCGGACCGGAGCAGCACGGCCGGCGGCGGCCTGGCTTCCACCGGGATGAGCAACGCGGTCGCCTACAGCGCCCTCGGTGGCCTGCTGGCCCTCGGCGCCGGCTCCGTGCTGGTGCTTCGCGTCCGCAGCAGGGCTACGCACGGCAGGTGAACCTTCGCCCAGCGGCTGACGGCCCGGCAGCACCTCCACCCACCCGTGGCGTGCGTCCCGGGCCGTCCACGTTCATGGGCACGACGTCGACATGTGCGGTCGCGATGACGCCGACGGCCGTTGCGTCCCAAGTCGAGGGACGCACTGTCGTTCAGGATCCAGCCGGTCAGGTGGGAACCGAGCACGACGCTATCCGAACAGGCGCCGCTGGATCTCCCGCCGGTAGTCCTCGAGTGTCCTGTCGAGATGTGCCGCCGTAGCCTCGGCCGCCTCCTCGGGCCGGCCGTCGCGAATGGCCCGGTAGATCACCTCGTGCTCCACGACCGCGGACTCGGTGCCATCGCCGAACCTGTCATGGATCCCGATCGCGCTGGACTGCCGTTGCAGGCGCCGAGCGTCCCGCACGGCGCTGGCGAGGAAGGCGTTGTGCGAGGCCGCAGCCACGGCCTCGTGGAAGTCGTCGTCCGCCTGGTTGAACTCGTCGACCTGACCGTGGACGAATCCGTGCCGGCACTGCTGCACGGCCACCTCGATGGTCCGCAGCTCGGCGGGCGTGGCACGGGTGGCGGCCAGACTGCTCGCGGCCATCTCCTGAACCCTGCGGAACTCGAACAGCATAAGGACGTGATCGAGGTCGACGGGGCGGAAGAAGCCGCCCCAGCGGCTGGTGATGAGCATGCCCTCGTCGTCGGCGACGAACAGCCCGCGTCCCTTGTGCGCCCGGACCCGGCCGAGCGCCGAAAGGATCTTCACGGCCTCCCGCACCACCGCTCTGCTGGTGTTCAGCCGCTGGGCCAGGTCGTTCTCCGTGGGCAGCCGGTCACCCGCCGCCAGCCGGGACTCGGCGATGAACTCGAGGATCCGCTCCGCCACGACTTCGTAACCGGGGCGGTAGTCACGCCGCTCGTCCGAGCCGTTGACCGCTGCCGCCGCAGCGGGGGAGGCCTGCGCCGACAGGGCGGCTTCGGCCGCGGGCGTGTCGTTCATCTGTCCTGCCTTCGGGATGACTGCTACGAGGGCGGTTGATCGCTGTGGAGCCGCGCTCATTCTACTCCCGGCTCAATAATGAGTAGTACTCATTGTGCGGAGATCCACTCCGTAGAGTTTTAGTCTCGAATACACACAAAAAGGAATGTCTCGGGCTATCTCCTTGACAGATCCGGAGTCTCGGCCGTCGATCACAAGGAAGAAGCAAGCACACACCCTTGACTGATCCCTCTATAAGGCGCCTAATTTCTTCCGCGACGGCACGTGGGCCCGGCCGTCCACGGTCCCCGACGCCGACCGGTAAGGCCTGGCGTCGCCCCATCCTCGCGCCACCTGCCCATCTGCTCGGGGCGCCCTGTGAAACCAGTGGAGTCGCACATGACCGTCAACAAGCCTTCGTCCGGCCAGGAGAGAGTGTCCAGCAAGAGGCGTGCGGCGTTGCTGGTCGGCTGCGCGGCCACCGCGGCGCTGACTCTGGCTGCTTGCGGCGGCGGCGCCACGGGTACGACGACCAAGGACGGCTTCGCCCAGGTACCGCAGAAGGACGGGGCGTTGACGGTCTGGGTGGACGCGACCCGTGTGGCGGCCGCGAAGCTGTACCAGAAGCAGCACCCGGACGTGAAGATTGACATCGTCACCTACGACGGTGACGCCAACGGTTCCAACTACCTCCAGACCAAGGTCCAGCTCTTCAACCGCACCGGCCGGGGCTGGCCGGACGTCGTCTTCAGCTCCCAGAACAACGAGGCCTCCTGGGCGGTCGACGCGGGCTTCGCCGCGCCGCTCAACAAGGGCCTGATCCCCTCCGCGACCCTGGCCGATTTCGCCGACGGCGCCAACGACGTCTGCACCGTCAACGGCACCGTCTACTGCCTGCGCAACGACCTCTCCCAGGCGGTGCTCTGGTACAACGCGCCGCTGCTGAAGAAGTTCGGCTACACGGTGCCCACGACATGGGAGGAGTACCAGCAACTCGGCGAGAAGGTGGCCAAGGAGCACCCCGGCTACCTGGTGGGCGACGCGGGCGACGCCTTCACCCCCGAGATCTACCTGTGGGCGGGCAAGTGCGGCGCCAACCACATCACCGGGCCCAAGTCCGTCTCGGTGAACACCACCAGCGAGGCCTGCACCAAGATGGCCAAGCTGATGGACGTACTGATCAAGAACAAGTCCATGTCCATCAGCGGGGTCTTCAGCACCGACTTCGGCAAGAACGAGGCCGACAAGGTCCTGCTCATGCCGGGTCCGGCATGGTACGGCGGCGCGCTGTTCGAGGGCACCTTCAAGACCCCGGCCAAGCAGATCGCGGCGGCGCCCATCCCGCAGTGGAAGGGGGAGACCTCGCCGTCCACCGGTAACGTCGGCGGCGGCACCTGGCTGCTGTCCCAGCACTCCGCGCACATCAAGGCAGCCGCCGACTTCCTGAAGTGGGTCACCACAGACAACGCCTACCAGGGCGAGAAGGCACCGGGCTTCCCCGCGTACGCGCCGGCCGCCGAGGTCTGGCTGAAGGGGCAGGACGCCTCCGGCTACTTCGCCAGTGACCTGAGCGCCCTCAAGGCCGCCTCCTCCCAGGTCTGGTCGGGCTGGGGTTCGGGCCAGTTCAGCCAGGAGGCGATCTGGGCCGCCACCGTCAAGCCCGGCCTGACCCAGGGCAGGACCGTCGTCTCGATGCTGCCGGCCTGGCAGGACTCCATCGTCAAGTACGCCAAGTCCAACGGATACAAGGTCTCCCAGTGACCCTCACCCACTCCCCGGCAGGCTCTGCCACCCGGCGCCGTCGCGGCGCCGCCCGGCAGAGCCGGGCCGGTATGGCCTTCGTCGCCGCCTACGTGCTCTTGCTGGTCGCCTTCGGCGTCCTTCCGACCGCCTACGCGGTCTACTTCGCCTTCACCGACGCCGGGGGCACGGTCACCGGCTTCGCCAACTTCGTCACCACGGCGCAGGACTTCCGCTTCCTGGACGCCGTGAGCCATGTCGCCGCCTACCTCGCCTTCTGGCTCCTGTCCCTGGTGGTGTTCGTGGTGGCCCTGGCGCTGCTGCTGCACCGCCTGGCCTCGGGTTCCGCCGGCAAGGCGCTGCGGTTCCTCTACTACATCCCCGGAGCGCTCGCCGGCGCCGCGAGTGTGCTGGTGTGGCTGTTCATGCTCGACCCGACCGTCAGCCCGGTCAGCTCGCTGCTGGACGCGCTGGGGTTCCACACCTTCGGCGAGGTGATCGCGCCCGGCAACCTGCCCCTGCTGTTCACGATCATCGCGTTCTGGACCGGCGCGGGCGGCTGGATCGTCGTCATGTACGGCGCGCTCAACAACATCCCCACGGACGTGATGGAAGCCGCGCGCATCGATGGCGCGGGCGCCTGGCAGACCGCCTGGCACGTGCAGATCCCGATGCTCCGCAAGTGGATCGTGTACATGGTGATCCTGGCGTTCGCGGGCGGCGCCCAGCTGTTCGTCGAGCCGCAGTTGCTCTCCCTCGCCAGCGTGGGCGTGGCCGGACGCGACTACTCGCTCAACCAGCTGACGTACGACTTCGCCTTCCAGATGAACAACATCAACGGCGCCGCCGCGGTCTCGGTGGAGCTCCTGGTCGTCAGCGTGTCGGTGGCTGCCGTCTTCGTCGCACGGTCGGGGTTCTTCGATGCCGACTAAAACCTCCGGCAGTCGAGTCACCGGCACGGCGAACTCGGAACGGGATGCGCCCCTCATGAGCCGATCTCACCGCCAGCCGCCGCACCGCCGGCCCGTACGGCACCTGCCCTCCCGACTGCTGACGGGATCCGTACTGGCCGCGTTCCTCGCCTTCTTCGTGCTGCCGGTGCTGTGGCTCGTCCTCGCGGCGACCAAGACCGACCAACAGCTGGTCCACGGCAACCCGCTGTCCTTCGGCTCCTGGCACGCGCTGAAAGCCAACTGGCATGCGCTCACGGCATTCCAGGACGACGCCGTCATGCAGTGGCTGGGCAACTCCGCCCTCTACGCGGTGATTTCGCTGATCATCACCCTCGGTGTCGCCATTCCCGCGGGATACGCCCTGGCCATGACCGAGTTCCGCGGCCGGCACACCCTGCTGGTCGCGACCCTGGTCGTGATGCTCATGCCGAACGCCACGCTGGTGGTACCGCTGTTCCTGGAGATCAACGCGGTGCATCTGATCGGCACGATGTGGTCGATCATCCTGCCGTACTCGTTCTATCCGTTCGGCGTGTACCTGACGTACATCTACTTCACCACCGCCGTACCGAAGGACCTGCTGGCCGCAGCACGGATGGACGGCTGTTCGGAGTTCCGCGTCTTCTGGCACATCGCGCTGCCGCTGGCGACCCCGGTCGTCGCGCTCGTGGGCTTCTTCAGCTTCGTCGCCAACTGGACCAACTACTTCCTGCCGTACGTCATGCTGCCCGAGAGCAGCCAGATGCCCATCCAGGTGGGAGTCGGAACCCTGCTCAGCAACGTGCCGTCCTTCAACCCGACCGTTGGTGACCTGGCGATCCAGCGCCCCCAGCTGGCTCTGGCGACGCTCGTGGCCATCACGCCCGTGCTGATCGTCTTCCTCTTCGCCCAGCGCTTCCTGGTCAGCGGGATGCTCGCCGGCGCCACCAAGGAATAGCGGCCCGTCCCGGCCGTCGTCACCGGCGTGCGCCGTCCCGCCGCCCGCCCCGAACGGAGTTCCCCCATGCCCTCCAGCTCTGCCGACCGAACCACGGCCGAGGACGCCGCCTGCGACCACCCGGTCGCGCCACCCGAGATCGAGGCGGAAGTGCCGCTGCTCGAACCACCCGGCTGGGCCGTGGCCCAGCGGTCCCTTTTCGACCTCCTCGACCACGCCTGGCGCCGCTTCGCCCGCGACTTCACCGGCCCGGACGGCCGCCTGAACTACTCCGGCCCGCTGACCACCCGCGACGGTGTCGACGACTTCTACGAAGTGTTCTTCAACTGGCCCCAGCTGTACCTCCTCGGCGGCGCCGACGACCTGCTGCCCGCCAGTGAGAGGCACTGGGAGGGAGTGACCCGCCAGCTCACCGAACTCGGCATGCTGCACGACGAGTACGAGCGCGGCTACGACTGGTTCCACCAGGGCGAGAGCCTGCTGCTGCTCTACTTCCTGTGCATGGCCGCCCCCGACCGCTGGCGTGAGCGCGCCCTGCGCTTCGCCGAGCTGTACGTCGACCCGGCCAAGGGCAACTACGACCCCGCCCACCGCATCATCACCCGCCCGCACAACGGCAGCGACCCCGACCGCACCGGCCTGTTCGACGGTGACGTCTACCCCTGGCTGCTGAAGGAGGCGGAGGCCTACGGCTTCCCGCTCGACTGGATCCCCGAGGCCGACGGCGGCCCGTACCCGCTCTCCGCGGACCCGCGGCTCGGCGCGCAGATGCGGGACCGGATGGGCGTCGGCGACACCGCGGTCAACCTCGCCGCGGCCGGGCTGGTCCTCAACGCCTGGATCCTGTCCGGCGAGGAGCGCTACCGCGACTGGATCGTCGAGTACGTCGGCGCGTGGCGTGAACGCACCGAGGCGAACGGCGGTCTCGTCCCGGACAACGTGGGGCCGGACGGCGTCGTCGGCAGTCTGCTGGAGGGCCGCTGGTACGGCGGCCACTACGGCTGGTCCTGGCCGCACGGCTGGCACAGCGTGGGCCACGCGGCCTGTGTGGCGGCGCTCGCGGCGGCCACGGTCACCAGGGACGACGGCTACCTCTCCATGGTCGCGACCTCGCTCGACACCCTCATCGGTCACGCCAAGGTGATGCCGCACACCGAGGCCGACTCCAGCCTTCCCTCCAAGTGGGCGGTCGAACTCGGCCCCGATGTCCGCACGCCCACACCGCACCTGCCGTTCCGGCACAACGACTCGGGCTGGTTCGACTACAACCCGGTCACCGCCCCCGTACCGGTGGCCCTGTGGCACCACACGGCCTCCGACGCCGACCGTGCCCGGCTGGAGCGGCTGCGTGAGGCCGACGGCATCGACTGGCGCACCGTCCGGCCGTTCCGGGCCAAGGAGGAGTCCGGGCACGAGAAGGCGTGGTTCGCCTTCCTCGCCGGCGACGACCCCGGCTATCCCGAGCGGATCCTCGCCACCGCCCAGGCCCAGGTCCGCCACCGCCTGCGGCGCATCGACCGCTACCGCGACCTGGACGTGCCCGAGGCCGACATCCACGTGTGGCAGCTGTGCAACCCCGTGGTCACCGAGACCCTCGTCCAGCTGACCTGGGGCGGCCCCCAGGTGCTCTACAACGGCGGCCTGCAGCAGGCCCGGCTGCGCTACCACGACGCCGACGCCCGCCGCGCGGGCCTGCCCCCGGACGTGGCCGCGCTGGTCACCTCCATCGACCCCGAGGCGACCACCGTCGAACTGGTGAACCTCGCGCCCGGGACGGACCGCACGGTGATCGTCCAGGCGGGAGCCTTCGCCGAGCACGCCATCACCGCCGTCCGGTACACCACCTGCGAGGACGACGGCTGGATCGGCGACATGTACGACTACGGCCACACCGAGCCGCTCGTCACCGAGAAGGAGCAGGTCGGCGTCGGCGCCTACCTGACGGTCCGGCTGCCCGCGTCCACCCGTATCCGGCTCACCCTGCGCCTCCGGCTGCGTGCCCACACTCCCAGCTACCGGACCCCCTTCGCCCCCCAGGAGGGTGCGTGATGAAACGCATCGCCCAGACCATCAGGCTCCGGCCCGAGCACCGTGAGGAGTACCTCGAACTCCACTCGGCCGTCTGGCCGGGCGTCGAGGCCGCCCTGCACCGGGCGAACATCCGCAACTACAGCATCTTCCTGCACGGCGATGTGCTGTTCGCCTACTTCGAGTACCACGGCGACGACTTCGAGGCCGACATGGCCGCCCTGGAAGCCGACCCTGAGACCCGCAAGTGGTGGAAGGCCACCGACCCGTGCCAGGAGCCCTGGCCCGACCGGGGCGACTCCCGCCAGTGGACGGCACTCACCGAGGTCTGGCACCTGAGCCCGCCCCCCGGGACCCCGTCATGACCGCCACCCCCGTCCCCGGCATCGTCGACGCCCACCACCACCTGTGGGACCTCGGCCGGCGTCCGCAACCCTGGCTCGACGACCCCGCCCTGACAACGATCCGCCGCACCTTCGCCCCCGACGGCCTGCGGTCCGCTGCCACCCGCACCATCGCCGGCCGCAGTCTGCATCGCACGGTGGCCGTGCAGTGCATCCCGGACGTACCCGAGACGGAGGACCTGCTCGCGCTCACCGAGCGGGAGCCGCTGATCGGGGCCGTCGTCGGCTGGGCCGATCTGACGTCCCCGGCGATCGGTGACCTGCTCGACGGGTTGCTCGCCGGGCCGGGCGGGACGTATCTGCGGTCCCTGCGTCATCTCGTCCAGGGCGAGACGGACCCGGGGTGGCTGCAGCGCCCCGACGTCGAACGCGGGCTGGCGGCCGCCCGGGACCGCGGGTTGCGCTACGACGTGCTGGTCCGCAGCCACCAGCTCGACCAGGCGATCCGGCTGGCGGAACGTTTCCCCGACCTGCCCCAGGTGCTCGACCACGCGGGCAAGCCGTCGATCGCCGACGGTGACCTGGCCGACTGGACACGCCGGATGGGTCTGCTGGCCGCACACCCGCACGTGGTCTGCAAGGTGTCGGGTCTGATCACCGAGGCCGACCACGACAGGTGGACCACCGCCGACATCCGCCCGGTCTGGGACGTACTGCTGTCGTCGTTCGGCCCCGACCGCCTGATGTTCGGCTCCGACTGGCCGGTCGCGAACCTCGCGGGCGGCTGGAACCGCTGGGCCGCCACCGTGGACGACCTGCTCGACGGTTGTTCCGCCACCGAGATCCACGCGGTGCTGGCCGGTACCGCGACCGCCTTCTACCGCCTCCCCGCCGACTGACCGTCCGCACTCGTGCCGCACACCGTGTCAACCGCCCCCGGAGCCGCCGCATGAACGCATTCCCGACCGCCCGCACCCACAGGAGGGGCAGACGATGAAGCCCGTCACCTCCACCCGACGCACGATGTCAGCAGCGCTCGCGGCGGCCCTCTCCGCGCTGCTGCTGACCTCCCTCACGACGCCGACCCCGGCCTCGGCCGCGAACCAGGCGACCTACTACGTCGCCCCCGACGGCGACGACGCGGGCCCCGGGACGATCACCGCGCCGTTCAAGACCCTGCACCACGCACGGGACGTCGTGCGCACGGTCAACAACGACATGACCGGAGACATCACTGTCTATCTCCGCGGCGGCACCTACCCGGTGACCAGCACCATCGACTTCACCTCGGCCGACTCCGGGACGAACGGCCACCATGTCGTGTACGCCGCCTACCAGAACGAGAAGCCGGTGCTGAACGGAGGCGTTCAGGTGACCGGCTGGACCCAGCACAGCGGGAACATCTGGAAGGCCACGCTCAACCGCGACGACAAGCTCCGCGCGCTGTACGTCAACGGCAAGCGCGCCCAGATGGCCTCCAAGACCATCAACTCGGCCGGATGCTACGGCACCTACACCGTGACGGCCGGCCAAGCCCCCTGGGCCTGGGAGTCGGGTTCGCAGTGCGACGGAGCCAAGTACAGCCTCTCCGACCTGCCCGCCGTCGCCTCCAACCAGGACGACGTCGAGATCAAGTCGGCGACGACCTGGACCACGGCCATCGTGGGGGTCCGGCAGATCACCACCAGCTCGGACGGCGCGGGCCGCGTGGCCCTGTTCCAGGAGCCGGGTGCGGCCATCGCCCAGGGCCCGCCGAACGGCAACTTCCAGGCCGGCAGCGGAAGCCACACCCTCATGAACGCGTACGAGTTCCTGGACCAGCCGGGCGAGTTCTACTTCGACAAGACGCAGCACACCCTGTACTACTACAAGTCCGGCTCCGAGGACATGAGCACGGCGCAGGTCTTCGCGCCGAACAACGTGTCCACCCTCATCAGGATCGCCGGCACGTCCACGACCGACCACGCCCGGAACATCACGTTCTCCGGGCTCACGGTCGAGCACTCCGACTGGAACCTGTTCAATGTCGCGGGCTCCTCCTTCCGGCAGGGCCAGCAGGGCAACGCCGGCTCCACCGTGTACGCGAGGAAGAACTTCCACGCGTACACCTACCGCAACGTCGACCTGCCGCCGGGGGCCATCCAGATCGGGAACGCCGACGGGATCGTCCTGTCGCGCAACACGGTGCAGCACACCGGCGCCGACGGCATCACCCTGGCCAACGACGTGACGGACTCGCAGCTGACCGGCAACGTCACGAACGACATAGCCGGATCCGCCCTCACCGTGGGGCACCCCCAGCACGTGTACATCGGTGACTACACCTCGACCAACCACGAGAAGTACCCGGTGAACGTCGAGGGCGTCTGCAAGAACATATCGATCACGGACAACTACCTCTACGACAGTGCCGTGTTGTTCCAGGGGTCGAGCCCCGTGTCGGCCTACTTCGTGGACTCCCTGTCCGTGCAGCACAACCGGATCGAGAAGTCCCCCTGGGCGGGCATCACCCTCGGCTGGGGATGGTGGAACTTCGACGGTTCGGCGAACTCCATCAATCCCGGGGTACCGACCACCACGGCCAGGAACAACACCGTCAAGTACAACGAGATCGTCGACACCATGCAGGTGCTCGGCGACTCCGCTCCCATCTACACACTGGGCAGCCAGCCGAACACCGAGATCAGCGACAACTACATCCAGGGCGTGCCGGCCGGCCACAAGTACGGATTGCACCCGGACGAGGGTTCCGCCTACCTCAACGAGCACGACAACGTCCTCGACGTGGACCCGAATGTCGCGTACACCATCAACTCCGGCACCTGGGGCCGGCAGCATGACCTGACCATCACCAACACCTACGGCCCCGTCAACAAGATCTTCAGCAAGAGCGTCCCGAACAGCACGATTCAGGACGTGCGCGCGTACCCGGACAAGGTGTGGCCGTCGCAGGCGTACAGCATCGCCGTGAACGCGGGCCTCGAGGACGCCTACAAGGACCTCGTCCCGCAGAGCAACCTGGCTCTGCAGGACTACGCCCTGCCCGCCAGCACGTTCACCGGCAAGGGCATGTCGTCCATCCCCGTCCGCCCCCTCGGCGACGCGACCAGGACGCTCTGGCTGGCTCCCTCCGGTACGACGACGTTCGCCGTCGGCCCCACCATGACGAAGGCGGCCGGAACCGCGACGACCATCGCCGTCCCGCCGAAGCCCGGTGACTACCACCTCTACGTCGTGGACGCCCAGGGAAACGCGTCCACCGCGTCGAAGTCGCTCGTCCGGCAGCGATGGACCTACGTCGACGACAAGGACTCCGGTCTCACCTACTCCTCCAACTGGTCGAACTGGCACGACGCGCAGGACTACAAGGGATCCGAGAGCTACACCAACAGGGCGGGAGACTACGTCCAGTACTCCTTCACCGGTTCGGGCGTGCGCTACCTCAGCATGAAGCAGCCGAACATGGGCAAGGTCGACGTCTACATCGACGGCACCCTGGCGCAGTCGGGCATCGACGCCTATGCCTCGACGGTGACGAAGCAGGTACTGCTGTTCGAGAAGACGGATCTCGCCGCGGGTCCCCACACGATCAAGGTCGTGTGCACCGGAACGAAGAACACGGCCTCTTCCAACACCGTCTGCGCCCTGGACGCGTTCGCCTCCATCCCCTTCCCCACCACGAGCGTGCTCGACAAGGTCCTCAACAAGAACAGCGGCAAGGCGATCGACGTCTCGGGCGCATCGACCGCCGCAGCGGCGAACGTCATCCAGTGGAACGACACCTCAGCGCAGAACCAGCGCTGGCTGTGGTTCCCGGTCGGTGACGGCAGCTACGAGATCGTCAACGAGAACAGCGGTCAGCTGCTGGACGTCACAGGCGGGTCCACCACGGACGGCGCGACCGTCGTCCAGCAGCCCGACAACAACGCCGCGAGCCAGCACTGGACCCTGGTGGCCGCCGGAAACGGCTACTACAAGATCAAAAACGTGAACAGCGGCAAGCTGCTCGCGGTGTCCGGCTCCTCGACATCAGCAGGCGCCCAGCTCGTGCAGACGACGGACACGAACGCCGACAGCCAGCTGTGGCAAGCCGTGAGCGTGGACTGACTCCCTCCAAGGACGGACATCGTGGACATCACCAGAAGACAGCTCGGCCGGCTCGCCGCGGTCGGCACCGGGGCCCTCCTGCTGCCGGGGCTGCTGCCCCCCAGCAGGGCCGCGGCAGCCACACCTCCCGCCGGCACGTGGGGGGACCAGGGCGACGGCACCTACGTCAACCCCGTCCTCCCGGGCGACTTCAGCGACTGGGACTGCATCCGGGTCGGCAACGACTACTACGGCATCACCAGCACGTTCGGGTACTCGCCCGGCGTGGCCGTCCTGCACTCGAGGGACCTGGTCAACTGGCGGACGCTGGGCGGCGCGGTCGGCGATCTCACTCGTATCGGGCCGGAGCTGAACTGGGACCGGATGAACCGCTACGGCCGTGGCGTGTGGGCCGGGTCCATCCGCTACCACGCGGGCCGGTACTGGGTGTATTTCAACACCCCCGACGAGGGTTTCTTCATGACGTCGGCCCCATCGCCGAGCGGCCCGTGGGATCCGCTGACGGCGGTGTGGCGGACCTCCGGCTGGGACGACCCGTGCCCGTTCTGGGACGACGACGGTCAGGGCTACCTGGTCACCACGCACTACGCGGACGGCTACAAGATCAACCTGTGCAAGCTGTCCGAGGACGGCAAGTCGCTGGTCGGCTCGCCCACGGTCATCCACCAGTCGCCGGGCAGCGAGGCCAACAAGCTGTACAAGATCAACGGCCTCTACTACCACCTGTACAGCGAGGTGAAGTCCGAGGGCCGGGTGCTGATGATGAACCGCGGCTCCAGCCTCTACGGCCCGTTCGAGACCCGGCAGCTGGAGCACGTCAACGCCTCGGTGGACCGCGAGCCCAACCAGGGCGGGCTCGTGCAGGCTCCGGACGGCACGTGGTACTTCGTGACCCACCACGGCCACGGCGCCTGGGAGGGGCGGCCGCTGTCCCTGCTACCGGTGACCTGGGTGGACGGCTGGCCGATCCTGGGCCGGGTGGGCGCGGACGGCATCGGCACCATGGTGTGGACGGGCCAGGTGCCCGCCGGCGGCACGCCCGGTCTGCCGGTCGACGCGCTTCCCTCCGTGGTGACCAGCGACCTGTTCACCGACAGCCGCATCAAGCCGCAGTGGGAGTGGTACTACCAGCCGCGCGCGGACCACTGGTCGCTCACCGAACGGCCCGGCCACCTGCGGCTGAAGGCGTTCGCCCCGCTGGTGGCCGACAACCTGACCAAGGTCGGCAACACCCTCACCCAGCGGGTGCTGCGCACGGCGGGCGGCGCGACGGTGACCGTCCGCCTCGAACTGGCCGGCCTCGCCGACGGCCAGCACGCCGGGCTGTGCCACTACGCGGGCACCTACGCCGGGCTGGGCGTGCGGCGCTCCGGGACCACCACCACGATCGCGCACAACGCCGACGGCACCCTGACCCACGGTCCGGTGGTCACGCAGAGCGCCATATGGCTGCGCACCACCTGGGACGTCAACGGGGTCAGCCAGTTCTCCTACAGCCTCGACGGCAGCTCGTTCACCTCGTTCGGTGGCACCTACCAGCTGACCTGGGGCGGTTACCGCGGTGACCGGATCGGCCTCTACACCTACAACCCCAACAACACCGGGTACGTCGACGTGGACTCGGTGCAGTACGCCATCGCGCCCACCAGGGCCTACAAGTGCGTCAGCGTGCGCAGCGGCAAGGTCGCCGACGTCTCCGGCGCCTCCAAGACGGACGGCGCCAACGTACTCCAGTGGACCGACAAGGGCGTACCGAACCAGCAGTGGACCTTCCAGTCCACCGAGGACGGCTACCACACCATCATGTGCGTCCACAGCGGCAAGGTCCTCGACGTGGCGGGGTCCTCGTTGGCGGACGGCGTGCGGGTCGTGCAGATGACCGCCGACGGCCGAACGAGCCAGCAGTGGCAGCTGCGCCCGCAGCCCGGTGGCGAGTTCGTCCTGGTCAACCGCAACAGCGGCAAGGTGCTCGACGTCAGCGGAGGCAGTACGGCCGACGGTACGGCGCTCATCCAGTACCGCGACAACGGCGGCTCCAACCAGCGCTGGACCTTCCAGCGGGTCACCGGCTAGCCCACAGGCCGCCGACCGCACCTCACCCAGCCTGTCCGGTGAAGGCGCGCCCCTCTGAGGTGAGTACGAGCCATCCCGGGTCACGGCCCCTCATTCTTGGCTCAGGACGACCGCCTGGCCGCCCGCGGGGGCCATCGCGACGCTCAGCGTGGTCGACGAGGTCACGGTCTGTGTGCTCACGACGACGGGGGTCTGGTACGGGCTGCTGCCCGGTGTTCCATCGGCGTAGAGCGTCGCGGTGTAGGTGCCGCTGCCGAGGAAGGACAGCGGGATCGACAGGGTCCGGGCGGTCTCGTTGGTCATCGCCCCCAAGTACCAGGTGGTGCCGCTGCGCCGGGCGACCGCGATGTACTCGCCGATCGCACCGGCGAGGGTCCTGCTCTGGTCCCAGACGGTGGGTATGGCGTCGAACCAGGGCAGTCCTGGCCAGTTGGAGGGGGTGGAGTACTTCGAGGGGGCGTCGTACCAGTACAGGAACTCCAGGGGCTGGTAGTACACGGCGGCCATCGCCATCTGGTGGGCGTTGGTCGTCCGGTCGCGGGACTGGCCGTAGCAGATGGTGTAGTCCATCGGGCCGCCGATGTTGCGGGTGAAGGGCAGGGTGACGTTGTGCGTGGCGGTCGGGAAGTGCTCGTTGCCCCGCACGCCCTCCAGGCTGATCCAGTTGGGGTAGGTCCGCTCGTAGCCGAACGGCCGTACGTCGTCGTGTGCGTCGATCAGCAGCTTGTGCTTGGCCGCTGTCCTGACCAAGGCGGTGATCTGGTTCGTCATCGCCTGTGTGCCGTCGTTGATGAAGCCCAGCTTGACGCCCGCGACGCCCCATCTCTGGTAGAGGGCGAACAGGCTGTCCGGGCTGCTCAGGGCCATGGGGTTGACGTAGAGGAGGACGCCGATGCCTTTGCCGGCGGCGTAGGAGATGACCTTGGGCAGGTCGATGGCGGAGATCGGCTGCGTGGCGTCGGTCGAGGTGTGCTCCGGGCCGTACCACCCCGAGTCGTACTCGATGTACTGCAGGCCGCGGGCAGCGGCGAAGTCGACGCCCGCCAACCCGTCCGCGGTGGTCAGGTTGCACCGGAAGACCTTGCCCGGTCTGATCCACGACGTGTCGGCGAGAGCGCCGGCCGGGGCCAGGTTGAGCACCAGCTCCGCGTTGTCGACCAGTTCGGCGTGGGTGGAGCCGATCACCACCGCGCGCCAGGGCGTGGCGAACGGCGTACTGACGGTGGAGGTCGTCTGGACCGTTCCCGAGCCGCGCGCGGTGTGCTGCATCAGGTACACCGCGAGGGCGTTGGGCTGTCCCGATACCGAACTGAGCATCATGCGCGGGTAGTTGATGCGGGTCGACTCACAGACACAGGCGATGAGCCCGCTGCTGTAGGTCGCGGTGAGGGGGATGTCGGTCAGGGGGCCGGTGTCCGTGGAGGAGGTTCCGGTGGGCGGGATGGAGCCGGGCGCGACCGGGTTGTAGTCGTCCTCGTCCCGCGCGCCGTAGACGAGTGTGCCGTCCGGGAAGACGAACGTCGTCAGTTCGCCGGCGATGGCGGCGGTGCCCGGGTCCAGCAGGACGTAACGGAATGCGACTCCGGTCGCGTAGGCCCGTATCTGCACACCGAAGTTGATGGAGGTGCGGCTGTCCCGGAGGTTCCAGCGCATCTCCTGGTAGGTGTCCAAGACGGTCGCGCTGCGGCCGTACACCGGGTTCCATGTGCGGTCGACATGCCAGTGCTGGTAGTTCGTCAGGACGGCGTCGGTGCCGAGGGTGGTTCCGTCGCTCAGCCGCAGGCCCATGGCCGAACCGGCCACGACTGTCGCGCCCTTGCGCCGGGCCGACCACTGGAGCGAGCCGCCCGTCAGCGACATGGTGATGCTGGTGGTGCCGTCGGTCGATGTCGCGGTGACGGAGGCGTCCGAGGCCTCGGCCGGATACGTGCTGCCGATGCCCAGCGCGGCCGTCGTGGCGGCGACAGCCGCGCCCTTGAGCACCCTGCGGCGGGAGGGTTCCTCAGGCCCTGACACGTTCACAGTCGGTCCACCTCGCTTGGATTTGGTTTCCAACAAACTCAACCAGCAAGTAACAGATTCTGACTGTTGCGAAGTTTCTACGCCTGCCCCGAACCAAAGGTCAACCCCTCGTATCCGTCCTCCCGCATGTCCGAAATCCTGGACAGTCTGGGCGACTTGGGGTCCTGACGAGTCCGGCTGGGGTGTGCTGCGAGCCGGTCAAGCTTAAACAAATTCGAACGCCATCCTTGACGTCGCGTACATGCCACGACTCTCATGGGTCTCCGCCGACATCCAGGGATCGTCAACCTCGACAGAGAGGGACGCACATGTTCAAGGGAGTTCCCCGGACGCCCGGAAGCCGATGGCGGCGCAGAGCCGTCGCGTTCCTGACCCTGCTGGGAGGCCTTGTGGCGCTCCTGCTTCCGGCGACCGAGGCGCACGCGGCCTCGGTGTCGTTCACCACGGGCGCCGCACGCACCGACCAGAACGGGAACGCGCTCCAACTGCACGGCCTCGGCATCATCAAGGTGGGCAGCACCTGGTACGGCTTCGGGGAGGACAAGACCGGCGAGACGTCGTCGGACACGTCGTTCCAGGACATCCCCTGCTACACCTCGACCGACCTGGCCGACTGGACCTACCGGGGCGTCGCCCTGGCCAGGCAGGGCAGCGGCGACCTGGGGCCGAGCCGCGTCGTGGAGCGACCCAAGGTCATCTACAACGCCTCGACCAGCACCTACGTGATGTACATGCACATCGACAGCACCAACTACTCCGAGGCCAAGGTCGGTGTGGCGACCAGCAGCACCCCCTGCGGCCCCTACACCTACCGGGGAAGCTTCCGGCCGCTGGGCAACCTCAGCCGTGACCTCGGCCTGTTCCAGGACACCGACGGCACCGCCTATCTGCTGAGCGAGGACCGCAACAACGGCCTGCGCATCGACAAGCTGTCCGCCGACTACCTGTCCGTGGACAGCGCTGTGGCGGTGCTCGGCAGCAGCGGCAGCGTCGAGGCGCCCGCCATGGTCAAGGTGGGCGGCACCTACTACGTCTTCGGCTCGCACCTGACGGGCTGGGGCCTCAACGACAACATCAACGCCACCGCCACGTCGCTGGGCGGCCCCTGGTCGTCGTTCCGTGACCTGGCCGCACCCGGCACCCACACCTACGGCAGCCAGACGGCGAACGTCATCACCGTCCAGGGCTCCTCCGGCACCACCTACATCTACGCCGGCGACCGCTGGAACACCTCCGACCTCGGCGCGTCGAAACTGATCTGGCTGCCCCTGACCATCAGGGGAACGACGGTGAACCTCGGCCAGTACCCCACCTGGTCACTCGACACCGCAGCGGGAACCTGGACGGCCGGCAGCGGGATCCCCGCTGAGGGCGTCCACACCCTGAAGAACGTCAACAGCTCCATGCCGATGGACGTGTCGAGCGGCTCCACGGCGAACGGCGCCAAGATCATCCAGTGGCCGTCCACCGGCGGTACCAACCAGCAGTGGACGCTCACGCGGGTGGCGGACAACGTCTTCACGCTCAAGAGCGTGAAGAGCGGCCTGTGCCTGGACGTGCCGAACCAGTCGACCGCCACCGGCCTGCAACTGCAGCAGTGGACCTGCAACGGCGGGACCAACCAAGAATGGTTCCTCGACCTCGTCGGCAGCTACACCGGCAGCACCTACATGCTCGCCGGCGTCGGCAGCGACCTGGACATCGGCGTCACGACCGCCTCGACCACCGGCGGAGCGGCCGTGGACCAGGAATCGGGCACCGGCGCGACGAGCCAGCAGTGGAGTCTCTCCTGACAGGCGGTCAGGTCCGCCGGGCCGGATCAAGTGCCACGTCGGCCACGTGTTCCTGACCCCGCAACGCTTCCACCCGGCCGACGAGTTCGTCATCCGGCACACGGCGGCCAGGTCGTCTCCGTCGAGCAGCACCGGTGCCACTTCGCCGCCGCCCACCGCCTGCCCGTGGGGACCGAGGCCGCGAACTCGTCAGCCTCCTCGGCCACGAGCGCTACGCACAGCCGTGGGAGGCCGTGCTGTACCCCGCGGTGGAGGGGCGGGTGGTCGCCGAGGTGCTCATCGGGCATCCCGGGGCCCGGTTGTACGCTGACGTCACGGCCGAGTCCTCCGGCCTGGCAAGCCACCGCGCCCACCTCACCGGAGCCCCGCACCGACCTGCCCCGTCCTGCTCCTGGCACACCAGTCAGGCTTCCGGCGTGCGTACCAGAAGACCAGACCTTCCCGATCAGCCAGGACGGCGAGTACGACGTCCGGTTGAGACGTGGGCGGGCCGGCCGGAGCATCGGCTCTGGGCCGGCCCGCCCACGCAGTATCAGCTTGCGGCGGGGACGGGGTCGCGAGTTGGTTCGGGCATCGCCTCGGGTGCGGGTGTCTGCTTCGGATCGGGCTCGGCCGGCACTGCGGAGGGAGCGGGGGTGGGGGCGTAGGGGAGCTCGCCGCGCAGGACGGCCTTGGCGCGCTCCTCGTCGAGCTCGCCCTCCCAGCGGGCGACGGCCAGGGTGGCGACTCCGTTGCCGATCAGGCTGGTCAGGGCGCGGGCTTCGGACATGAACCGGTCGACGCCGAAGATCAGCGCGAGGGCGGCGACGGGGACGTGGGGGACGGCGCTGAGGGTGGCGGCCAGGGCGATGAAGCCGGAGCCGGTGACGCCCGCGGCGCCCTTGGAGGTGAGCAGCATGACGGCGAGCATGGCCAGCTGCTGGGTGAGGCTGAGGTGGATGCCGAGGGCCTGGGCGAGGAAGACCGAGCCCATGGTGAGGTAGATGGCGGTGCCGTCGAGGTTGAAGGAGTACCCGGCGGGCAGCGTGATGCCGACGACCGGTTTCGAGGCGCCCGCGTGCTGGAGCTTGGCCATCATGCGCGGCAGGACGGGCTCGGTGGAGGAGGTGCCCAGGACGATCAGCAGCTCTTCCTTGATGTAGCGCAGGAAGGGCAGCAGCCGCAGTCCGTTCAGGCGCATCACGGTCCCGAGGACGACCAGGACGAAGAGGAGGGCGGTCAGCCAGAACGATCCGACCAGCAGCGCCAGGTGGCGCAGGGTGCCCAGGCCGTAGTGGCCGATGGTGAAGGCCATCGAACCGAACGCGCCGATGGGGGCCAGCCGCATGATCCAGCGGATGAGCGTGAACAGGACCGTGGAGAATTTCTCGACGCCCCGGGCGATGCTCAGGCCGGCCTCTCCGCCGGCGTGCAGGCCGAATCCGAACAGCACCGACACCAGCAGCACGGGCAGGATCTCGTTGCCGGTCAGGGCGCTGACCAGGGTGGCCGGGATGGTGGCGAGGAGGAAGGCGGCGAAGCCCTCGTGGGCCGTGGTCGCTTCCGGCGGCAGGGCCTTGGTGGACAGGGTCGAGAGGTCGATGTGCAGACCGCTGCCCGGCTTGACGACGTTGACGACGACCAGGCCGATCACCATGGCCACGGTGGTCAGCACCTCGAAGTAGACCAGGGCCTTCAGGCTCACGCGGCCGACCGCGCGGGCGTTGCCCATGGAGGCGATGCCGTGGACGACCGTGCAGAAGATGATCGGCGCGATGAACATCTTCACCAGTGCGATGAAGCCGTCGCCGAGCGGTTTGAGGTCAGCGCCGACGGACGGCCACAGCCCGCCGACGGCGGCGCCGAGGAGGACGGCGATCAGGCACTGGACGTAGAGGTGGGACAGCATCCGGCGGATGCGGCCCGGTGGTGGGGTGACGGTACCCGGGGCGGCGTCGTTGCGGCTCATGCGGGGCGTCCTTCCAGGACGGGAACGAGGAGTTCGGCTCGGGCGATACGCCGGGCGGCGCGGTGCAGCAGCACCGTGGGGGACGCGCCGTCCGGTGCGGGGACGGCTTGGGTGGTGACCACGCCGGCGGGGGTGCCCAGCCGCAGCGTTCCGTCGGCGGTCTGCCGGGCGACGCGGTGGGCGAGGGTGCCAGGGGTGGCGGCTGCCGTGGCCAGGGCCACGGCGGAGGTCAGGCCGATCGCCGGGTGAGGGGCGTGCATGGAGACCATGCGCACGGCCAGGTCGTACTCGTCCTGGTTGACGAGGATGCCCTGAGTGGTGTGATAAGGGGCGGGCCGGGCGACGATGCCCACCTTCGGCACCGCGTGGCTGATCGGATCGCCCTCGCGGGCCAGGCCCATGGCCAGCGCTGCCTGGCGGCGCAGCAATGTCAGCGCGGGCACTGCGGTGGCGAACGCGGTGAGGGATTCCGTGCCGTCGAGGCCGAAGGCCTTGGCCTCGAACAGCGCGGCCGGAGCGCCGGCGTCCACCAGGGATGCCTCGACAAGGCCGTCCGGGCCGGTCAGCTCGTCCAGCGTCCGGCCGGTCGGCAGAGCGCGTCCGGTCGTCGAGCCCGCCGGGTCCAGAAACCCGAGCAGGACCGGCACGCCCCGTGCCGAGGTACCCGGGACCACGGCCTGGCCCTCCTCCGGGGCCACGCCCGCGGGGGTGGGGATCGTGCCGGTGAGGCGGGCCCCGGTGTTGACGTTGAGCATGCGGACGGTGGTGGTGTCCGACGTGATCGGCACGAGATCGTGGTGGACGGCGTACAGGGCCACGGCGGTGGCGCAGTTGCCGCAGTTGCTGGCCCATTCCACGCGCTCGTCGCCGATACCGACCTGCGCGAAGGCGTACTCGACGTCCACGGCGGCCTGGGTCGACGCCTGTACGACGGCGGCCTTGGAGGTGGTGGACGAGGCGCCGCCCACGCCGTCGATCTGGCGGGGGTCGGCGGCGTTGAAGGCGGCGAGCAGGAGGTCATCGACGTCCACGCCCGTGGCGGCCACGTCGCGGTGGTCGAAGATCCAGCACTTGCTGGTTCCTCCGCGGATCATCTCGCCCTGCAGACGCAGCACAACTGACTCCTCACAGCCATGGAAGGGGAAGGCCACCGACGGTCTCGCCGTGCGTGGTGTCCTCCACGGTGGGTTACGGCAGCGTGAAGTACAATCTCGGAAATCTGCATGGCTATTAAGGTGGAGTGAACGCTGGAGGTGGCGGCATGCTCGACGTACGGCGCATCCTGCTGTTCACGGAGGTCGCCCGGCGTGGCTCGGTGACCGCGACAGCCCGCGCCCTCAACTACACACCGTCAGCGGTATCGCAGCAGATCAGCCGCCTGGAAACGGAGGCAGGCCAGCCCCTGTTGGAACGCCACGCCCGGGGCGTGACCCTCACCGACGCCGGACGGGCGCTGGCCGAACGAGGGCAACGGATCGAACGCGAACTGCAGGCCGCGGAAAACGAACTCGCCGACCACGCCGGTCTGCGCGCGGGCACCCTGCGCATCGGCACCTTCCCCACCGTCGGCGCCTCGCTCCTCCCGCAGGCCGTGATCGCCTTCCGGGACGCTCACCCCGACGTACGGCTGACCGTCCGCAGCGCCCGCATCGCCGGACTCTGGACGATGCTGGAGAACCGGGAGATCGAGATGTCGCTGATGTGGGACTACGACTGGAGCCGAATCGACCGGGAGGACATCGTCGTCACCCCACTGCTCGACGACCCGCCGGCCCTTCTCGTCAGCGACCACCATCCACTCGCCGGCCGCGGCGCCGCCTCACTCGCCGACTTCGCAGACGATCCCTGGATCACCCGCGCCGACCGTCACCCGGTGGGCGAAGCCCTCGTCCGCGGCTGCCGCGCCGTCGGCTTCGAGCCCCATATCGCCTACGAGGCCCACGACTACCAGGAGGCCCAGGCCATGGTCGCCGCCGGTATCGGCGTCGCCCTCGCCCCCACCCTTGCCCTGGAGGGCATCCGGCCCGGCGTCGACGTCCTTCCCCTCCAGCCGCCGGCCCCCGTCCGCCGCATCCTCCTGGTGCGCATGGCCGACCACTCGCTCACCCCCGCCGCCCTGACCTTCGCCGGACTCCTCCGCGACGCCGCCGCGGCCCGAACACCCTGACACCGGCGGCGAACCACGCCCACGGGTCCTGGCACCGTCGCGCTCAGCGCTGGGACCTCGGGCCCCGTACTTCGGTGTCGGGCGTGGGCTACCAATGACAAGCACTCCTGGTCATACGTTGGATTCATGATCCGGAAGGAGCCCGGGATCCGAGGTGAGCGTGGCCAGCGTCGGCTCCGGAAGCGACCAGGCGGAGGGCGCGGTCCTCGACAGTCGATGGGGCCCTCCACGTCGGCATCGGTCTGAACGGCTCGCAGAATCGTGACCCACGTTCCATCCGCCGACCAGCGGCGATGCCGGTCGTATACCGTCTTCCACTTGCCGGACCGAGTCGGCAGATCCCGCCACGGGATGCCGGTCCTCAGCCGGAGCAGGATCCCGTGGATCACCTGACGCTGGTCCTTCCAACGCCCCTCCTGGCCAACGTTCTTCGGCAAACAGGGCCCCAGCCGATCCCCTTCTTCGTTCGGCACGTCACCCCTGGCCACTTCCGGCTGAACCCGGCGGCAGCTTCCGCAGGTCTTCGGCCCGACCGACTATCGTCATCGGCGCTACGCGTGGAGCCGGGAGCGGGTCAGGGTCAGGTCCCGCCGCATCCTCTGCTCGTCACTTCAGCTGCGACACCTGATAGTGGGCGATGAGCCACTGGTCGGCGACACGCCTGAACACCACGCTGAGGGTGACCTTGAGGGTCGGCCGGTCGGTGAAGGAGAAGTCGACGCCCAGGTAGCCGAGCACGACATCCTCGGCCAACTGCCGTGTTTCCAGTACCTGGTAGTCGGCTGCCAGGCCGGGAGGCTGGGAGTCGTAGTACTCGGCGACCCCCTGACGGCCGACGGTGTAGGGATGAAGCCCCTGGAAGATGGCGTCCTCGGTGAAATACGAGGCGACCTCCTGCGGTTCATGTGCGTCGACCGCGGTCTTCCATCGGTCCATGACGCCACGCAGGATCGCTTCCTGCGCTGTTGTGCTGGTCATCAGGGTTTCTCCTCTCATGATGGGGCCTATGCGCGGCACCCGGCGGATCTGAGGTTGCTCCCTGCGGCCGCCTCGGCTGCCGCAGGGAGCACGCGCAGGTGACGGCTCGATCAGTCCGTGTAGCCGGTCGGGCCCGGGTCGTTGGGATGCGACTGCAGGGCGGTGACCACTGCGGTCATCCAGGGCCACAGGGGCAGTGTTCCGAGGACCTTCTCGCGCAGGTCCGCCTCGTCGTCGGCGCGCCACACACCAATGCTGCGGAGTTCGCCCTCTGGGCGCCACAGCCGGACGAGGTGGCCCGTGGAGGCGAGCTCCTTCGCCCGCACGGCCTCGGCTGCGCGACGTCGATCGACTTCGGCGGGGTTGGTGCCCTCGGGCACGGTCGTGGTGAGCTCGACCAGGAACTCTTTCATGGTCCTCTTCCTCTTTCAGTTCGGTGGGAGCGGCTTCCGACAGGGATGGGGTCGGTCCATCGCCGACGGGTGACGAGGTGTGGCGGTGCTAGCCCGGTGCAGGCCGCTTCAGCATCAGGCACTGGCCTTGAGCGCGGCGGCTATCTTGACGGCACGCTCGGCCTGGATGCGGGCGGCGGTGCGGGTGGTGTCGTCGACGGGATTGTTGCCCTGGGCATCGACGTGCGAGGTGCCGTACGGGTTGCCGTCGATGAACTTGGCGGGATCGGTGAAGCCGGGGCTGACGGTGATGCCGCCGAAGTGGTGGATGGAGTTGTAGAGGGCGAGCAGCGTGGATTCCTGGCCGGCGTGAGCTGTGGCGCTGGAGGCGAAGCCGCTGTAGACCTTGTCGGCGAGCTTGCCCTGGGCCCAGAGGCCGCCGAGGGTGTCGATGAACTGCTTGAGCTGGGAGGAGACGTTGCCGAAGCGGGTGGGGGTGCCGAAGAGGACGGCGTCGGCCCACTCGATGTCCTCGGGGGTGGCCTCGGGGATGTCCGCGGTGGCGGCGTGGTGGGCGGCCCAGGCGGGGTTGGAGTCGATGGCCGTCTGAGGGGCGAGCTCGGCGACCTTGAGCAGGCGGACCTCGGCGCCGGCCTTGACACCGGCGTCGCGCAGTTCCTTCGCGATCTCGGCGATGGTGCCGGTGGACGAGTAATAGACGACGGCGAGATGGACAGGGGTGGCCACGAAGGCTCTCCACTTCATGATGGGGGCTCGGTGCATGGTCGATAAGTCGACCGGTCAACTATATTAGTCGACCGGTCGGCTAGTGCAAGTGGTCGGCAGCGATGGCCTGAGGGTGGTGTTGAGGCTGGTCAGCAGCGCCGGCAAGTGCGCGGGCGGATCAGCCGTGCGCGTGTCGTTCAGCTGAAGTCGGGCCCGCTGGTGCGCGTGCGCTTGATCTCGTAGAAACCGGACATGGAGGCAATGGTGAGCACGCCGTCCCACAGCCGGGCGGCGTCCTCGCCCTTGGGAGCGGGGGTCACGACGGGGCCGAAGAAGGCGATGGGGTCGCTGCCCGTGTCCGGACCGGGGACGGCGATGATCGGGCTGCCGACGTCCTGGCCGACCAGGGTGATTCCCCGGCGGTGGGACGCCCGCAGCTCCTCGTCGTAACGGTCCGTGTCGCCGGCGTCGGCCAGCTCCACGGGCAGTCCGGTCTCGCGCAGGGCGGCTTCCAGCGTGGCCCGGTCCTTGGGCTGCTGCCGCAGGTGGTAGCGGGTGCCGAGGGCGGTGTAGAGGGGTTCGAGAACCTCGGGCCCGTGGACGAGGCCGGCCGCGGTCAGGACGCGCACCGGAGCCCATGCCTCGCCCATCAGTACGCGGATGCGCTCGGGCAGTTCGTCCAGCCGGTTCTCGTTCAGGACGGACAGGCTCATGACGTGCCAGGACACCTCGACGGGCCGGGTCCTGGCGACTTCCAGCATCCAGCGGGAAGTCAGCCAGGTCCACGGGCACACGGGGTCGAACCAGAAGTCGACGGGGGTGACGGACGCGGGGGAGGTCGATGCGTGCACGGGAAACTCCAATTACTACTGTGATGCATGTCGTTGGGGGTCAATGCCGGCCGACGGGGGTCGGCGGTCCGGCCGCGGTCAGTAGTCGGTGGAGACCGATGGTCGGGCCATGTGGCTAGGTTGCGGCCAGTCGCGCACGGCGGTGGTGGACGGTTTGCCGACCGCAGGCAGTAGCGCGTCGCGCTGCGGGACCTCTGACGGATGCGGCCTGCTCACTGCCGCGGCTTGGTGGCCCACAACTCCCAGGCGATACCGTCCGGGTCGGCCACGGAGATGAATTCCGCGTGGCCGGCGTCCCGCACAGGTGAATGGGGCACCCCGAGATCGTCCAGGTGCCGGGCCCAGCTGTGCAGAGCGGCCCGGTCGGAGACGCCGAGTGAGACATGGTCGAGCCCGGTGCGGGACGGGTCGAACATGTCGCCGCTGCGTTCCAGGGGCTCGTGGACGGCCAGGACGAGTCCGCTGTCGGCGTGGTGCATGATCTGCCGGGGATGCCCGATGCCGACCGTTCCGGGCCTCACTTCGCCGACGGGCTCGAAGCCGAGTGCGCGTCGGTACCAGTCGACGCTGGCACCCATGTCGCGCACCACGATGGCGATGTGTGCGATCCCGGTGAACGTACTCATGGTGCGTTGTCTTCCTCTCTCTCTTGTTTTCTCTTGTCGTCGGCCGCCGGTCACGGGACGGTCCGAACAGGTTGGGGTACCGGTTCCGGATCGGCTCAGACGAACCGGCGGGAGCGGGGGCGGAGCGGCGCGGGGCCCACTCGTGCGAGCAGAGCCGTCAACTCGGCCGTCGGGTGCGCGTCGAGTTCCTCGACGAGGCTGACGATGTCCTCGCGCAGTGCCGGGTCGGCGTAGGGCTCACTGAGCCAGTGGAACTTCTCGACCTCCCGCTGCCACGACAGGGGCCGAGTGCGGGCACCCTCGAAGTCGGACTGTTCGCGGGACAGCCGGGAGCCATCGCGCAGATCGATGTGTACGCGGACGCGAGTGGTGTCGGGATAGCCGGCGGTCAGCACGTCGTCGGCACGGACCTCAACGCGTCGCAGCAGGTCCTGCACGTCCTCGCCGCGGATGCGGTCCTCCTTCAGCTGGTGCGGTCCCACCTCGCCGTCGATCAGCGCGGCCGCGGTGAGGTACTTCAGGTTGTAGTCCGCCTGTTCCTTGGTCCGCGGTTCGGTCTTGTCGCCGAACGTGCCACCGCCGGCGATGTCGTAAGCCGTCTGGAACACCTCCAGCCGCACCCCGGCGACGTCGCGGTGTTCAACGCCGTGCTCGCGCGCCAGCTCCAGCGCCGTCTCGATCACCGGCTGTCCGTGGATGAGTGAGCAGTACTCTTCAGGTAGGTCTGCTCGGCTACGTCGAGTGACGGGTCGTCGAGGTGCATCTCCACGCTCTGGCCGAAGAGCCGGTGCAGGCCGTTGGGACCTTCGAAGAGCCCCAGCGGGCCGGTGATGCCCCGTCCGGCGAGCGCTGTGGTGAAGACGGCGCGTTGAGCGGTGATGCCCGGTGAGATGCCCTTCCAGTTCGACACTGGCTCGGAGTGGACCGCGGCGAGGGAGACGTTGTCGACCGCCGCGATCGCGATGGCGTGCGCCGTGCGCTGTGCGTCCAGCCCGAGCAGCCGGGAACTCGCCGCGGCGACGGACATGGACAGCTGCAGGGCGTGGTTGAGTCCCCGGGCCATGACCGGGACCTGTGAGCTGAAGCGGCACTGGATCTCGTACGCCAGGGCCAGTGCGAGCAGGAACTCCTCCCCGGTGGCCCGCTGCTGCTCGGCGACGGCGAGCACCGCACCGAAGTTGTCGGCCGGATGGCAGAGCCCTCCAGGGGTGAGGTAGGTGTCGAGCAGGTCGACGTAGCGCACCAGCACCGAATTGATCAGCGTGGCCTGGTCCACCCCGGCACGTCCCCCTCCGATGAGGGTGGCCCCGTCGCTTCGGCCTGCCTGCAGGGTCTGGTCACGGATGGTGTCGATCATCTCCCCGTCGAGCGCCGCGATCGCGCAGCCCAGGGTGTCCAGGACATTGCGCTTGAGCGCCTTGCGCGCGCTGTCGGAGATGTTCGTGCTCGTTGCGGAGACCACGAAGCGGCCGAGTTCCTCGACCAGATAGGAGTCGGTCATTGTCTGCTCCCGGAGCCGTCGACGCCGTTCAGAGCCGCCGGCACAGGCGGTTCAGCGTGATGGATCTTCCCTGCTCTGGACATGCTCGCTTGAGCCATCTCGTGCACGACGACGTTGATGATCGCCGGGTCCGAGCCCACCGCCTCATGGGTCCGGTCGATCACCTCCTGGATGAGTCGCGTCCTGACGTCGTCGGACAGTTGTGTCGGTACGCAGATCTCGATGAAGGGCACGGAGTTTCTCCTTACTGATGGGTTCGCCGGTCGCCGCCCGCACCGCCTGGATCAGGCCCCGGGCCGTGCGCGTTTCTGCTCGTCACTGCGGCCCTCCCGCAGGTTGCAGGAGATGATCGAAATGGTGTGCTCCTTCGTTCGTTTTCTGCGGGCAGATGCTCGGCGGTCACTCGGCCGCCTGGGCTTCGGCGGCGTCCAGGGAGGTGAGTGGGCTACCGGTGGCGGGTTCGGAGCGCCGGACGGGGTGACCCGGCGTCGGCATGTGATGCGGGAATCCGATGCGGAGAACCAGGGCGCCGAGCGCCGCGGCCAGGACGACGACGGAGGCCAGGATCAGAGCCTGGTGGTAGCCGTGGTGGAGCAGGGGGGTCGCGACCAGCGGGCCGAGGATCTGGCCGACTGAATATCCGGCGGTCAGCAGAGCCACGGCGCGGGGGAACCGCAGGTGCGCACCCGCCGCGAGGGCCAGTGTGCTCACGCCTATGAAGGTCGAGCCGAAGAGCACCGCGGAGATCAGTGCTGCCGCGACCCCGCCCACCAGCGCGGGCAGGGCGATGCCCACCGCCTGCACGCCGAGTGCGGCCAGTAGCAGGTCGGGGCGGGACCATCGGCGTCCCAGCCACGCCCACAGTGCGGAGGACGGAACGGCCGCCAGCCCGACCAGCACCCAGGCGCCGCTGCCGATCCAGCCGGGCGAGGTCTGTTCGATGGCCGCGACCAGGAAGGTGCCGGCGATGATGTAGCCGATGCCCTCCAGCGTGTAGGACGCGAACAGGGTGCCGAACCAGCGATGGGTACGCGGCGCGGACGTTCGTATGTGCGTCCCCGACGTGGACGAGGCCGGCTGTGGGGCGGGCTCGGGCCGCAGGCCCCAGGCGCCGAGGGTGAGCGCCGTGGCCAGGGCTGCGGAAGCCCACCAGGCGGCCTGCCAGGTGCCGACCGTGCGCAGCACCAGGACGAGCAGGCCCGACAGGGCGATGCCGGCGCCGACTCCGCCGAACGCCCACCCGGACAGGTGGGCCGGGTGCTCCCGCAGGTGGCTGAGCAGTGAACTGACGGCGATGACGAAGATCAGCGCGCTGAAGACACCCGCGCCCAGCCTGAGCAGCAGCCACACGGTGGTGGAGTGAGTCAGCGGCATCGCGGCCAGGGAGGCGACCAGCGCCAGCAGGCTGCCGCGCAAGACGGCTGCGGAACGCCCCAGCCGCGGCAGGAAGGTCCCGGCGAGGGCTCCGATCAGGTATCCCACGTAGTTGGCGGTGGCCAGGTTCGCCCCCGCCGCGGCCGACAGTCCGGCCTGTGCGTGCATCAGCGGGAGGATCGGGGTGTAGACGAAGCGGCCCACCCCCATGCCGGTTGCCAGCGCGGCAGCGGCCTGGGCGACGTGGACCCAGGGTGCAGAGAGCGTCCCTCCCGGGGCGGAGGTGCCGTCTCGCGACGGTGTTGCGGTCATGCGAAGTCCCTCGACGGTGTTCGGCAGATCAGTCGGAATGGCAGGGGGCTGGTGGTCGCCCTTGGGCAGGTTCGGCGGGTTGCTGCGGTCACGGTGTGCTGTCGGCCCCGTACGTGTCGTCGGGGGGCGGCTTCGAGGCGCTGACATGCAGCCCGATCCGTGGAAGTTCGGTCCGGACGATGCAGTGCTCACCGGTTCCGAGTACGGTCAGACGGTCGCCCATGGCGCATCGGGCGAAGACGGCGCGAAGCGTGTCGGCGCCCTGAGTGAGGAGCTGGGACCCCCCGTGGGGGAGGGGGACGACGCGACGAGCATCGAGGCGCGTGGCCGCTTCCGCGGCCTGGTCGGCGGTCAGCATCGGGTAGCCGTCCCGCGTCGGGGTGCGGGTGGCGTCCACGGGCAGCACGGCGAGGTCGACCGGGCCGAACCGCTCCACCACCGCAGTGAAGATCTCCAGTGACGTGTTGCCCCCGCTGATGTAGACCGTGGGCATGTCCGCACCGGTCAGCGTGAAGCCCGTGGCGCGTGCGGTGACGTGCTCGGAGCCGTCCGGGCCGTACTGAACGGGTACGCCGGTGACCTTGACCCAGCCACCGTCGGGCCGGTCCAGCGTGAGGTGGTACCAGGCAGGCAGCGCGGTGGCGTTCCGCCCCAGGCGGTCGGCGGCCGTCGCGGTGGCGAGCGTCATCGGGACGGTTGCGAACAGGCGGCGTCCGGCGCCGTCGAGGCCATCGGTGTGCCGGTGGTTCGAGAGCAGCACAGCGTGAATCGGCCGGGATTCGTCCGCTACGAGGGGCTGGGCCGCGCCGAAGCCGAACCCGAGGGTGTCGCACGTCGGGTCGGTCAGCAGTCGCAGGCCGGCGATCTCCAGCAGCGCCGTCGGGCCGCCGACCAGCCGCACGGTGACCGACTGCGGTCGGCTCCCAGCGGCCTCGTAGCTCCGGTGCTGTCCGTTTCCCATAGGCCCAGAGTGCGCGCGTCACCTGGGCAGACTCCACGACCGGCTTCCTCGCTGCTGGGAGCCTCAGCCTCATAGGAGTTGGCGTCGAATGTGTGCATCGGCCCACCCTGCGTTCCCGCCGAGCACAGGCCGCGCTCCCAGATCGCGGCCCGGGGCCACTGGGTGAGTACCTACTGCTTGTACGGATCGTCGTCTGGAAGCCAGGCGTCGGAGTCGTGAATGCCGAGGTCACCCAGGCCGTCCGTCAGGGCGTCGACGGTGTTCAGCACGGCGGGGCGCATCTCACTGCGCCGCCACACCAGGGACCAGGTCCAGTAGACCTTCGGCTCGACGACAGGACGGGCTGTCAGTTCGGGCGGGAGCGGGGTGGTCTGGGCCTTCGGTGAGTTGAGGATCGGGCGGCGTGATCGCCGCACGTGGTCGAAGAACGCCGGCCCTGTTATGCCGCCGTCGGAAATGTGCGCCGCGCGGGCGCCGGTGTCGCGGGCGAGCTGCTCGGCGTAGGCATTCCAAGAGGGCCATGTGGTCGCGTCGTCGTCCAGAAGGACAACGACGTCCCGGGCACGTACCTCAGCCGCGTCATGGCCGGTGGAGACCGCGTACAGGCGGTCGGCGCCGATGAGCCGGGAGCTGAGACCCCGTGCTTCCAGGTCCTCCCGGCGGACCCAGCACACCGCGAGGTCGAGGCTGCCGTCCGCGACCCGGGCGGCCTGCGTGTGCGAGGGCGCGACCCAGGCATCGACGTGTACACGCGCCACGGCCGAGGTCCGCGCGGTGAGGTCCGCGGGAAGCCAGCTGACGTAGCCGAGCCGGACCGGCTCCGAGCCGGCGATCCTCGCCGCGCGGTGACGGAGGGCGTCGGCGCTGTCCAGAAGGGCGCGGGCATCCGGGAGGAGCGCCGCTCCGGCCGGTGTGAGGCTGACCGAGCGACGGTCCCGGTCGAACAGCCGTACCCCGAGGTCGCGTTCCAGCGCCTTGATCTGTTGGGACAAGGACGGACCGGCGATCAGGAGTCGGCTCGCGGCGCGGCCGAAGTTCAGCTCCTCGGCGACCGCGAGGAAGTACCGCAACTGGCGCAATTCCACGTCGGCCATGCTACGCGGGTGAGAGGCCCGACCTGCTGGCACGGGATGGATCCTTGCCCTTCGCCCATGGGCGCGGCTGTCGGCGCCGTTGCGCCGGACATCCTGCGGTGCGCCCCCACCAGCCGGTCGCCGGCTGCATCGGGACCACGCTCACCGACGACGTCTTCGGCGTCCCACGGCCCTCGTGCCGACCGGAAGGGCCACCTCGGAGCGACAGCCGCCGCGCGATCCGCTGACCGAGTTCCTCCGCCTCGGCCTGCCCGAAAGCAATCACCGGTCGCCCCACTGAGCCACGCAGAGGGCCGTGTCTTTCACGCCCGCGAGCCCAACCGGTGCAGGATGCGCGCGGCGGGCTCCGCCGTTGCGTGGCGGTAGCCCGTTCCAGCCCACAGATTGATCCGCTCGGGATCGTTCGCCGCTGCTGCGGCCCTGCGCATCGGGCTCGTCAAGTGGTGCAGGGCGGGGTAACCATCCGGGGCGAGGCCGCTGTAGCGGTCGGTGAATGCGTTGCGCAGCGCTCGCGCCGGGCGGCCGGTGAATGCCCGCGTCACCACAGTCTGACGGTGTGCCGGGTCGGCGAGCGCGGCCCGGTAGGGGGCCGAGGTGCCGGCTTCGTCGGCACGCAACAGGACGGTGCCCACCATGACCGCCACGGCCCCGGCCGCAAGCGCTTCGGCCACGGTGTCCGGTGTGGCAATGCCACCTGCGGCGACAAGGGGCACGGACACCTCCCTCCGAACCGCCTTCAGCAGGTCGGGCAGGCGCACATCGGGGGGCGTGCGCTGCGGGGTCCACGTGCCCGAGTGGCCTCCCGCGGTTGAAGCCTGTACGGCGAGTACGTCGACGCCTGCTTCCGCGGCCGTTCTCGCTTCCTCCGGTGAGGTGACCGTCTGGATCACCAGCGTTCCGGCCGCGCGAAAGGCCGCGACGACGGCCGGTTCCGGGATACCGAAGGTGAAGCTGACGACCGGTACGGGGGAGGAGAGCAGAAGATCGATCTTGTCAGTCCAATGATCGTCATCCTCCACGATCCGGGTCTCGGCCGTGTCGAGACCGTATGCCCGGGCCTCCGGCGCGATCGTGCGGGCGAAGGCGCGGAAGGCTCCCGGATCCACCGGCACGGGTCGGGGAGCGAACACGTTGACCCCGAAGTCCACGCCCGCCGCACGAACGCGGGCGATCTGCTCACCCAGGGCCTCCGCTGTCTTGTACCCACCGGCGAGGAAGCCGAGGCTGCCTGCACCGGCCGCCGTGATGACCAGTTCTGGCGTAGTGGGACCACCTGCCATCGGCGCCGCCAGAACCGGTACCTCGACCCCGAGATCAGTGAGCGGCGAAGCCATCAGAAGTCTCCTTCCCAGGAATATCGAGACGGTTGCCGTAGCCCGGCGGCCGTGGCCGGTCGGCGCGCCGGCCCGGAGGGCCTGGGCAGACCGGCGCCGGCCGAAGTCGGCGGGGCGGCTCCGTCGGGAGAGGCGGTGGTGATCCCGGCCAGGAACTCCCGCGTGCCCCGCTGCCTCTCCGTGCCGGTCGCCCGTCGGATGCCCACGGCCTCACCGTGCGCCGCTCCCACCGCTCTTTCCATGACGTGCTTTCTCTCACCTGGTAGGTGCGGCCTCCCACCGCAGGTGGTGGGCCTGTTGCGGGGGTGCGCTGCCGGAAGCGCCCCGGAACATGGTCGACCGGTCGACTAGTTCTCTCTGGTGACCGGCTGACAGCGTCGGTTCGCACAATCACTCACAAAGAAGGTCATCATGAGCATTCCCGGCAAGAAGGTTGCCGTCATCACCGGTGCGTCGCAGGGCATCGGTGCCGGCCTGGTGGACGCCTACCGCAAGCTCGGCTACGCGGTCGTCGCCACCTCTCGCGGCATCGCTGCCTCCTCGGATCCGGAGATCCTCACCGTTCCGGGTGACATCGCCGACCCTGCCACCGCCGAGCGTGTCGTCGCCGCCGGGCTTGAGCGCTTCGGCCGCATCGACACCCTGGTCAACAACGCCGGCATCTTCATCGCCAAGCCGTTCACCGAGTACACGCAGGAGGACTACGACGCGGTCACCGGCGTCAACCTGAGCGGGTTCTTCCGCATCACTCAGCTCGGCGTTGAGCAGATGCTCCGCCAGGGTGGCGGGCACGTCGTCCAGATCACCACCAGCCTGGTCGACCACGCCAGTTCCGCGGTGCCCTCGGTGCTGGCCTCGCTGACCAAGGGTGGCCTGCAGTCCGCCACCAAGGCGCTGGCCATCGAGTACGCCTCCCGAGGCGTCCGCAGCAACGCGGTCGCCCTGGGCGTGATCAAGACCCCCATGCACCCGGAGGCGTTCCACGAGACGCTCGCCGCTCTCCACCCCGTCGGGCGGATGGGCGAGGTCAGCGACATCGTCGACGCGGTCGTCTACCTGGAGAACGCGCCCTTCGTCACCGGCGAGATCCTCCACGTCGACGGCGGCCAGAGCGCCGGCCACTGATCCGTCGCCCCCGGGCGGTGTGTCAGACGCCCGGGGGCCACGATGGCTCGCCATAGACGACCGGTCGTACACTTGCGGCATGGGACGTACCAGTGATGCGAGGGAGAAGATCCTCACCGCCGCGCAGTCGCTCATCGAGCTGCGCGGCTACTCCGCGCTGGGCGTGGCCGAGATCTGCAAGGCCGCCGGCGTGCCCAAGGGGAGCTTCTACTACTTCTTCGAGTCCAAGGAGGCTCTCGCTCTGGCGGTGCTCGACGAGCACTGGGAGACCCAGCGCGGTGACTGGGGTCGGGCCCTGCAGGACGACGTGGCGCCGCTGTCGCGGCTGCGCCGGCTGTTCGAGGAGACCGAGGCGGGCCTCCGCGCGGGTCAGCAGAGCTGCGGGACCGTCTCCGGATGCATGTTCGGCAACCTCACCCTGGAGCTGAGCAACCAGACCGAACCCATCCGCGAGCGCCTGCAGCAGATCTTCGACGCCCAGGTGGAGATGGTCGAGAAGGTCGTCGCCGAAGCCCGGGAGCGCGGGGAGATCACCGTCGGCGACACCTGGGAGGCCGCGCGGTCGGTCGTCGCCCAGCTCGAGGGCCAGGTGCTGTTCGCCAAGCTCTACAACAACACCCAGCATCTCCAAGCCCTCTGGGAGAACTGTCTGTCGCTGTTGTCCGCACGCCGAACGGACACGACGGCCGTCAACTCCTGACCAGCCCCGTCCCCGACCCCGTGCCCGCGGGCATGTGCAGACCATGCGCCGATCTGTTGCCGCATGCACCGCAAGGCTGTTTGAGTCTTCATTCCCGCGCCGGGATGTGCTGAGCAGCTCGCCGGTGACGGCCGCGCACCGCGCGACCACCCCGGAAACCCCTCCCGGAATCGCCCAATCCCTGGTGACTGCGGGGCATTGGCAAAGCTGGTGCCCGCCTGCGCGGTGGCATTCATGAGCGATTTCCGGTCAATATGTCCTTGTTCACGCAGTTTCAGCGTGCGTGTGCCAGGGAGGTGGGGTGCAGCCAGCAGGGCCGGACGCCCGGACTCATCCATGAACTTGTCGACCGGTTGTCTAGTCGGAAGGTTGGCGTCGTCACGGTGGCCGGTTCCGATCGGAAGGACAACCATGAGCAGTCCCAGCCGCAAGGTCGCCGTCATCACCGGTGCGTCGCAGGGCATCGGTGCCGGCCTGGTGGACGCCCACCGCAAGCTCGGCTATGCCGTCGTCGCCACCTCTCGTGGCATCGCCCCTTCCTCGGACTCCGAGGTCCTCACCGTTCAGGGTGACATCGCCGACCCTGCCACCGCCGAGCGTGTCGTCGCCGCCGGGCTTGAGCGCTTCGGCCGCATCGACACCCTGGTCAACAACGCCGGCATCTTCATCGGCAAGCCCTTCACCGAGTACACGCAGGAGGACTACGACACGGTCACCGCCGTCAACATGGCCGGGTTCTTCCGTATCACTCAGCTCGGCGTTGAGCAGATGCTCCGCCAGGGTGGCGGGCACGTCGTCCAGATCACCACCAGCCTGGTCGACCACGCCAGTTCCGCGGTTCCCTCGGTGCTGGCCTCGCTGACCAAGGGTGGCCTGCAGTCCGCCACCAAGGCGCTGGCCATCGAGTACGCCTCCCGAGGCGTCCGCAGCAACGCGGTCGCCCTGGGTGTCATCAAGACGCCGATGCACTCGGACGACTCTCCTGAGACGCTCGCCGCCCTTCACCCGCTCGGGCGGATGGGCGAGGTCAGCGACATCGTCGACGCGGTCGTCTACCTGGAGAACGCGCCCTTCGTCACCGGCGAGATCCTCCACGTCGACGGCGGCCAGAGCGCCGGCCACTGAGCGGGGCGACGGTGACGGCCGAGCCCGTCCACGGCGCTCGATCCACCAAAGGGATGAGGGAGGGGGTGCCCTTCCATGAAATGGGCAGAAACGGCCGAAGCTCACACCTTCCGGCAAGCTGGTTGACGGAGGTGGTCGCCGTGGCACGCGATGCTCCGCTGATGGTCATGGACGGTGGGGGAGTCGTGGTGGAGTGGAGCCGCCAGGCGGAGGAACTGCTGGGTCGTAGCGCGGGCGAGGTAGTGGGGCGGCCCGCAACAAGCCTGGTCAGGCCCGTCCCAGCTGCTTCCGGCCACTCTTTGGGAGACGACCGGGTAGCCCTGTGTCACCGAAGTGGTCGCGTGGTCGCCGTCGATCTGCGGATGCGGCCACTGCTCCGCGAAGACGGCTCTGTCGCGTGGGCCGTGTTCCAGGATGCAGCGGACGACCACAAGACGTCCGGCATGGGCACGGCAGTGCTCGAAGCCCTCTTCAGGCAGGCACCCTTCGCTCTCTACGTCCTGGATCCGACGCTTCGGATCGCGGCATGCAACGCAGCCGCACAAGTGATGTGCCAAGCGGTGCCGGAGCAGATCGTTGGGCGCCGCCTCAGCGACGTGTACGACTTCCCCGACCCGGAGGACGTGCAGAACATCCTGCGCGGCGTACGGGAGAGCGGCGTGTCGTCATCGGAGCATGTGGTGTGCTTCCACGCCAGGAACACCTCCGAGGTGGGGTGTACGGCCCGTGTTTCGGCGTTCCGGCTGGAGGACCGACAGGGGACGGTCCAGGGAGTCGCCGTGCTGGCGGTCGATGTCACTCAACGTGAACAGGCGCGGGCCCGTTCACGTATCGTCCACGCGGTGCGGGAGCGAGTGGGTCGGAGCCTCGATCTGGTCACCACCTGCCAGGATTTGGCCGCGCTGGTGCCGGGCTTCGCCGACGTGGCGGTGGTGGAAGTCGTGGACGTTCTCATGCGCGGTCAGGACCCGCCGCCCGGGCCTGTCGGCCGGGACGTTCCGCTCCGTCGTGCTGCTTTCCGGTACAGCGGCGGCGAACAAGAGGTGCAAGCCCACCCGATCGGAGACGTGCGCGGCCTGCCGTACTCGTCCCCCTACGCACGGACGCTGACCGACCTCAAGCCCCGCGTCGTCGCGCTGGACGGCGAGCCGTCGTGGCTGGTGGCCGATCCCGAACGCGCCCGAGCTATCCAGGCGTCGGGGGCCCGGACGCTCCTTGCCGCTCCTCTGACCTTGCGAGGCATGGTGCTGGGGCTGCTGAGTCTGTACCGGACGAAGCGAGGCGACTGTTTCGAGGAGGACGAGGTCGCTCTGGCCATGGAAGTGGCGGCTCACACGGCGGTGTGTCTCGACAATGCCCGTCGGTTCGTCCGCGAGCACACCACCGCCGCGACCATTCAGCGGTATCTGCTGGCTCCGTGTCAGGCTTCACGAACCGGTGTCCAAACCGCCCATCTGCTCGTGCCGGGCAATCAAGGAGCAGGCGGCTGCTTCGATGCCCTGTCCCTGCCCGGCGCCCGTACCGCGCTGGTGGTCGGCGAAGTCGCCGGACAGCGCATCCACGCCGCAGCGACCATGGGGCAAGTACGCACGGCCGTGCAAACGCTGGTCGCCCTCGATCTGGAGCCCGACGAGCTCCTGGCGCGTCTCAACGACACCGCCACACGCCTGGCCCGTGAGCGAGCCGCGCTGCCCGCTGACGACCCACTGCGCCGGCAGCCGCTGACCGCCACATGCGTGTACGCGGTCTACGACCCGCTCAACGGGACCTGCACCATCGCCCGGGCCGATCATCCCCCGCCCGTCCTCGTCCACCCCGACGGCACTACGGAGATCGTCGACCTGCCCAACGGGCCTCCGCTGGGCAGCGCAGACGGAGCGCCGTTCGCCAAGACAACCGTGTCACTCGCGGAGGGGAGCGTCCTCGCCTTCTACACCACCTCGCTCGTGTCCGCTCTTTCGTTCGACGGGCCGGCCGACCTGGACTCTCTGCGCCGGCTGTTGGTCCGCGGCCGGCGGCCCCTGCAGGACATCTGCCACGACGCTGCCAACCGGCTGGGTGACAATGCCCCCGCCGGCGATGCGGTCCTCCTCCTCGTCCGCACCGGCGGCTTCCCCGCCGACCGGGTCGCCACCTGGGACTTGGACAACCGGCCAGAAGCCGTGGGCCAGGCTCGGGCGGGCACCCGACGTCGGCTCGCCACGTGGGGAGTCGACGACGAGACCGCGTATTCAACCGAATTGATCGTCAGCGAGTTGGTGACCAACGCGATCCGTTACGGGGCCCCACCCGTGCAACTGCGCCTGATCAAAGACCGCACCCTGACGTGCGAGGTCCACGACAGCAGCCCCTCCGCACCACACCTGCGCCACGCCCGAACGGTGGACGAGGGGGGACGCGGCCTGTTCATCTCCGCGCAACTCAGCGAGGACTGGGGCGTCCGCTACACCTCCGACACCGGCGGCAAGACCGTGTGGGCCGAACAGGTGCTTCCGGCGACCGAGACCGCCTCACACGATGCTGACTGACATCCCCACCCCTCCTCCGCCGAGACATACAGGCCGGGGCGGGACGCGGAGGTTTCGGCGCCCCGCCGTCAACCGTCAAAGGACTTTGAGCAGTCGTTCGGCCAAGACAGCTGCAGAAGCAGGGTTTTGCCCGGTGAACAGAGTCCGGTCGACCACCGTGTAGGGCTGCCACATCTCACCCTTGGTGAAGTCGACGCCCAGGTCGATGAGCTCGTCCTCCAGCAGCCAGCGGGCCTTCGGACCCAGCCCGACGGCGTTCTCTTCTTCGTTGGTGAACGCGGTGACCCGGTAGCCGGCGAAGGGCGATACACCATGGATCCTCGTCGCCAGCATCGCGGCCGGTGCATGGCAGACGATGGCGAGTGGTTTGCCGGAGGCGAGGGCCGCGGTCAGCAACCGTCCGGCGTCCGCGTCGACACACAGGTCTTCCATGGGGCCGTGGCCGCCCGGGAAGTAGACGGCGTCGTAGTCCTCCAGGCGGGCGTCCGCCAAGTGGATCGGCCGCCGCATCACCTCCGCGGACCGGATGATCGCCTCCAGATCGAGAGCGGTCTGGGCACTGCCTGCCATCTCGGGACGCAGGCTCATCATGTCCACGGTCGGCACGACGCCGTTGGGGGTGGCGACCACGACCTGGTGGCCGGCCTCGGTGAGCGCCTTGTAAGGGGCCGCGAACTCTTCGGCCCAGTAACCCGTCGCGTGCCTGGTGCCGTCCTTGAGCGTCCAGTACGCCGCCCCGGTCATCACGAAGAGCAGCTTCGCCATCGGATGATCGCCTCCTCGTCCGAGTCTGTTGCGGTTGGCGCAGAGCGTGATCCACGGCGCCCTGCTGTGCCCGGCGGCTGCCTCAACCTTCCTTGGCTGTAAGCCGCTTGGAGTATCAGAGGGTCTCCAGAAGCCGGAGTCACGCCGATGGCGGGCGGCGACTCATCGACCGCCGGGCTCCGGAACGAGCAACCCCTCGCCAGTTCGAGTCATCCGAGTCGGCGCCGAGTCGCCTGGTCCACTCTCCCTTGAGGAGGCGCGCGCAGAGCGGCCAATCGGTTTCTCTCCCGTCAGATGCCGGCCAGGGGCAAGGCGGCATCACCGGCCTGGAAGCCGCTCGGTGATTTCCTGCAGCATCCAGCCGTTACCGTCAGGGTCCGTGAACGAGGCGAACGACGCGTAACTGCGCCGCTCGGGATCCGGACCGGGCACCCGGTCCTTGCTGCCTGCGTGGTGGAACACTCCACCCGAGTCGTGGAAGGTCTCGCTTACCTCAACCCCGTTGCGCGCCAGCGCCGCTCGTGCGGCCTCGATGTCCGAGACCACGAGATAGAGGCCCGCGGCGGATCCCGGCATGGCCGAGCTGACCCCGTTGCCGAAGATCACCGAGCAGGGGGATCCCGGCGGTGTCAGCTGCACCACCCGGAAGCCGTCACCGGCCACGAAGTCGGCATCCAGCCGCCAACCCAGCGACTTGTAGAAGCCCTTCGACCGGTCGACGTCGGAGACCGGGATCACTACGACTTCGAGTTTCATGTCCATGGAGGAGCCCTCCTGCCCTTCTGGCAGTTGTGCCCGTCGCCCGTCGCCACGACTCCCGCGCCGGCACGCAGTGGGTGCGCCTGCGAAACACCTGGGGAGGATCGTCTGAAGTGCTGCCGCAGTGTTGTGGAAGCCCTGCCATGGGGTGGACAAGAGGCTGCGCGTGCTCAACGGGGCCCGAGACAACCGCGGGTCGGCCGCCACAGGCACGCCGGTTTTCGCACTGGGTCGGCGGAGACGGCGCGCCGAAGAGCTTCCTCCACGATACTGCTCCGCCACAGCGGCGCCACTCTTGGCTCACGGCACCGTCAGGTGTACCCCGCCACGGTGGTCAGCGGTCGGGACGGCAGGTCGATCCCCGTGCATTCCCAGCCGTGTGCGGGCAGCCGGCTGGCTCCGTCGAGCGCGTGCTCGACCTCGATGCGCCATTCGGTGAAGTGCGCACAGCTGCCGCAGTGGGCAGGAACCACGAGGGGCACACCCGACTCGTCCCCCCCAGAGCATGCGCGGAGGCGCGACCGCTCGGCTTCCCGCCGGTACCACCAGGTGCACGGCCGGGTTTCCCGCACTGGACGCCGCGCGGCTGGAGGATGTCCTCGCTTCCATGCCGCTGCGCGTCTGGAGCAGCGACGAGGTCGCGCCCCTGGCGCAGCACCCGAATGACCCGGGACCGGCCTCGACCGGCGCGTGGGGCGCCGCCAAGGAGTTCCTGGTCGCCTTCGCCCCGGCCGCGTACGAGGGCGCCGCCTCCCAGGCGCCGGCGGACGCCACCGCGATTCGCTGCCTTTGGCACCGTGGCACTCCATGGAGACGACGCCGCTGAGCGAACATCCGAATGACCCGGGGCGGGGCTGGTCAGGGGCTGACGGTCGTCGTGTCCCTTCGGTGTGCGGAAGGCAGCGACAGGCACTTCTCCACGGCTTGGAGGTGCTGGGGCTTCGGCGACGACCTTCTCGACCATCTCCACCTGAGCGTCGAAGATCTGCTGCAGGCGCTCGCGGATGGGTTCGGTCTGGTTGCTCAGCTCCAGGGTGAGGTTGCCGACCATGTGCCCGGAGACGGTCCCACAGCTGTGCTGACCCGCACGGAGGCAGCTCCCCTTGGGCACACCGGCGACCATGTTCAACACCCACCAGTCGATCACATGGCGCAGCCGTGATGTGCGAGGACCGATGTGCGAGGGACGTCACCGTGCTCCACACTGACGAAATCGGCCTGTACATGGCCAATGGCTTCGCCGACGTCACCTTCTGCGACCGGAAGGCTGGGAGGCTCGGGCGCACCTCGCGCTCGTTCTCAAGCGCACCCGCGACGGGGTGGATCCGCCAATACCACGTCTCCAGGGTCGGCACCGACCCCTGACCTGTATCGACTGAGAGTCTGCGCCACTCACACGCGAGGAAACCGGTCGTGGCGCCCGGCCCAGCTGACAGACGAACCTGACCATGACCGCGCTCCGGGGGGGGGAGGGCACCCTCGACATGTCAACACAGGATGGTTCTCATGATCAACAGGCGGGCCTTCGGCAAAACGATCGGAGCAGGAGCCGCAGGGACAGCGGCTGCGTCGCTGGCAGGCCGGCTCGGCGCCTCACCCGCCTCGGCGGCTACTGCTCCCGGAGGGAATGCCTCGACGGCCGGCCGAGCGAAGGGGCTCACCTCGTTCCCGTCGTTGAAGCAGGTCAGGGCCGGCGAGTTGAGCATCGGGTACGCCGAGGCCGGCCCGAGCCGCGGCCCGGTGGTCATCCTGCTGCACGGGTGGCCGTACGACATCCACAGCTACGTCGACGTCGCACCGCTGCTGGCCGCCGAGGGCTACCGTGTCATCGTCCCCTACCTGCGTGGCTACGGCACCACTACGTTCCTGTCGAAGAGGACCTTCCGCAACGGCCAGCAAGCCGTGGTCGCGCTGGACATCATCGCCCTGATGGACGCGCTGCGGATCGAGAAGGCGCTGCTCGGCGGCTTCGACTGGGGCGCGCGGACGGCCGACATCATCGCGGCACTGTGGCCGAAACGGTGCAAGGCCCTGGTCTCGGTGACCGGATACCTCATCACCAACCGGGAGAAGAACAAGCAGCCGCTGCCCCCGGCGGCCGAGTGGGCGTGGTGGTACCAGTACTACTTCGCCACGGAGCGGGGTGTGTTGGGCCTGACTGAGCACCGACACGACTTCGCCCAACTGATCTGGCACAACGTCTCCCCGACCTGGCACTTCGACGACGCCACCTTCAACCGCACCGCTGCGGCCTTCAACAATCCGGACTACGTCAGCATCGTGATCCACAACTACCGCTGGCGATTGGGCCTCGCGGCGGGCGACCCACGCTACGACGGCATCGAGGCCAAGCTCGCTACCGGCCCGGCCATCCATGTGCCCACGATCACCGTCGACGGCGCGTTGGATCCGTTCACCCCGGCGGGCGACGGGGCCGCGTACCGCGCCAAATTCACCGGCCCGTACGCCCACCGCACGCTCAAGCGCATAGGGCACAACGTGCCGCAAGAGGCACCGGAGGCGTTCGCCCAGGCGGTCCTGGACGCCGACCGCCTCTGATGTCTGAGAGACGCCGGGCAGGACGCTCGCCACCATGGACTTCGAGGACCTCGCGGGCAGCACCCACGACGACCCGGAGAGGGTGCTCCGCCCGTCGTGAGGCCCCGCAGAGGCCATCGCTTCGATGATCTGATCCCCGCCGTCGGACCCTACTGAGGTTGCGAACCGGCGGTCACCGCGTTCTGCGCACTCGTCACAGGACGGGTGCAGCCGACCTCCGGGGGCATGGCCACCTGGGTCCGCAGGTGCAGGACGTCACCGATGAGGAGGTCGTACACCAGCACCCCGATCACGCCGCCGACGAGGGGTGCGACCAGGGGAACCCAGAAGTAGCCGCTGAAGGAACCGGGCAGCGTGCCCGGCAGCGCGAGGTGTCCCCAGCCCATGGCCCAGGCGAACACGCGCGGGCCGAGGTCACGCGCGGGATTGATGGCGTAGCCGGCGTTCGCGCCGTACGACAGGCCGATGGCGGCGACTGCGAAGCCGATCACCAGCGGCCCGAGGAAGACCCGTACCGTCGGATTGCGCAGGTCGATGACCGCCATCACGAACATGATCATGAAGGCCGCGCCGACGATCTGATCCACCACCGGCCCCCAGAAACCACCGTGGAAGTAGGGCGCGGGGAACGTACTGAAGATGGAAAAAGTGGCCAGGGTGTGCCCATTCGTCTTCGGTCCCCTCGTCGCATGGTCCAGCGCATTGATCGCGTCGTGGTAGACCGCGTACACCAGCGCTGCCCCGGCGAACGCTCCGACCAGTTGCGCGGCGACGTACGGCATGACTTTGAGCCAGGGGAACCGCCGCCGTACCGCGAAGGCGAGAGTGACCGCGGGATTCAAGTGCGCGCCGCTGACACCGCCGGCAACGTAAATGCCGAAGGTGACGGCCAGGCCCCAGCCGAGCACGGGCATGACCCAGTCGCCGACCGTCACGAAACTCATCGTGGCTCCCGCGGTACGGCCCGAACCCGGCAGGGCCGCGACCGCCATGGCAGCCACCCCGCAGCCGAAGGAGATGAGAACGAACATGCCGAGGAATTCCGCCAGACATTCGCCGAGCAGCCCGGCGCGACGCCTGAACCGGGAAGGGCGCACCAAGGGAGAGATTTCAACAGCCATGGAGGATGGCCTACTTCTTCTCGGGGCCAGGGCGGTACTGGAACCGCGTTACCCAGTGCGGGAGTTCGCGTTCGACATCGCTCCGCTGCTGAAGTCCCGCATCGAAAAGTTGCTTTGCGACGTGCTGTTGCGCCGGACGGTTCGCCGCGGCCCAGAAGGCGTCCATCTGCTCTTTGAACTCCGCGTCCGGTCGCAGTGTGGCGAGGTTGACGAAGTGTTTGATGTCCTTGATCGTCTGCAGGTCGAAGGAGGCGATGCGAGACGCCAACTCATCGACAAATTCGTCGAGTTCGGCGTCCGGGAAGGATCGGTTCACGTATCCGTACTGCTCGGCGCGTGCGCCGTCCATGTCAAGGCCACCGTAGAGGATCTCGAACGTCCGGCCCCGCCCGACGAGTCCGGGCAGGCGGGTTGCGGGTCCGCCACCTGCAATGGCGCTCATGCCGATCTCGAACTGACCGATGACGGCTTTCTCGCGGCTGGCGAATCGCATGTCGGTGGCTAGCAGGAATTCGCTGCCGGCGCCCCGTGCGATACCCCTGACGGAGGAAATAGTCGCGAGGGGGAGCTTGGTGAGCCTGGTCAGAAGCGCCGTAAAGGGGTGGACCTCCTCCGGGTGGGCGAGAACATGATCCAGTTCGCCCTTCGCGGACAGGTCGTAATGAGCCAGGTAGAACTCGGGGTCGGCGCTGTCGAAGACGATGACCGCCACGCCTTCGTTCTCGGCGCGTGTGAATAGTTCATCAAGTTCGTTGCTGAACGTCCCGTCGACGAGATTGACCGGGGGGTTATTGAACGTCACTCGCCAGAAGGTGGGTGAATGCTCGGTCAGGGCGAACCGTGTCGGAGGGTTCATGGATCGGAAGCTAACGTGTCACCGTGGGCCGGCACATCAGGCTCGCCATCCACGGGGTGACGAATCGCTCGGGTGCCGCGCGCTGGAAATGCACGGACACTTGGACGATGTGAGGCGAGAGATCGGACGGCTGGGCCGCCGTTCCATGGTCCGGGACGCGGAACAAATCCTGTACTGGAGTAACGCTGGAGGACGGCACGATCCCTTCAACCCGGAACCTCTGGCTTCGCGCAAACCGGCCGATAGCTGGAACACCTGCCGAGACCCGTCAGGCGCCGCACTCGCTCCCATCGGCGGCTACGGCGCGGAGGAGGCCGAAAAGGGCGGCACGCTCACCGGCGACGGCATCGGCCCGATCAGTACGGTCGAGTTGTTCGGTCCAGGCGGACGACGACCATGGCGATGTCGTCGTCTGCGCCGCTGGCGAGGCCGAGGCGGGCGAGGAGGGCGTCGGCGAGGTGTTCCGCGCCGAATTCGGTGCAGGTGGCGAGTGCGGACGTCAGTCGGGTCAGGCCGGCGTCGATGTCCTCACCGCGGCGTTCGATCAGACCGTCGGTGTAGAGGATGAGGGTGTCGCCGGGAGCGTAGGTCAGGTTGGCCTGAGGACGGGGGACGTGTTCGAGGCGGGCGCCCAGCGGTGGGTCGGTGGCCTGGTCGAGCAGCTCGCAGGAACCGTCCGGGTGCAGCAAGACGGGCGGGGGGTGGCCGGCGCTGCTGTAGATGAGCAGGTGGCTGTGGCAGTCGACGAGGACCTGGACGGCGGTGGCGGCCAGTGCACCCTCGACCGAGCGGGCGTAGAGCCCCAGGACCTCAAGTGCCTGGGCGGGGCCGTGGACGGTGCGGGTGGCGGCGCTCAGAGCGCTGCGGAGCCTGCCCATGACGGTGGCGGCCATCAGGCCGTGGCCGACCACGTCGCCGACGGCGACGGTGAAACGGTCCGCGGGCAGGTCCACCGCGTCGTACCAGTCGCCGCACACGTTCAGTGATCCCGTCGCGGGCAGGTAGCGCACGGCGATGTTCGGGTGCCAGGCCAGGTCGGGGGAGTGGAGCATGGCTTCTTGCAGGGCGACGGCGACGCGCCGTTCACGGGCGTGGGCCTGCCGCAGCTCCTCGTTCAGCTGCTGCAGTTGCCGAGCCCGGGCGTAGAGCTCGGCTTCCATGGCCGCTTCGCGGCCGGGGCGGACCGCGGGCTGTTGCGCGGTGCGGTGGGCGTGGACGACGTCGGTCATGTCCTCGGACCGGTGGATGATCCAGGCGACGTTGCCGTCCGGGCCCAGGACGGGCACGTTGATCGCGGTCCACCACCGCTCCTTGAACACCTCGGGGTTGCCGGGGACCGGGATGTCGTACTTCTGCAACGCCATGTGATCGGTCTGGCCGGAGGACAGGACGCGGTGCAGTGAGGCTTTCAGCGTGTCCACCCCGTCGGCCTCCGGGTCGGCGGGGTTGTCCGGGAAGGCGTCGAAGAGGTACTGCCCGAGCAGCTCGGTCCGGCTTTGTCCGGTCACCTCGCAGAAGGCCGGGTTGGCGTCAGCGATCACCAGGTCCGTGCCGAGCACCAGGCACGGGCTCGGAAGGGCGGCGAACACCCCTGTGTAGTCGATCTTCCGTGTCACACGCATTTCCTGCCAGTCGCTCGCTCCTCAATCTACGGAAGGTCCAGCTCCCGCGCCCGCCGAGCTCGCTCGTGGGCGGCCGGTGACAGCTGCGCAGCGCATTGAGGAGGCGGATCGAGGGGGACATCGCCCGGCGTCTGGGCGTGCCCGACACCACGGAACTGCAAAAAGGCCGTCGGCCGTGGACCCGGACGCGCGTGTCTGCCGGGCCGGCCGTAACCTGCGGCCATGACAGAGATCCAGGCCGCATCCCCACGTGAAGCCTTCGAGCTGCTGCTGACCGGCAACCAGCGGTTCGTCGCGGGTGCCCCGGCGCACCCGAACCAGGATGCCACCCGCCGCACGGAGGTCGCTCCGTCTCAGCGCCCGTTCGCGGTGCTGTTCGGGTGCTCCGACTCCCGCCTGGCCGCCGAGATCATCTTCGATCGCGGTCTGGGCGATCTCTTCGTGGTGCGCACCGCCGGCCACGTCATGGGCCCGGAAGTGATCGGCAGCATCGAGTACGGCGTCGACGTGCTGGACTGCCCCCTGGTCGTGGTCCTCGGCCATGACTCGTGCGGGGCGGTCGGCGCGGCGTGCGCCGCGCTGGAGGACGGCATCGCACCGGCCGGCTACATCCGGGACGTCGTCGAGCGCGTCACTCCCAGCGTGCTGGCGGCCAGGGCCGCCGGACGCGTGAGCGCCGAAGAGATCCTCGCGGAACACATAGGGCACACCGTCGACCTGCTGCTGGACCGCTCCCGCCTCCTGGCCGAGCGGGTCGCCGCCGGGCAAGCCGCGGTGGTGGGCCTGTGCTACAGCCTGGCCGACGGGACCGCACGCCTCGTCGCGGCCCGTGGCCTGGACCTGCCCGTCGCCTCGGCTCTGTAAGGATCAGAGGGAGGGTCCTGCGGATTTGCGGCTGTCCGGGGATCGGGGCACCGGTGGGGAGGCACGGTACCCGTGCCGCGTGATCGGACATGTGGTCTGCGGGGGTGGGGATGGCGCCGGCCGCCGCCAGCGCCTCGCCGGCCACCGCCATCGTCGGCGGAACCAATCCCACCGCGCTCGCCGAGGGCGCCGCCCGCGACCACAGGGAGTCAGCCCCATCGAGTACTCCTCGGGCGGCCGGAGCACGCGCCGGCTCAACCACGACGGCGACCGCCCGGCCAACGCCGCCCTGCACCGCATCGTGTTCACCCGGCTGCGCCACGACCCGCGCGCCCAGGCGTACTACGAACGCAAAACCCGTCATGGGCGGCGACGCGTTCGGCGGTGGCCCGGCGGCCGGAGGTGACGGTGCCCAGTACCAGGACGGCCGCCCCGCACCCGGCGATGATCCACCAGGCCGTGGGCCGCGCGCCGGCGGCGACCGCGGCGCCGATCACCGCGATGCCGAGCGAGGATCCGATCTGACGGCTGGTCGCGGCGACCGCGGCGGCGACCCCGGCCTGGGCGCTCGGCATGCCGGACACGGCCGTGTAGGTGATCGGCGCGTTGACGAAGCCGAAGCCGAGACCGAACAGCGCGTACGTGACGTACAGCAGGATGTCCGAGGGGTGGGCGGATCGGGTGACGGCGACGCCCAGTACGCCGCTGGCGACGATGCCGGCCCCCGCGAGCACCAGGGGAATCCGCGGACCGCGGCTGCCCACGATCCGCCCGGACAGCGGCGGGCACACCAGGGACAGCACCGCCATGGGCAGCAGGTGCAGCCCGGTGCCCAGGGCACTCAGCCCCACCACCCGTTGCAGGTAGAGGGTGTTGGTGAACAGAAAGCCGCTGAGCGCGCCGAAGGCGAGGACCGCTGTCGCGGTGGCCCCGCTGAAAGGTGCGCTGCGGAAGAGCCGCGGCTCGATCAGCGGTTCGGCGCGCCGGTTCTCGTACGGTACGAAGGCGGCCAGCGCGCCCGCCGCCACCATCAGGCAGGCCACGATCGGCGGCGCGGTCCAGCCCTCGCCGGGCGCCTCGATGATGGCGTACGTCAGGGTGCCGAGCAGGACGATCAGCAACAACTGGCCCACGGGGTCGGCGCGTCGGGCCGTCGGCGCGCGGGACTCCGGGACGAACAGCGCGGTGAGGGCCAGCGCGGCCACCCCGGTCGGCACGTTCAGCCAGAACACCGACCGCCATCCGGCCGACTCCACCAGTACGCCACCCAGAACCGGCCCGGCCGCCATGCTCAGGCCGACCACTGCGCCCCAGACACCGATGGCCCGTGCCCGCTCCCGTGGCGCGGTGAAGGTGTTGACGAGGATCGCCATGGCGACGGGGGTGAGCATGCTGCCGCCCACCGCCTGCACCGTACGGAAGGCGACGAGCCAGCTCGTCGTGGGCGCCAGACTGCACAGGGCCGACCCACCGGTGAACAGCACGAGACCGAGTTGGAAGACGCGCCGCCGTCCCACGCGGTCGGCGGTGGCACCGGCCAGGGGCAGCAGCGAGGCCAGGACGATGGTGTACGCGTCGAGCGTCCACTGCAGGCCGGAGACGGACGAGTGCAGGGACCGCTGCATCGAGGGGAGCGCGACGTTGAGGATGGTGACGTCGAGGCTGACCAGCAGCACGCTCAGGCAGCAGACGGCCAGGACGGAGGCGCGCCGGCCCCGTACGGGATTGGGCACGAGGGCTCCCGCGTTCAGTCGGTGGGCCGATGGGTGGCGTGGGCTGCGGCGAAGTCCCAGACCACGGGCAGGAGTTGCCCGGGAGTCTCGATCTGGGGCATGTGACCGGTGCGGGGGAGGAGTTCGAACCCGGCGCCGGGGATGGCAGCGGCGTACGCACGTCCGTACTCGGTGTCGACGACCTGGTCGCTCTCGCCCCACGCGACGAGGACCGGAGACGTGACCTTGGCCAGGCGCTCGCGCAGGGTGGGGTCGGCCATGGCGTGCGGGCCCGAATAGACCTGCAGCGCGGCCCGGTTGGCGGCCGCGGCGGCGCGCTGCTCTTCGGAGAACGTGCTGGGGTCGATGCGGAACCGCTCGACGTCGTGGAAGGAGAGAGCGGACAGTTCGGCGGGCGTCAGGGTGAAGGGGTCGGCGACCGGGTGGCCGGGGACGTGGATGCCGGCGGCGTTGACGAGGACGACGCCGCTGATCCGGGCACTGCCGAGCAGGGCGATTTCGGCGGCGATCCAGCCGCCTATGGAGTTGCCGACGACGGTGACGTCCTCCAGGCCGAGTTCGTCCAGCAGTCGTACGTAGACCTGGGCGAGGGTGGGCACGTCGTTGAGCCAGTCGGGCCGGGCGGTGCCACTGAAGCCGGGGTGGACCGGGGTGATGACCCGCGCCGGCCGCTGTTCGGCGAGGAGCGCGGCGAATCCCGTGACGGTCTGCGGACCGCCGCCGCCGTGCAGGAGCAGGAAGGGGTGACCCTTGCCCCGCTCGTCGACGGTGAGGTTCAGGCCGACGTCTCCGGAGTCGAGGGTGAGGGTGATTGTGCGGGCGGTGCTGGTCATGGACGTCTCCAAGTCGGTTTCCGGCGCTGGGGGTTACGGGTGCGGGCCGTCACGCGTAGTCGGTCGCCGGCACGGTGGCGTACCGGCTCATCACCTGGACGGTCGCCTGCGGGGTCAGCTCCCCGCCGGTGGCGATCATGTCCCGCAGGTCGCGGAAGTACTGCACGTACAGGTCGGGCGTGAAGGTGTTGAGCATCACCGCCGGCTCGTCGCCGAGGTTGGCGAAGGTGTGCGGGGCACCGGGCGGGATCATCGCGAGGGTGCCGGCCGGGGCGACGTGGGTCGTCTCCCCGACGGTGAAGTGCACGGTGCCGGAGAGCACGTAGAAGCCCTCGTCGTGCTGGGCGTGGCGGTGCTGCGGGGGTCCTGCGGTGTGCGGGGCGAGGGTGATCTCGCCGATGCCGAGACGGTGCCCGGTGGTGCTGCCGTCCTCGAGGATGCGGATCTGTGTCGGTCCCAGACGGATCGTCTCACCGTCGTCCGGGCCGACCACGGAAACCTCGGTCATCGCCATCTCCTTCGTGAGAGCCGACTCTCACGAAGGAGGTTAGAGGGTTGAGTCGCGTCGTGCAAGTGGACTCTCATGATGAGAGTGGCCGGTGATAACATGAGGACGGATGGACGGGCACGGAAGGGGACGTACGGGTGGCGACCACGCAGACGGACACCGGCCGCAGCAATCAGAAGAAGCGCACGCGCACGGCGATCGTCGAAGCCGCCCGTGAACTCATCGGCACGGGCGGCGAGGTGACCATGCCCGCGATCGCGCGCGCGGCCCTGGTCTCCGAGGCCACCGCCTACCGTTACTTCCCCGACCTCCCCTCGCTGATCAGCGAGGCGCTGGCCGGCGCCTGGCCGCCCCCCGTCGAGGCGCTCGCGCCGGTCGCGGACTCCACCGATGCCGTGGAACGGGTCGCCTTCGCCTGCGAGTTCCTGTTGCGCGGCATACTCCTGCGGCAGGGAGCCGTGCGCGCCATGATCGCGGCCACCATCACCCGCCCCGAGGCGGCGGCCGCCAGGCCGGGTATCCGGTTCGGGTTGATCGACCTCGCGCTCCTGCCCCTGGAGGAGACACTGGGGGTGACGGATCCGGAAGCCCTCGCCCAGCTCAAGCGGGACCTCGCCGTGGTCGTCAGCGCAGAAGCCCTCTTCTCCCTCACCGACCTGTGCGGCCTCGGCCCCGACGACGCCATCGCCAGCGCGGTGCACACGGCGACCGCACTGACCGAAGCCGCTCAGCGGGGGATCGCGCGAGGCTGAGCCGAGCGCGGAGGCCTTCGAAGCGTTCCACGGCCACCCGGAGCCCCGTGAGCCGGCGTCGTGGCCGGCCAGGGTAGTGAAAACGCGTCACCCATCGGTGCGCGCACTGGCGCGACACTCCCAGCTCCTTGGCCACGTGTGCCACCGGACGCAGATCGTGCACGACAGGGCGCACCAGAAGACATCTGCCGTGAAAGTTGACATCCTCCCGGCCCTGAAGGACCGGGATTCCTTTGTCAGGTGGTTTGGCCGGTCGCCCGGCTGCCGGGTTCCTGCTTCACAGACTGGCCAGTGCCGAGGTCTCCACAGGCTGACACGGGCTGCCCGCCCGCGTGTCGGATGTTCTTGGCCGCGTTGACGTCGGCGTGATCGACGTT